>JAGCHA010000088.1 GCA_017649325.1 Ruminococcus sp.
CTAGAAGTACGGTATCAACTAGAAGGTATCCTTCAAGGTGCTCCGAGACATCATGGAGAACTCCGCAGACGCTTAGGAACTCGAGGAGAACATCAAGAAGCGTGTTGATGAGCTCGTTCCCAAGCACATCATCCTCGACGATATCTTCGCAACTATCAGCTACTTCATCAACCTCTGCGAGGGCGTAGGTACAGTTGACGATATCGACCATCTCGGCAACAGACGTATCCGCTCCGTAGGCGAGCTTCTCCAGAACCAGTTCCGTATCGGCTATGCCCGTATGGAGCGCGGTATCCGCGAGAGAATGAACATCCAGACTCAGGACGTGAACACCCTCACGCCCCAGACTCTCATCAATATCAGACCCATATCCTCGGCAATGAAGGAGTTCTTCTGCTCATCGCCCCTGTCCCAGTTCATGGACCAGAACAACCCCCTCGCCGAGCTTACCCATAAGAGACGTCTCTCCGCGCTCGGCCCCGGAGGTCTTTCCAGAGACCGTGCGGGATTCGAGGTCCGCGACGTTCACTACAGCCACTACGGCAGAATGTGTCCTATCGAGACTCCTGAAGGACCTAACATCGGACTTATCTCCTACCTTGCAACATTCGCAAGGATAAATGAGTACGGCTTCGTAGAGGCACCCTACCGCAAGGTAGACAAGGCAACGGGCGTTGTCACGAACGAGGTAGTATATATGACTGCCGACACCGAGGACAACTTCGTAGTTGCACAGGCTAACGAGCCTCTCACAGAAGACGGCAAGTTCGCACGTCCGCGTGTAAATGCAAGATACCGCGAGCAGATACTCGAAATAGACAACGAAAAGGTAGACTACATGGACGTATCGCCTAAGATGGTCGTTTCCGTAGCTACCTCCATGATACCCTTCCTCGAGAACGATGACGCTAACCGTGCGCTCATGGGCTCGAACATGCAGAGACAGGCAGTACCGCTCCTCAAGACCGAGCGTCCGTTCGTCGGCACAGGTATGGAGTACAAGGCGGCTGTTGACTCGGGCGTATGCGTAGTATCCGACTACGACGGCAAGGTAACATACGTTGACGCCGACAAGATACACATGATAGACTCCGAGGGCATCGAGCACAAGTACGAGCTCATAAAGTTCAAGCGCTCGAACCAGGGCACGTGTGTAAACCAGAGACCTATCGTCACAGCAGGCGAAGAGGTCAAGAAGGGACAGGTGCTCGCTGACGGTCCCGCAACCGCAGACGGCGAGATATCCCTCGGCAAGAACGCCCTCATCGGCTTCATGACATGGGAGGGCTACAACTACGAGGACGCCGTTCTTCTTAACGAGCGTCTCGTAAGAGAAGACGTATTCACATCAGTTCATATAGAAGAGTACGAGATAGAGTGCCGCGACACCAAGCTCGGACCCGAAGAGATAACCCGCGATATTCCAAACGTCGGCGACGACGCTCTCGCGAACCTCGATGAGAACGGTATCATCCGCATCGGTTCCGAGGTAACATCGGGCGATATCCTCGTAGGTAAGGTAACGCCGAAGGGCGAGACCGAGCTCACCGCCGAGGAGAGGCTCCTCCGCGCAATCTTCGGCGAGAAGGCAAGAGAAGTCCGCGACAACTCCCTCAAGGTACCTCACGGTGAGGCCGGCGTTATCGTTGACGTCAAGGTATTCACCCGCGAGAACTGCGACGAGCTCAGCGCAGGCGTAAACAAGCGCGTTATCTGCTACATCGCCCAGAAGCGTAAGATAACGGTCGGCGATAAGATGGCTGGTCGTCACGGTAACAAGGGCGTCGTATCGCGCATACTCCCCGAGGAGGATATGCCTTTCCTCCCCGACGGCACACCGCTCGATATCGTACTCAACCCCCTCGGTGTTCCTTCACGAATGAACATCGGACAGGTGCTTGAAGTCCACCTCGGCATGGCGTGCAAGGCTCTCGGCTGGCACATCATGACCCCTGTATTCGACGGCGCACACGAGGGTGATATCCGCGAATGCTTCAAGATGGCAAACGACTACGCTCAGGAGCACAAGGACGATATGTTCGAGCTCAAGGCAATGGATAAGGTCATCAACCCCAAGGCACTCGAATTCACAGACGACTGTAAATTCACACTCTACGACGGACGCACAGGCGAAAAGTTCGACAACCGCGTAACGGTGGGCTATATGTACTACCTCAAGCTCCACCACCTCGTAGACGATAAGATACACGCACGTTCGGTAGGACCGTACGCTCTCGTAACACAGCAGCCGCTCGGCGGTAAGGCGCAGTTCGGCGGACAGCGTTTCGGAGAAATGGAAGTTTGGGCTCTCGAGGCTTACGGTGCAGCCTATACTCTTCAGGAGATACTCACCGTCAAGTCAGACGATACCATCGGACGTGTCAATACCTACGAGGCAATCGTCAAGGGACAGAACGTTCCTACACCTGGTATACCCGAGTCCTTCAAGGTCCTCATCAAGGAGATGCAGTCACTCTGCCTCGACGTCAAGGTGCTCGACAGCAATCAGGAGGAGATCGACCTCAAGCAGAACTTCGACGACGATCCGATCCCTGCAAGAGATTCCTATGCTGACGAGGATACAGCCGACGGCACAAGCTACTCCGACGACGAGCTCGGCGAGGCAGGCTTCGGCTTCGAGGACGGCGAAGATTTCGACAGCGTTGACAAGGATGACGAGTTCAGCTTCGACGATGACGAGTCTGAGGACGACCTCGACTTCAACGACGGGGAGGAAGGCGACGATGTATTCGACAGCTTCGACCTCGACGAGGAAGGCGACGAGAACTGATAAACAGTCGGTATACGAAATGAATCGGCAATAAATTGCAGGAGGTAGCAGTTTGGAAAACACGACTTTTGAATCAATAAAGATCGGTCTTGCAGCGCCCGAGCAGATAAGAAGCTGGTCGTACGGTGTTGTTGAAAGACCTGAAACTATAAATTACAGAACCCAGAAGCCCGAGAGGGACGGTCTTTTCTGCGAAAGGATATTCGGACCCACAAAGGACTGGGAGTGTCACTGCGGCAAGTTCAAGAAGATCCGCTTCAAGGGCAAGGTCTGCGACCGCTGCGGAGTTGAGGTAACAAGAGCAAGAGTCCGCCGCGAGAGAATGGGACACATCGAGCTTGCAGCTCCCGTGTCGCACATCTGGTACTTCAAGGGCACACCGTCCCGTATCGGACAGGTGCTCGAGGTATCGCAGAAGCGCCTCGAGGAGGTACTCTACTTCACAAAGTACATCGTAACAGACCCGGGCAACACCGAGCTTGTGAAGAAGCAGCTCCTCTCTGAGAAGGAGTACCTCTCCTACGTTGAGAAGTACGGCGACGATTTCAAGGCAGAAATGGGCGCCGAGGCTATCAAGAAGCTCCTCAACGAGTACGATCCCGCAAGATACGACACACAGAAGAACCGCCTCATCGAAACAGGCAAGATAAACATCGGCAGCAGCCGTGTTGAGTGCTATAACAACCCGCTCGAGTGCGAGTGTGAGGAGTGCCGCAAGTTCGCGGAGCTCACAGACATCGAGTGGAAGAACAACATCGAGATAGTTTCCGACGACCTCAAAAACGAGCTCGTTGGACTTCCCTCGGGACAGAAGAAGGTCAAGCTCTTAAAGAGACTTCAGATAATCGAGGCATTCCGCCTCTCCGGAAACAAGCCCGAGTGGATGATACTTGATGTAGTACCCGTTATCCCGCCCGACCTCCGTCCTATGATAATGCTCGACGGCGGACGCTATGCTACATCCGACCTCAACGACCTCTACAGACGTGTTATCAACAGAAACAACCGTCTGAAGAGAATGCTCGAGCTTGACGCTCCCGACATCATCGTAAGAAACGAGAAGCGTATGCTTCAGGAAGCCGTTGACGCACTCATCGACAACGGCAGACACGGCAGAGCCGTAACAGGTCCGAGCAACCGTGCTCTCAAGTCGCTCTCCGATATGCTCAAGGGTAAGCAGGGACGTTTCCGTCAGAACCTTCTCGGTAAGCGTGTTGACTACTCAGGACGTTCGGTTATCGTCGTAGGACCTGAGCTGAAGATGTACCAGTGCGGTCTCCCGAAGGAGATGGCACTCGAGCTCTTCAAGCCTTTCGTACTCAAGAGACTCGTTGACAAGAAGGCAATCGCAAATATCAAGTCCGCAAGAAAGCTCATCGACCGTGCCGACAACAAGGTATGGGACGCTCTCGAGGACGTCATCAAGGACCACCCCGTAATGCTCAACCGAGCTCCTACGCTCCACCGTCTTGGTATACAGGCATTCGAGCCGATACTCGTAGAGGGCAGAGCCATCAAGCTCCACCCGCTCGTATGTTCGGCGTTCAACGCTGACTTCGACGGCGACCAGATGGCTGTACATCTCCCGCTCTCGGCAGAGGCACAGGCAGAGGCGAGATTCCTTATGCTTGCGGCAAACAACCTCCTCAAGCCCTCGGACGGAAAGCCTGTTGCCGTACCTTCGCAGGATATGGTACTCGGTTCCTACTACCTTACAATGGATAAGCCCGGCGAGCCGGGTGAGGGCAAGGTGTTCCGTGACGTGAACGAGGCTCTCATGGCGTACTACGAGCACGACGTATCACTCCACGCGAATATCAAGGTCAAGATAACGAAGGACATCGGCGACAAGAAGGTGTCCAAGATAATAGACGCAACAGTCGGAAGACTCATCTTCAACGAGAACATCCCGCAGAACCTCGGATACGTTGACAGAACGAACTCCGACAAGCAGTTCGACCTCGAGGTAGCATTCCTCGTAGGCAAGAAGCAGCTCTCCGACATCATCGAGCGCTGCATCAAGATACACGGCACAACAACGACCTCCGAGGTACTTGACCGTATCAAGGCTCTCGGATACAAATACTCCACAAGAGCAGCTCTTACCGTTGCTGTATGTGATGCCTCCATTCCTCCGCAGAAGAAGGAGATACTCGCAAAGGCTGACGAGGAGGTTGCACGTATCACAGAGGATTACGAGTACGGCTACATCTCCGCAGAGGAGAAGTCCAAGCAGGTAATCGAGCTCTGGACCAACACCAACGACGAGGTTACAGCCGCACTGAAGGCAAACTTCGACCGCTACAATCCTATCTGGATGATGGCGGACTCGGGTGCCCGTGGTTCTATCTCTCAGATACGTCAGCTCGCAGGAATGCGCGGACTTATCGCCAACACCTCGGGTGCCGTAATCGAGATCCCTATCAGAGCTAACTACCGTGAAGGTCTTAACATCCTCGAATACTTCATCGCATCCCGTGGTGCCCGTAAGGGACTTGCCGATACGGCTCTCCGTACCGCTGACTCGGGTTACCTGACCCGTCGTCTCGTTGACGTATCACAGGACGTTATCATCCGCGAGGAGGATTGCGGTACAACAGACGGTATCGAGGTATACGAGATAAAGAACGGCAACGAGATAGTCGAGCCGTTTGCAGAGCGTCTCGTAGGCAGATTCCTCTCGGAGGACCTCCGCGACGAGGCAGGCGAGCTCATCGTCTCCAAGAACAAGCTCATCAACGACGCAGACGCCAAGAAGATAATCGAGGCAGGCGTCGAGAGGATAACCATCCGCTCCGTGCTCAACTGTAAGGCAAGGAACGGCGTATGCGCCAAGTGCTACGGTGCTAACCTCGCATTCAACAACGTAGTATCGGTCGGCGAAGCTGTCGGCGTAATTGCCGCACAGTCCATCGGCGAGCCCGGTACACAGCTCACCATGAGAACCTTCCATACCGGCGGTGTTGCATCTGCCGACGCGGAAGATATCACACAGGGTCTTCCCCGTGTCGAGGAGCTCTTCGAGAGCAGACGTCCCAAGGGCGCGGCTATCCTCTCCAAGATATCGGGCAGGATAACCATTGAGGAAGTAAAGACCACCCGCAATATCATCGTTACCAACGACGAGACAGGCGAGAGCGAGAGCTACATGATACCTTACAACCTCAAGATACGCGTATAGGAGGGCGAGCAGATAACCAAGGGCACGCGCCTCACCGAGGGCAACATCTACCCGACAGATATCCTCAATATCCTCGGCATCCACGACGTTCAGAACTACATCATCAACGAAGTTCAGAAGGTTTACCGCTTACAGGGTGTTGACATCAACGACAAGCACATCGAGGTAATCGTACGTCAGATGCTCCGCAAGGTCAAGGTCGAGGATTCGGGCAGCAGCTACCTGCTCCCGGGCAACCTTGTAGACCGCAAGGAGATAGACGCAATAAACGAGGAACTTCAGGCACGTATAGACGCAGGCGAGTACGATGTACAGCTCGTACAGGTAACTCCCGTGCTTCAGGGTATCACGAAGGCATCCTCCAACTCCGACAGCTTCATGTCGGCGGCTTCCTTCCAGGAGACCACAAAGGCGCTCACAGACGCCGCAATCAGAGGCAAGAGCGACAAGCTCCTCGGACTCAAGGAGAACGTTATCATCGGTAAGCTCATACCCGCAGGTACAGGTATGGACTGCTACAGCCATGTCAAGGTCGTAAAGAACGAGACAGCAGCCGAGCACAATCCCGCGATAAACAACGCTCCGATAGTTTAAAAAACAAAAACATCCCCGATGTTGCGGCATCGGGGATATCTATAGAAGCAGGTGAAAAATATGAGATACACATACAAGCCGAAAATGGTCTGTGCCCAGCAGATAAGCTTTGAAATCGAGGGCAATGTCATCACGGACGTCTCCTTCCTCGGAGGCTGCAACGGCAACCTCAAAGCCGTATCCAAGCTTGTAGACGGCATGACGGTCGAGGAGATAGAGGCGAAGCTCAAGGGCAATATCTGCGGCACCCGCCCTACATCTTGCGCTGACCAGCTATGCCTTGCTATCCGCGAGGCTTACGACAAAACAAGAGCATAACGACTGTGAAAACAGGGACGACCTCTCGCAAAGAGGACCGTCCCTGTCTGTTATGTAAAGTGTTACGAGCAATTTACGATAGAATTACATTTTACGCTGACTGATTGACATTTCCTTTATGGCATGATATGATAGAAAAAAGCCTTTTCGGGAGGTTCAGCCGTGAAACGTTTTATAATATCGTTCACCATTGGCATAATTACCGTTTTCACTATGCTCTGCGGAGCAATGAACGCTAACGCCATGGGGTTCTATGAGTGTGAAATAGTTATCAAATACAAAAATGCTCCTGAGGGGACTGTCTTTGCGGATATTCTTTTCAAGAAGGTTGAGGACGATGAGTATGCTCTCACTGGGGAGGCGTCAGACCATAGGGTGAGGTATGTCTGCATTGATTCGGGGAACATTGAGCTTGACGAGCACTGCGGGCTTGCCGAATATGATGACGGCTTCACGAGCTTTATGATGAACAGATGCCTTCCAATTACAAATATGGTATATTCCGATAGCTGCTCCCTTGACTGGGGTGAGCCGACATCTGTATACAATAGCGATCTCTTTGAATACTACGGCGAATTCAAGGTCGCTTACTGCGATAAGGAAGGGAATGTCCTCCTTGTCACCGACCCTGTAAGAGTCAAGCCGAGGGGCTATACTCTTTATGAGGTCTATGCCGACGGAGCAAAGGCGGAATACAATGGCATAAGGGACTTATCGGAATATTTCGCATTTGCGATGATCGCGTTCATTATAGGGCTGCCTGCATTGCTTATCGCGATAACAGCCGCCATTGTTTTCATTATCATCGGGAAAAAGAATGCTCCCAAAGGACAGGAAAAGAAAGCCTCTGGTTTTTTCCCCGTACTGGTTGTAATGGGGATAACAGCAGCCGTCGTCACAGCGGGAATGGCGGTGATCGTGAGGTTCGCTTTTTTCTGATTCAGCAAAAATAAGGGAAAGCTTCTTAAAAGACTCAGACCTCAGCAATATAGAACACATAACGACGCTTGGGAGGCGTGGCTATGAATCATAAAAAACGTCCGGTTATCGCCGTAGTGACTGCTCTTGCGAACGGTTTTGCGGAGAAGGAGATACTCGGCGGTATCATTTCAGAGAACAGGAAAAACGGCTATCCTACGGTCGTTTTCTCGAATATTTACAACATTGTCCAGCAGAACGACGAGCTCCTATGCGAACAGAAGATATACGATTTTGTACGTTCGCCAGATATCAGCGGCATAATACTGCTCTGCGAATCCTTTGTCGAGGATCATATACGCAAGCGCATCACTTCCTTGCTCAGCAGGATTAATGCCCCGATAATCGGCATAGGCACACGCCTTGACGAGTTTGAGCCTCTCGACTACACCCTGCTCAGTACCGATGATGTCGCCGACATGGAGGAACTCACCTCGCATCTTATCGAGGCACATGGCTTCAGGGACATCGACATCCTCACAGGAATGCAGGAGATAGAGTCCTCTCGGCTTCGTGTCGTGGGCTACCTCAGCGCGCTCAGGGCATACGGGATAGCTCCCGACGAGAGCAGGATACATTACGGCGACTTCTGGTTCACCTCGGGCGAGCAGCTTGCCGACCGTTATATCAGCGGCGAGCTTAAGTTACCGCAGGCGGTGGTCTGCGCTAACGACTTTATGGCATACGGTATGCTGCGCCGCTTTTCGGACGCGGGCATACGCGTTCCCGAACAGGTCACGGTCGTTAGCTATGAATATTCCGACATACGTATCTACTACTCGCCCGCGCTGACATCTATGCGCAAGAACCGACGTGCTCTCGGAGCTGCCGCAGCAGCCCGTCTGCAAGCTGTTCTTGAGGGCAGGACTCCGCCCGAGTTCGTGCCGCCGCGCGGTGAGTTGGTATTCGGCGGGAGCTGTCCCTGCAAAGGTGATGAGGCTCGGTCGCTGTCGGAGCTCCGCGACGCTGAGCGCCGCAAGAACTTTATCGACCTCAGCCTGTTCAGCACCATGGAGCACAGGCTCACACTCTGCCGCGATATGAAGGAATTCATAAGCATAATCAGCGACCACCAGTGGATGATACAGGACAAGCGCAACATCTTTCTCTGCCTCTTCTCTGACTGGAACGAGGCTGATCCGGAGAATTCATCTATAATGCATTCGGTCAGCATGATAGACGGCACAGAGGCATTCGAGGCTGACTGCCTTGACCTGCGCGTTTTCTTCGAGCGCGACCGTGATTCCTCTGTCTGCTACCTGAACCCGCTCTTTTCCGGAAAGAAACTTTTCGGCTATATGGCACTGCTCTATGGTTCGGCTTCGAGCTACGACGACGTATACCGTCACTGGCTGAAATCCGTCTCGATAGGATTGGAGTTCCTGCGCCTGAAAAACGATATCCGCTACCTGATAAGCTGCCAGAACGTGTCCGAATACAGGGACACGCTCACGGGCATGAACAATAAGAAGGGACTGCGCCGCGCATTTCAGGCGGTGCGTATCCACAACAACAGGAGACTGTATTTCGTTGCGCTCCGTATCGACCTCTTTCCGCGCCAGCTCAACGATGAAGAGATACGCCGCAAGACTGAGGCTGTCATCGGAGTGTCGAAGGCGATAGCGAAGTTCTGCGGGAATCATGATATATCGGGGCGCGTGGCAGAGGATACGTTCGTCTGCCTCGTGCAGAGCCTTGTCGAGCCCGATGTAGTTGCCGATCTGCTTGGAGCAGTGCTGTTACAGGAGAGGGCATACATCGACTACGCGGGGACGAGCTCATTCGCCTGCTGCGCCATACCCTGCGAGAGCGAGAGTTTTGACAGCCTCCTTGCACAGAGCACGGAACGGATAAACGAGGAACAACGCAGGATAGCTGCGTTCCGAAAGAATCGGTACTACGCGGATATGCTCGCCGTGCGCGACCGCATATACTCCGAGACCGAGATCACCTTTGACTCTGACAGCGAAAACAGCTTCACCGACCGTATCGATTTCTTCCGCCGCAACTACAAGAGCTGCTTCGGCACAGCCTTTCATCAGGACTGCATAAATGCGCGTATCGCAAAGGCAAAATACTACCTTGCGACCACCTCACTGGCTATAACCGACATTTCCGAGAAGTGCGGCTACGTAGACTACAAATACTTCCAGCGGCAGTTCACAGCCAATACGGGACTGCCCGCATTGAGATACAGGAACCTGATAAAGGGGTAGTGCAGATTTTGTCCACTATTATCCAACTTTATGGGTTGTAAATAATCCTCTCTGAATGTACAATAGTTACGATAAGCAATGTGCGTGACTATTTCTTTCAGGGAGGATTTTTTATGAGGATAAACAGAATCGTAGCTTCGGCAGCGGCTGCCGTTACAATGCTGGCGAGCATTGCATCAGCAGCACCCGTACCCGTACCCACCTGTGCCGCAGAGGAGATGCGTGACATCACAACTATGGAGCTTGTAAAGGATATGGGCATCGGTATCAATCTCGGCAACACATTCGAGGCTTGCCCCGACTGGTACGGTGAGGACTGGATAGCCAAGTGGAGCGACGGAACGCCTAAGGACTACGAAAAGTGCTGGGGCAGTCCCGAGGTCACCAAAGAAATGATAGAGGGTATGGCAAAGGAGGGCTTCGGCGTTCTGCGTATACCTGTTGCGTGGTCGAATATGATGGCGCATGACGGTACATACACTATCAATCCCGATTATGACGCCCGTATACACGAGGTCGTTGACTGGACGCTTGAAAGCGGTATGTACTGCATAATCAATATCCACTGGGATGGCGGCTGGGTAAACAAGTTCCCCGACGACAAGGAAGAGAGCATGAAGCGCTATTCCCATATGTGGGAGCAGATAGCCGACAGCTTCAAGGATTACGACGACTATCTGATGTTTGAGTCACAGAACGAGGAACTCGGCTGGGAGTCTCTGTGGAACCCATGGGGCGGCACAGAAGGCAAGGCAGAGTCCTATGCGCTCTGCAACGAGATAAACCAGAAATTTGTAGACATAGTAAGAGCTTCGGGCGGCAACAATCCCAAGCGACATCTGCTGATATCGGGATATAATACGGGAATAGACCGCACCTGCGACGCTCTGTTCAAGATGCCGAACGACCCTGCCAACAGGATGGCGATCTCAGTACACTACTATACGCCCGCAGGCTTCTGTATCCTTGAAGATAAGGACGAATCGTGGGCTAAGGCTCGCAGCACATGGGGCACCGATGACGACTACAAGGAGCTCAACGGGTGGTTGGATATGATGAAGACAGGTTTTGTCGACAAAGGCATACCCGTTATCATCGGCGAGTATGGCTGTCCCACAAAGGGCAAGGAATCCGATTCCGTAAGACGTTTCATCAGCTCTGTCTGCAAGTCAGCCTACGAGCGACAGCTCTGTCCTGTACTCTGGTCAACACCCGATTCGACCACCGATGGCGGAGATATCATCAAGGGTCACTATGACCGCACAGCATACAAACTCACAGACCAGCAGCTTCAGAAGGAGCTGTTCGAGATAGGCGGCAAGGAATTCTCGCCGCGACAGTCAACTCCCGCCGCAGTAAAGGGCGATGTGAACGGAGACGGCGTGCTTGGAGCAGCCGACCTCGTAACGCTCAGCAAGTGGCTGCTCGGCGACAAGAGCGCAGAGCTTGTAGGGGAGTGGAAGAACGCCGACCTTGACGGCGACGGCAGGGTAGATACCTACGACCTCTGCCTTATAAGAAAAAGCCTTCTCCAAATGTAAAAATTCCCGAAAAAGACCGTGCCGAGAGGCACGGTCTTTTTTGCTTTGCGTGGAACTCCGCGGCAGTTTCACATCTGAAACACAAAAAACTCAAATATCTTCCCGTGCCTATTGCATTTTTGCTGATAATATGATACAATAATATAATAGCATAGGTATGCCCATATCATAGCACAAGCATCGCTGTCGGAGGCATATTATGCACGAAAAAAACTGAAAAGGTGGCGAAAAATACAGTGATAAGAAGCATGACAGGCTATGGCAGAGCGCAGAAGATACTGAGCGGCAGAGACATCCTTGTCGAGATACGCTCGGTCAATCACAGATACTACGAATATTCCTCACGTATCCCGCGTACATACAGCTACATCGACGAAAAGCTGAAAGCGATGCTGAAGAGCGGCATCTCGCGCGGCAAGGTCGAGGTCAACGTCACGATAAACAACATCGAGGGCAGGGACACAGTCGTTGCTCTTAACAAGGGACTTGCCGAGGAGTACCTCCGCGTGCTGAAAGAATTCGGCGAGGAGATAAACGACAAGTACGTTGATTGCGACGAGATAGAGGACTACGTCGAGGACGACCTCACCCTCTCCAAGCTCATCAAGCTGCCAGATATCTTCACGATACAGAAGGCACCCGACGACGAGGAGCAGGTATGGAGCGACGTATCTGAGGTAGCGGCCGAGGCACTTGCCAAGTTCGTAGCAATGCGCGAGACCGAGGGCGCTAAGCTCCGCTCGGACGTGCTCGACAAGGCAGATGGCATACTCGGCATGGTAGCGAAGGTCGAGGAGCAGTCTCCCAAGACCGTTGAAAACTACCGCAGCAAGCTTTACCAGAAGCTTACCGAGATACTCGAGAGCAAGGACGTCGACCAGCAGCGCATACTCACAGAGGCAGCTATATTCGCAGAGAAAGTAGCAGTCGACGAGGAGACTGTGCGCCTGCGCAGCCACATCTCACAGCTTAAAGATATGCTCGCATCGGAGGAGGCAGTCGGACGCAAGCTCGACTTCATCGTACAGGAGATGAACCGCGAGGTCAACACTATCGGCTCGAAGGCGCAGGACCTTAACATCACGAAGGTCGTTGTCGACATGAAGGCAGAGATAGAGAAGATACGCGAGCAGATACAGAACATCGAGTGAGCCATGAGACTGATAAACATCGGCTACGGGAATATGATATCCGCAGCAAGGATAGTAACGATAGTCAGTCCCGATTCCGCCCCGATAAAGCGCCTGATACAGGAGGCTAAGGACGACGGCAGGGCTATCGACGCAACATACGGCCGCAAGACGCGAGCGGTGATAGTGATGGACAGCGGACACATGATACTGTCCTCGCTGATAACCGAGACACTTGCGGCGAGAATAAACGGGACAGGTGATACAGAAAATGAAGAATAAAGGCAGACTTATCGTGTTCTCAGCGCCGTCGGGCTGCGGAAAGGGCACGATGCTCGCGGAGATACTGAAAGATGAGAGCTTCCGCTGCTCGGTGTCGGCAACGACCCGCAAGCCGCGCGAGGGAGAAGTCGAGGGCGTGAACTACTACTACATCACGAACGAGGAGTTCGAAAGCAGGGTAGCTAACGGAGAATTTCTCGAGCACGCAGGCTACTGCGACCACTACTACGGCACGCTCAAGTCCGAGGTAGACCCCTACCTCGAAAAGGGCATCAACGTCGTACTCGAGATAGAGGTACAGGGAGCAATGAACATCCGCAAGGCGCGTCCCGATGCGCTGCTCGTGTTTATTGCGCCGCCGTCGGTGCAGGAGCTCAGCCGCCGCCTCCACAAGCGCGGCACCGAGACCGAAGAGGTCATCGCGCAGCGTGTAGCTGCCGCATACGAGGAACTGACATACGCTCCGAAATACGATTACATTATAGTCAACGACGCTCTTGAAGACGCGGTCAGCGACTTCTTCGCGGTGATACGCGCAGAGCAGCTGAACTCGAAATATCAGAGCGAATTTATAGATGAGGTGTTAAAAAATGCTTAGACCCGCAGTAAACCAGATAATATCAAAGAATGAGAGCTGCTACTCGCTCGTAATCGCAGTAGCAAAGCGCGCAAGAGAGATATCCGAGGAGCTCTACGAAAACGGCGAGACTCTCGAGGAGAAGCCCGTAAAGACGGCTGTTGAGGAGCTTGCGAGCGGCAAGTGCAAGATAGTCAGCACAGACGAAGAATAATGCCCCTTATCGCGGAGACGGCGGTCAGCGGTACGGCGTACTCGTTCGATATGCTGTTCAGCTACGCGGTGCCCGGACATATGAAGCTGAAAGAGGGCTGCCGCGTGCTTGTGCCGTTCGGCAGGAGCAACAGGCGCAGGATAGGCGTAGTTATGCGGCTGAGCGAAGGTGATGGCTCTGCCCTGAAACCGATAGTCGCTCAGGTAGATGACGAGCCCGTCATATCGGGCGAGCTTATGAAGCTTGCGGAGTTGCTCCGCGAGCAGACCTTCTGTACCTATTTTGACGCGGTGAGGACTATGCTCCCGCCCGCAATGGGAGTCAAGGCGAAAGAGACCTTCCGCCTTGTCAGGGACTTTGCCGACGTTTCATCGCTCAGTCCCGAGGCTGACGAGCTGCTCGAAGTCCTGCGGTGCGCGAAAGGCGACAGAGAACTGACGGCTCTGCTCGACAGCTACATCGTCGACAACGGCAGACGTCTGCCCGACGAGCTGCTCGACGCGGGTGCTCTTGAATCAAACAATGCTTTTCGTCAGAATGTGGGGGACGCTTCCGTGAAAATGGTGCGCCTCTCGGACGAATACCTTGCCGACCCGACGAACTTCGACCTCACGCCGAAGCAGATAAAGGCGGCGGAATTCCTCACAGAGTACGGCGCGGCGTCCGTTAGGGAAGTCGCGTATATGTGCGGCTTCACGGACGCGGTCATCAAGCGGCTCGCGGCGTCGGGAGCGGCAGAGGAATACGATATGGAAGTCCTCCGCGGCGTGGAGGACGGCTCCGACGAGCACATCGACCCGCGTGACGTCGTGCTTTCGGAAGAACAGCAGACAGCGCACGACGAAGTGCTTGCACAGGTAAATGAACACAAGCCCGCAGTCTTTCTGCTCCACGGCGTCACGGGGAGCGGAAAGACCTCGGTTTTTGAGAAGCTGATATACGACACGACCACGCTCGGGCGACAGGTGCTTATGCTGATACCCGAGATAGGTCTGACCCCGCAGGTGCTGAGGCGTTTCCGCTCGCTGTTCGGCGAGAGGGTCGCCGTCATCCACAGCGGACTGTCGCTCGGTCAGCGTCTCGACGAATACAAGCGGATAAAGCGCGGCGAGGCAGACATCGTAGTCGGCACGCGAAGCGCGGTATTCGCACCGCTCGACAACATCGGTCTCATCATTATCGACGAGGAGGGCGAGCGCTCGTACAAATCCGACAGCTCCCCGCGCTATCTCGCGCACGACATCGCCAAGCGCAGGTGCGTGTACCACAACGCGGTGCTGCTGCTTGCGTCGGCGACTCCGAGCATCGAGAGCTACTACCTCGCAGAGCGCGGCGTGTACCGTCTGCTCGAGCTGAAAAAGCGATACAGCAGCAACCCGCTGCCCGAGGTGAGCATCGTTGATATGAACGGTGAGCGAGAGTCGGGGAACACATCGGAATTCAGCCGACAGCTCGTCAGCGAGGTCAACGCAAATCTGAAGCGAGGCGAGCAGAGCATACTGCTGCTGAACAGACGCGGCTACCACACGATAACGAGCTGCGTGGACTGCTTCCAGCCGATATACTGCCCGAACTGCTCGGTTCCGCTGACCTTCCACAAGAAGAACGGGAAGCTTATGTGCCACTACTGCGGCTACGCGGGCGACGAGCCGAAGGCGTGTCCCGTTTGCGGCTCGGAGCGTCTGAAGCGCATGGGCTTCGGCACACAGAAGCTCGAAGAGGAGCTCAGCGAGCTCTTCCCGACGGCAAGGATACTGCGAATGGACGCAGATACGACGTTTTCGCGCTACTCGTACGAGAAGGGCTTCAACGCCTTCCGCGACGGCGAGTACGACATAATGATAGGCACGCAGATGATAGGCAAGGGTCTGGACTTTCCGAACGTCACGCTCGTGGGAGTCATGTCCGTGGACAAAGCGCTGTACAACGGCGATTTCCGCAGCTATGAGCGCACATTCTCGCTGATAGCGCAGGTCGTCGGCAGAGGCGGGCGCGGCGAGCGCTCGGGCAGGGCGATATTGCAGACCTTTATGCCCGACCACTACGTGATGAACCTCGCGGCTGAGCAGGACTACAAGGGCTTCTACACGGAGGAGATCGCGATACGCAGGGCGATGGTGTTCCCGCCGATATGCGATATGTACATCTTCTGCTTTGCGGGAGCTGCGGAGCCCGCCACGAAAAAGGGCGCGGACGCGGTACTGGAGCTTATGAATGTCAGACTCCGCGAATTACAGCCGAAAACGCCCGTGCGTGTGCTCGGACCCGTAAAGGCGTCATACGGACGTCTCGGCGGCAAGTACCGTTACAGGATAATAATGAAAAGCAGGAACACGCCGGAGATACGCAGCTTTATCAGAGGGATACTGACCGAGGGCGCAAAGCTCCCTGATATGCGGAATATAGGACTGTACGCCGATATGAACGGCGACGTCGGCGTATAAATGATATAAAAGAAAGGAAAGATAGATATGGCATTGAGAAATATACTGACAGACAAGGACGAGGTGCTCCACAAAGTATGCAGACCCGTTGAGAAGTTTGACGAAAAGCTCGCGATACTGCTTGACGATATGCACGAGACTCTCGACAAAGCACAGGGACTCGGTCTTGCGGGACCGCAGGTCGGCATATGCAGACGCATCTTCATCATGCACCTCGAGGAGGGCAGCTTTGAGTGCATAAACCCCGAGGTATCGCAGCGCGAGGGCAGCCAGCGCGTACAGGAAGGCTGTCTCTCGTGCCCGAATGTGTGGGGCTATGTTACCCGTCCCCAGAGCGTACACCTGAAAGCACAGGACAGGAACGGCAACTGGTTCGAGCGAGACTTCACGGACCTCGGAGCACAGTGTGTCTGCCACGAGAACGACCACCTTGACGGTCACGTATTCACCGAAATAGTGGAAGAATTTTTTGTTCCCGAGGAGGAATAATATGAAGGTAGTATTCATGGGAACTCCCGATTTTGCGGTACCGTGCCTGCGCGCACTCGCGGAGGGCGGCTGTGAAGTCGCGGCGGTGTTCACACAGCCCGACAAGCCGAAGGGCAGGGGATACAAGATGATACCCACCCCCGTGAAGCTGGCGGCAGAGGAGTATGGCATCCCCGTGTACCAGCCGCTCTCGCTGAGAAAAGGTGAGGACGCGGAGGAGAGTATGCGAATCTTGAACGATATTGCTCCCGAACTGATAGTGGTCACGGCATACGGACAGATACTGCCGAAGGAGATACTGGAACTTCCCGGGTACGGCTGCGTGAACATCCACGCGTCGCTGCTCCCGAGGTACAGGGGAGCTGCGCCGATAAACTGGGTCCTGCTCAACGGCGAGACCGAAACGGGCGTGACCTCAATGCAGATGAGCGAGGGACTTGACACTGGCGATATGCTCATCAGGAGGAGCACGAAGATCGGCGAAAACGAGACATATGAGGAGCTTTACGCCCGCCTGTCCGCAATGGGCGGCGAGGTGCTCATGGATACGATAAAGGCAATAGAGAGCGGCACGCTCACCCCCGAGAAGCAGGACGACACACAGACCTGCTATTCACCGATGATACGCAAGGAGATGAGCGCACTTGACTTCACAAAGACGGCTGCCGAGGTACACAACACCATCAGAGGCGTGACGGGCTTTGCAATGCTTGAGGGCAAGCGTATCAAGGTCTATCGCTCGGTGATTTCGGACAAAATTGCTGCCGATGCGGAGAACGGCGCGATAGTCGACACCGCTTCCTTCACTGTGAAATGCGGTGACGGCAGATGCGTGACCTTTCTCGAAGTCCAGCCCGAGGGCAAGAAGCGTATGAAAACGGAGGATTTCCTCCGCGGAAAGAAGCTGACACAGGGCGAAGTCCTCGCCTGACGGAGGTACAGACATGAACTACGGATACAATTTCGGCGCGATATCGCCTTATATCTTTGACCTTCTGCTGCTTGTCGGAATGCTGGTGCTGCCGCTCATCGCGCAGCTCGGCGTGAGCATGACGTTCAGCAAATACAGCAAGAAGCGAAGCTCCCGCGGACTTACAGCCGAGCAGGTCGCGAGGCGTATCCTCGACCTCAACGGGCTGCATACCGTGAGAATAGAGCGCGTGAGCGGCAAGCTCACCGACCATTACGACCCGCGCGACGACGTCGTCCGCCTCTCGGAGAGCGTATACGGGAGCACTTCCGTGGCGTCGATAGGCATCGCAGCGCACGAGTGCGGACACGCGTGTCAGCACGCCGAGGCATACAAGCCGATAATCCTCAGGAACAAGCTTGTTCCCGCCGCGAGCATATGCTCGCACCTGTGGTTCTACGTGTTTTTGGCGGGCTGTTTTTTCACATTCCTTCCGTTCCTGAGATATGTCGGGATACTGATGTTCTGCGGCGTGGTGCTGTTCCAGCTGATAACGCTCCCGACCGAGCTCAACGCCAGCAGCCGCGCGATGAAGACGCTGCGTGACGACAGCATACTTGAAACGTCGGAGCTCCGCCCCGCACGCAAGGTGCTGACAGCCGCCGCCATGACCTATATCGCGGGACTTGCGTCGTCGATGATGCAGCTCCTGCGCCTGCTGATGAGGACGAGACGATGAACGACCCGAGATATCTGACAGTTAAGCTGCTGAGCAAGACGTTCCGCAGCGGCAGCTACTCGAATATACAGCTCAGCGCAGGGCTTGACGCTTCCGACCTCGACGAGCGAGGGAAGAAGCTGTGCTCTGCGCTGTATTACGGAGTCATCGAGCGGCGGATAACGCTCGACCACATCATTTCGGGAATGTCTTCACGCCCGATAAGCAAGCTCGACGACGAAATTGTAAATATATTGCGGTGCGGGATATACCAGATAATGTACATGGACAGCATCCCCGACAACGCCGCAGTGAACGAGTCGGTGAACCTTGCCAAGCAGTTCGGCAAAACGAGCGCAGCGGGCATGGTGAACGCGATACTGCGCAGCTTCATACGCAGCGGCAAGCAGCTCACCCTGCCCGAATACGCGATAAAGCGCACATCCATCGAATTCTCCGCGCCCGAGGAGCTCGTCCGCGAGCTGATGAAGAACGACGCGCTGGAGGTGCTGACCTGCAAGCACAGGGACGGAGCCTGTGTCCGCAGAAACCATCTGAAGTGCACGGAGGAGGAGTTTAAAAGCTCGCTCTCCGCAGCACTCGGCGAGGCGAATATCCGCCGAATAGAGGCACTTCCCGACTGCTGGACGGTAGCTGGAGACCTCATACATACGTCCGCCTTTGAGAATGGCTGGTTCCACGTGCAGAGCGTGGCATCACAGTACATATGCACAGCGCTCGCCCCGACCGAAAACGACCGAGTCCTCGATATCTGCGCGGCTCCGGGAGGCAAGACCTTCACCATGGCGGAGATGATGAACGGGCGTGGAGAGGTATACGCCTTCGACCTTCACGAGAAGCGCGCGAAGCTGATACGTGACGGAGCGGAACGGCTCGGACTTGCCAATATACGGGCGTCCGCCGGCGACGCAAGGAAGTTTGACCCGAGCCTGCCGCAGTTCACGAAGATACTCTGCGACGTTCCCTGCTCGGGGCTCGCGGTAATCAGTGTCAAGCCCGAGATAAAGTACAAGAAGTTGTCGGAATTCGACGGCTTGCCTGAAATTCAGTACAATATTGCTCACAACGCCTTGAACTATCTTGCGGTAGGAGGAGAGCTGGTCTACTCGACCTGCACGATACGCCGCGAGGAGAACGAAAAGGTCTGCGCGCGGCTGCTCCACGCTCACCCCGAGCTCGAGCCCGTAGAGCTGCCCGACACAGGGCTTGCTCCCGACCGCAGGACCGAGCAGCCATACCGCTCGGTGAACGGTTTTTTCGTGGCGAAATTCAGACGCAGGGTGTGAGCGCAGCCCGATACGTAGAAAGGAGGTGTGGTAATTGGGAAAAACGGATATAATGAGCCTTGACCTGTCCGAGCTGGAAGCACAGCTTGAGGCGGGGGGAGAGAAAAAATTCCGCGCAAAACAGATATACAAGTGGCTTCATGTTAAAAGAATTTTTGATTTTGACAAAATGACTGACCTATCTGTCCAATTACGCGAGCACCTCAAAGATAATTTTTGTATAAATGGACTATTTGTGCAGAAAAAGCTTGAATCTTCTATAGATAATACTGTAAAATATCTGTATAGGCTTTCTGACGGGAACTATGTTGAGACCGTGCTCATGGAATACAGCTACGGTCACAGCATATGCGTGTCGACGCAGGTGGGCTGCAAAATGGGCTGCCGATTCTGTGCCTCGGCGATAGCTGGCTTCGTGCGGAGCCTCGAACCGTCGGAGATACTGATGCAGATATACGAGACCGAGAGAAACTCGGGCGTAAAGGTGTCGGGCGTCGTGCTCATGGGCATAGGCGAACCGCTCGACAACTTTGACAACGTGGTAAAGTTCCTGCGGATACTCTCGGACGGCAATGGCAACAATTTCAGCCTGCGCCACGTATCACTGTCGACCTGCGGCATCGTCCCGAGGATAAACGACCTTGCGGAGCTGAAACTCCAGCTCACGCTGTGCATATCGCTGCACGCCTCGGACAATGAAGCAAGAAGTGAAATAATGCCTGTCAACAGGGCATATAATATACAGGAGCTCCTCGGAGCCTGCCGTCATTACATCGAAATGACGGGGCGCAGGATAACCTTCGAGTACGCAGTCATCAGCGGGGTGAATTCCTCGGATAAGGACGCGGACAGGCTATCCGACCTGCTGAGGGGCATCAACTGCCATGTGAACCTTATCCCCGTGAATAAGGTCAGAGAGAGAGATTACCATACCGCTTCGAGCGCAGTAGCGGACTTCGCAAAGCGCCTCGGAAAGCGCGGGATAAACGCGACCGTGAGACGCACTCTCGGGAGCGATATAGAGGCGGCGTGCGGACAGCTCAGGCGTGACGCCGCAAAGAGAGAAACAGAGAACGGAGGTGCGGATGCGTGAGATTCAAATACGGTTCGGACATAGGTCTGAGGCGTGAAGAAAATCAGGACGCGGTAAGATGCGAATACTTCGGTCACAACGTCCTCGCTGTCGTGTGCGACGGCATGGGCGGTGAGCGTGCGGGCAGAGAAGCCAGCCAGATAGCGATAGGCGAATTCTACCAGCGCTTCTCCGACGGCTACAGTGAGAGCCTCGATACCGACGGTATCCGCAAGCTGATGATATCAGCGGTATCTGCGGCAAACTCCGTGATATACACCAAGGCAAGGCTCGATTTCAAGAACTTCGGCATGGGCACGACCTGCGTAGCGGCATTCGTTACGGCTGACAAGGCGTTCATCGCCAATGTGGGCGACAGCCGGGCCTATCTCGTCACCGATACAGGTATCCACCAGATAACCACCGACCACAATGTCCCCGCACTGCTGTTCGAGCAGGGCAAGATAACCGAGGAAGAGATAGTCGGCCACCCGCAGAGACATATGCTCGTGCGCGCGGTGGGCGTGGAAAAGACAGTCCTCACAGATACCTTCATACTCGACTACGAGGACAAGATACACCTCCTGCTGTGTTCCGACGGCTTGTCGGGCTACTGCACGGACGAGGAGATATACAGCGTCATCAGCGGGCATGAGCTCGACGGTATGACGGACGAGCTCATCAAGCTCGCAAACGACAAGGGCGGGCGCGACAACGTGACCGTAGCAGTCGTATGGGACTGAGTCCCCACAAAAAAGTTTATGATTAATGCCAAAGAGAACAACAGATCTGCAGGAAGGATAAGACCATGGATACGTCCAGTGGCAAAAAACTTGAAGGCAGATACGAGAGAACCGAGCTCATAGGCGTCGGCGGAATGGCTGAGGTCTACAAGGGCGTGGACGTTATCGACAACAAGGCGGTCGCCATCAAGATACTCAAGAAGGAGTATGCCGAGAACGAGGAGTTCCTCAGACGCTTCAGGAACGAATCCAAGGCTGTAGCAGTCCTCTCGCACCCAAATATCGTGAAGATATACGATATGGGCTTCTCGGACAAGCTCCAGTACATCGTTATGGAGTACATCGACGGCATCACACTCAAGGAGTACATCGAGGAGGAGAAGATACTCACGTGGAAGGACACAGTCCACTTCGTGATACAGATACTCCGCGCACTCCAGCACGCTCATGACAAGGGCATAGTCCACCGCGACATCAAGCCGCAGAACATAATGATGTTCAGTGACGGCACTATCAAGGTCATGGACTTCGGCATCGCCAAGTTCTCGCGTGAGGAGGGCAAGACGGCTACCGATCAGGCTATCGGAAGTGTCCACTATATCAGCCCCGAGCAGGCGAGCGGCGGCGTGACCGACGCCAAGAGCGATATCTACTCTGTAGGCGCGATGATGTACGAGATGCTGACGGGCAGAAAGCCCTTCGACAGCGACAACCCCGTAGCTATCGCAGTTATGCATATGCACGATATCCCCGAGCGTCCGAGAGCTATCAATCCCGATATCCCCGACGGACTTGAGGAGATAGTCCTCAAGGCGATGGAGAAGGCACCCGAGGACAGATACCAGTCCACAGCAGATATGATAGCGGATATAGAGAAGTTCAAGGCTGAACCGTCGACCACCTTCGGCTACTACGTCGAGGAGGGCGAGGATGACAACGAGAACACCCGCTTCTTCAATACACAGTCGGTTTCGCGCGATAATATGGCTCAGGGCGGCGTACAGCCCCAGCAGGAGCAGCCGCAGGTACAGCAGCCCGTATATGCCGGAGTACCCGCAGGCGCAGCCGCTCCCTACGGCGGACAGCAGGCATATCCTCCGCAGCAGCAGCCCTACGGCGGCGTATACAACCCCGACGATTACTACGAGGACGAGGAGGAAGAGGAAGAGGAGGAAGAGCGTTCATCGCTCATAATCCCCGTACTCACAGCAGTAGTCGTAGTTGTCATCATCGTGGGAGTCATCGTCATATCCCTGCTCTTCACTGATATGCTGAAAGATACATCACAGAAGAACGACTGGAAGATGCCCTCCGTAATTGGTATGGACTTCAACGATGCTGTAGCCAAGTACGGCAACAACATCCAGTTCAAGGAGGACGGACAGGTCTACAACGAGGCAGAGCCCGGCGTGATAGTCGAGCAGGATCCCTCCGAGGGCGTCGAGTTCAAGAAGGGCGCTATCCTCAAGGTAAAGGTCAGCAAGGGAATGCAGACCGTCGAGATACCGAACGTTACAGAAATGAACGTCGAGCTCGCAAAGGATATGCTCACACAGAAGGGACTCAAATGTGAAATACGTAATTCTTCGAGCGCGAAAGTTAAAAAGGGCTATGTCATCAAGACCGAGCCCGCGGCAGGAGAGGAAGCACACAAGGACGCAACGATCATCCTCTACGTAAGCATGGGCGAGGAGGCAGGACAGGTACAGGTCGATGACTGGGTAGGAAAGTCCATTGACGACGCCAAGATGCTTGCGGAGTACGCAGGCCTGAAAGTAACAACAAAGGGTGTAGCCTCCTACGAGAAGGAGAACACCGTAGTAAAGCAGAGCATAAAGAAGGGCGAGAAGGTCGAGACGGGAACGGAGATAGTCTTCGAGTTCTCTGACGGCACCAACCCCGACGGCGTTATCCCGTTCAGTGTTGAATTCCCGTCAGATGCGGACGGCAGATTCGTTATCAGCTTCATGATAGTGAACGACGACGGCAGCCGTGACAGTCAGGACACACGTACTATCTACGTACCCGAGGAGCTCAGCATCACACAGGATGTCAAGGGCTCGGGCGAGGACGCAACAGTAAACGTGCTTCTTACGAACCTCAATAACAACAAGCGTGCATCTATCGGCACATACAAGTTCAATTTTGCAGACGGCACTATCACGAGCAAGTCGGGCGGAGACATCGACGCGGCACTCACACAGGTAGACGGCTATCACCAGGAAGTGACAACTCAGCCTGAGGAGCCCGATACAGTTACCGTACCCGGTCTCATAGGCAGTGACTACGATACCGCAGTGGCTAATTACAGCGATTACTTCAATATCGTATCTAACGGCTCTCAGCCTTCTGCTGACTATCCTACACCGAATACGATAATTTGGCAGAGTGCATACGGCACAGAGCTTGAAAAGGGCTCGACCATATACGTAACGCTCAGCTCGGGACCCGCACAGGGCGGCGAACAAGGTAACGAGCAAGGCGGCGGACAGGGCAACGAGCAAGGCGGCGAGAATCAGTGGTAAGCGCTGAGACAAGCGGAATAATAATAAAATGCTTAGGGGGACTCTACACAGTAGAGTCCCCCGATGGTATATTTGAGTGTAAGGCGAGGGGAGTATTCCGCGCCAGAGGGATAAGTCCTGCGGTAGGCGACAGCGTGACAGTCAGCGGCGGCGTCATCACGGAGATAGGCGAGCGCAGGAACTACCTCATAAGACCACCCCTTGCCAACCTTGACCGGATACTTTTCGTGGTGTCGACGGTAAGTCCCGCCCCGAATTTCCTCATCCTCGACAAATTCATAGCTATCGCGGAGTACAAGGGGATAGAGCCCGTAGTGGTCATCACCAAGACCGACCTCGGCGACGGCAGAGCAGTCCGCGAGGTCTACGACTCTATCGGCGTAAAGACGGTGGAGATTGACTACTCCGACGAAGAGTCGGTACAGCGTGTGCGCGAGCTCCTGAACGGGAAGATAAGCGCATTCACAGGCAACTCGGGAGCGGGCAAGTCCACGCTTCTGAATGCGGTCGACCCGACCCTCAACATCGCGACGGGCGAGATAAGCAAAAAGCTCGGCCGCGGCAGGCACACCACCCGTCACGCCGAGCTGTACAAGCTCACAGGAGGCGGCTACATCGCCGATACTCCCGGTTTTTCCACGTTTGAGACCAACCGCTACGACGTGATACGCAAGGAGGAGCTCGCTGGATGCTTCCGCGAATTCGCCGAATTTACGGACAGCTGCCGCTTCCGTGACTGCTCGCACACCTGCGAGAAAGGCTGCGCGGTAGTGGAGGCGGTCATGGCGGGGAAGATACCTAAGATACGCCACGAGAGCTACTGCACGATGTACGAGGAAGCAAAACAGCTGAAGGAGTGGGAGCTGAAATGAAAAGGTGTCATATCTTTGCAGGCGGCGACCTCGGCGATATCGCGGACTATTGGTTCCCGAACCACCACGGTTTCGTGATATGCGCCGACAGCGGCTACAAGCACGCTAAGAAGCTGAAAATAGAGCCGGACGTGATAGTCGGCGACTTCGATTCCTACAGCGGGAAGCTCCCGAATGACTGCGAGATAATACGCACAGTCCCCGAGAAGGACGACACGGACACGCTCATGGCTGTGAAAATAGCCATTGAGCGCGGATATGAGCATATATACCTCTACGGAGCACTTGGCGGAGCGCGTTTCGACCACGCCTTCGCGAACATACAGACCATGCTCTATGCCCGTGAGCACGGGGCTGACCTTTCGCTCATCGGAAACGGTTTTATATGCGTGCAGGGAGCCGATGACGGTGAAGTTATGTATCCCGAAGAGAGCAGGCGCTGGGGATATAAATATCTTTCCGTGTTCGCACTGACCGAGACAGTGAGGATAAGTGAGCTGAGGGGCGTGAAGTACCCGCTCACGAACTACGAGATGAAGCAGTCGTTCCCGATCGGCGTGAGCAATGAGATAACGGGCGAAGCCGCCTTTCTCACGGTAGAGAACGGGCTTGCGCTTGTGATACAGACAAAGTAACGAAAACCTCTGCTGTGAATATAATAGAGTATATCACAGAAGGAGGGATACAGAGTGAAGATAGTAGTTATCAAGAGCCCGCGTTTCCTGTCGGGCATACTGCGGACCATATTCGGTATCAAAAAGGACGAAGACTGAAAATGACAACAGCTCCCGTTAACGGGAGCTGTTTTTTATCCGCAGACAGATTCGACAATGGCAAACGCTATGAGCATAACGCCGCCGAGCCACGACAGCTCGCAGTCGGAGGCAGCAATTTTTCTGCCTGCAAGGCTCCCGACAGCGACGGCAGCAAAGCCCGCGAAGAAAGCGAGGGCTGCAGTCCTGAGCGGCGAGATACCGCAGAAACCGCAGCTCAGCCCCGTAGCGGCAGAATCGAGCGAGCTTGCGAGCGCGAGAGCGGCAGCCTCCGACGGCGAAAGCGACTTCGAGCCGTCAGTGTCGGCGGCGGTGTCATCGAGGTAAAGCTTTATGATGAGCCCGCTGCTGCCCGTTCTCAGCGAGAGCTCGCCCCTTTGCGAGAGCCGCCTGACGAGTATGCGGACGAGGCTCTTGAACACGGTGATAACGCCGATAGACGTAAGCACGATGAGCCCGAGAGTGCGGCAGAGCTCGGCGGGTATGAAGCCGCCCGCGATATCGGAGAGCGTGAGCGCGAGTCCGAGCACAGCAGCCCCCATAAGGTTAATGACAGCCACAGACGTGAACGGGATCCTTATGCCGCTGTTGCAGTAAGCAGCGGCGACGAGAAAGGTGTCGAAGCTGACGATGAATGCGAGAAAGACCTCTTGAAGCAAGTCATCACCTCCCAGCACATAATATGCAGTCGGAGGCAGCATTGACAATAAAGCGGGCCGACTCGGAAATCGACCCGCGATCTTAATTTTTTTATCGGAGCTCGGCAGTTCCCCGCCTTTTCAGCCGCATTATGATGAACATAACAGCCATTGAAACGAGCAATCCCGTGAGTGCGCCGCACGAATCTATGCAGACGTCGCGCAGCTCGCAGGAGCGTCCCGCCACGAAGTGCTGGTGCAGCTCATCCGAGCAGGCATAGAGAATGCATATTGCCCATGCTATAGCACTTCCGAGGGAGAAAAGCTTACGTTTCCCGACGGCGCAGGAGGTGCAGAATCCGAGGGAGGCATAGGCGCTGAAGTGGGCGCACTTGCGGATAATAAAGCTGACGAGCCCGTGCATCTCGTCCTGTCTCTCGGGAGGGAGTTCGGCGAACCCTTTTACGAAATGTCGGAGCACGAAGTCGGTGAAGAATCCGCTGGTCTCGGAGGACTTATCGGCGTTTTCACAGGAGAGACAGAATATCGCAGCCATGACGGCGGCAGACAGCAGGCTGAAAATAATTCTTGAGTGAGTAAAAAAAGGTTTCTTATCCATAGCATATCCTTTCTTGCTGTTCTATTGTAGCATATAAGCGCCAAAAAAGCAACTGTACCGATTTGCAAGTTTTATCCCTGTATGACTTGCAATTTAAAAACATATGTGATATAATAACTCTATATGGACAATTACAGAATCTCAATCGGAGGTCAAAATGAAAGCATTCTTAGATAACGTCTGGACCAAGCGGGTAGTCTCGGTCATAGCGGCGTTTTACACGGTATGCGTCTGCTACCTTTGTTACTACTCGATATTCTACAACATACACGTTGAACAGCGCGGCTCGGTATGCCTGATAGTATCGGCAGTATCGGTGATAGCGCTGGTGCTGATGCTCTACACCCGCAAGCAGATAGTCACGCGGATATGCAGCTTTATAATACTGCCCGCGATGCTGCCCGTTGTGCTGATGTACTTCGACCACAAGGAGATACTCATCCCCGTCATTGCAGTGGGAGTTATGGTACTCCTTCTCTCCGGAGCGGGAGAGGGCGCAAAGACGGCGGTAGGCACGGTAGTGCTGCTGCTGTACATCTTCGGAGCGCTGGGATACTTCCTTTTCACCTCATTCTTTGTCACGGCAGCAAAGCAGGAGACCTACAAGAGTGGTGAGTCGCCCTCGGGTATGTACCGTTACAGGATAGTCAATACTGAGGACAGCTCCAACGGCAGCACAGCAGTATACATCGAGCCCAACTACGCCGACGTAAAGTACCGCTTCGTGACCTTCACGCTGAAAAATATGGAGCGCGTTGTATATATGGAGCGCCCCAAGTGCGAGAATATAGAAATATCGTGGGCTACCCAGACGCGCCAACAGATAACTGGCGAGCTCAACTCCATTTCGGATAATATCGCGGTACACGTAACGCGTGCGGAAATGGCAGCGCTCGGCTACAGATACGACACCACCCTCGAGATAAGCGACGTCAACATCTATGAGCTGCTTGAGATAGGCAAGACGGCACAGGACGTAGACGCGATAAAGCTCGACGACCTCACCGACGAGCAGCTCGCACATTTCGGCATAGGCAAGGACAGCTCAGGCAGATACTCCGTGCTCAACCCCACGGACGAGATACTTCTCGACGCGGGCAAGAACAGGGGCGAGAAGGTATATTTCAGTGACCTCAGCGCCGAGGGTTTCGAGCTGTACAACAAAATCAACACTGACGTGTGGGGCAATCCTCTATGGACAGTCTCCTCCGACAACAGTGTAAAGCTGAAGGACCTCAGTGACTCACAGCTTGCACAGCTCGGCGTATCGGAGTCCGGCGACGTGCTCACCTTCAACGGCAAGGTCTGCTTCCGCTATTACGTAGCGGAACTCGAGGACTACTATGACACCGAGTCGCGTTCTCTCTCGTTAGACCTTCTCAACACCTGAGAGCCCTGAGTCCGGAACAATGTATATGAAGCCTTTATCGATGCAGGGGCTGCCTTTGGCGGCCGACGATGATAAAACCTGCGGACGCCTCTGCAAGGGTACGAAGGCTTTAAAATAAAATCGCAGACACAGGGGCAGATATGCCCCTGTAATACTATGCGGTGAAAAGGAGTGTATAAAAAATGGGCGAATTCTTCAAAGGCATAGGCAAGATAGGCTATGAGGGCAGGGACTCGATGAATCCCCTCGCTTTCAAGTATTACGACCCCGACGAGGTCATCGGCGGCAAGACCATGCGCGAGCAGCTCCGCTTTGCGCTCTCGTGGTGGCACACCATGGGCGGCGACGGCACGGATATGTTCGGCGTAGGCACAGCCGACAAGACATGGGGCGAATCCGACCCTGCTGCAAGGGCAAAGGCGAAGGTCGATGCGGCATTCGAGATAATGGACAAGCTCTCGATAGGCTTCTTCTGCTTCCACGACCGAGACCTCTCCCCCGAGTACGGCACCCTCGCCGAGACCAACGCAAAGCTTGACGAGATAACGGACTACATCAAGGCAAAGCAGGCAGAGACGGGCATCAAGTGTCTGTGGGGCACAGCCAAGTGCTTCGACCACCCGAGATATATGCACGGCGCAGGAACGTCCCCCTCAGCGGACGTCTTCGCATACGCCGCCGCACAGATAAAGAAGGCTATCGAGGCTACCGTCAAGCTCGGCGGAAACGGCTACGTATTCTGGGGCGGACGCGAGGGCTACGAGACCCTGCTCAACACGGATATGGGGCTGGAGCTCGACAATATGGCACGCCTCATGCGTATGGCAGTGGAGTACGGACGCTCTATCGGCTTCAAGGGCGACTTCTACATCGAACCCAAGCCCAAGGAGCCCACGAAGCACCAGTACGACTTCGACACAGCAACGGTGCTGGGCTTCCTGCGCAAGTACGGACTTGACAAGGACTTCAAGATGAACATCGAGGCGAACCACGCGACCCTTGCGATGCACACATTCCAGCACGAACTCCGCGTAGCGCGTGACAACGGCTTCTTCGGCTCTATCGACGCCAATCAGGGCGACACGCTTCTCGGCTGGGACACCGACCAGTTCCCGACGAACGTATACGAAGCGGCGCTTTGTATGTACGAGGTCCTGAAGGCAGGCGGCTTCACAAACGGCGGACTCAATTTCGACTCCAAGGCTCGCCGCGGCAGCTTCACACCCGAGGACATCTTCCACAGCTACATAGCGGGCATGGACACCTTTGCACTGGGACTTCGCATTGCACAGAAGATGATAGACGACGGACGCATCGACAAGTTTGTCGCGGACAGGTACGCATCGTGGAATACAGGCATAGGCAAGGACATCATCGACGGAAAGGTCGGCTTTGCGGAGCTCGAGAAGTACGCACTTGAAAAGGGCGAGGTAACGGATTCGCTCGGCAGCGGCAGACAGGAAATGCTCGAATCTGTAATGAACAACATAATGTTCAGCCTGTGAGGAGAACTCAGAACTAAGAGCTAAGAACTAAGTAAGGGCGGCGTTCTGTGCGCTATCCTTAACGGAAAAAGCGGGTCACCGAGCCTCGAACTTGCGTTCTGAACTCAGTGACCCACGAAACAGGCTGAAGGGACACCCTTCCGCCGCCCTTTATTCTTATCGAAGGGAGTGAACAATATGTCATACATATTAGGCGTGGACTGCGGTACGAGCGCTACCAAGACAGTTCTCTTTGACGAGGCGGGAGCAGTAATTGCTTCCGCGACAGTAGAGTACCCGATGTACCAGCCGAAGAACGGCTATGCGGAGCAGGAGCCTGCAGACTGGGCAAACGCGATGAAAGACACGATAAAGGCCGTAATGGCGAAGAGCGGAGTGGACAAGCATGACGTCAGAGGCATAGGCATCTCAGGACAGATGCACGGACTCGTCATGCTCGACCGCGACAACAGCGTCCTCCGTCGGAGCATAATCTGGTGCGACCAGCGCACAGCCGCGGAGGTTGACGAGATGAACCGCACGGTCGGACGCGACAAGCTCGTGGAGATAACAGCGAATCCCGCACTGACGGGCTGGACGGCGGCGAAGATACTGTGGGTGAAGAACAACGAGCCCGAGGTATACAGCCGCGTAGCGCACATACTTCTGCCGAAGGATTACCTGCGCTTTATCCTCACAGGCGAGTACGCAACGGAGGTCAGCGACGCGTCGGGAATGCAGCTTCTCGACGTCCCGAAGAGGCGCTGGTCGGACGAGCTGCTCAGCGCGTTCGAGATAGACAGGCAGTGGCTCGGACAGGTGTACGAATCCTGCGAAGTCACAGGCACGCTGACCAAGGCAATGGCTGACGAGCTCGGCTTGTGCGAGGGCACGGTCGTAGTCGGCGGAGCAGGCGACAACGCGGCTGCCGCGGTCGGCACGGGAGTCGTCGAGGACGGCAAAGCATTCACGACCATAGGCACCTCTGGAGTGGTATTCGCGCACACCTCCGAGATATCCATAGACAAGCAGGGCAGGGTACATACCTGCTGCGCGGCGGTACCGAACGCGTGGCACGTAATGGGTGTAACGCAGGGCGCAGGCTTGTCGCTGAAGTGGTTCCGCGACAACTTCTGCATGACCGAAAAGGAGACAGCGCGGCTCATGGGCACAGACGAGTACGTCCTCATGGACAAGGCAGCGGAGGCAGTCCCCGTGGGGGCGAACAGACTGCTGTATCTGCCCTATCTTATGGGCGAGCGCACGCCTCACCTCGACCCTGACGCACGAGGCGTATTCTTCGGACTTTCGGCGATACACACGCGCAGGGATATGCTGAGAGCAGTAATGGAAGGCGTGAGCTATTCGCTCCGCGACTGCGTGGAGGTATTCCGCGAGATGAAGGTAAGCGTGAGCGATATGGCGGCTTGCGGAGGCGGAGGCACATCGCCTCTGTGGAGAAGCATGCTTGCAGACCTGTACAACTGCGAGGTCAAGACAACGGCATCGAAGGAGGGCCCCGCCCTTGGAGCAGCAATTCTCGCGAGCGTGGGAGCGGGACTTTACAGCAGCGTGCAGGAGGCTTGCGGAGCGATAGTGCGCACAGACAAAGTGCAGTCCCCGAACGCAGCAAATGTGACGGAGTACGAGAGATATTATCAGCTCTACCGCGAGATATACCCCGCACTGAAGGATAGCTTTGGAAAGCTTGCAAAACTGTAAAGGCAATACCGCACAAAGCTTGTGCTGGAGATGCGCCGACAGATTTTTCGTCAGATTGTATAGAAATTCCGCAGGCATACTGACGTATGTCAAGGAATTTCTGTGCAAGATGATGGAAAATATGCAAGCATATCCAGTACAAAGCCTTCAGGCGGGCTTTGTGCGGTGTTGCCTAAAAGATAAACGGACGCGATCGCGTCCGTTTTTGCTTTTGGATACAGAATTTGAAATAATGTAGGGGGCGGATATCATCCGCCCGCAAATCTCCCGTCCCGAAACACTCACGTCAATTCGCTCATGGGGTCGATATAGGAGCCGTTGTGGAGCATTTCAAGATGCAGATGAGGAGTGAGAGCGCTCTCGATGTCAGCGGTATTGCCGAGAGTACCGATGAGGTCGCCCCCCGAGAGCTTATCGCCCTTCTGGACGCTGAGAGCCTGTGAGAGCCCGCAGTACCGCGTAACATAGCCGTTCAAGTGGTCAACGGTGACAGTCACGCCCCATACGGGGTCATTTTTGACTTCCGTGACCTCACCGCCCGCGACGGCGTAGACCTCAGCGCCCACATCGGCAGCGAAGTCGGTGCCGTTGTGGGTCTGCCACGACCCCGTAGTCTCATTGCGGACAAGCTCGCTCCCCGAAAACGGCGTTATCATAAAGCTCATATCCTCGAGCGGCGGCTTGGCATCGGAGAGCTTTACCGCAGCCGCGGGCACTTCAGCTTCGGGCTCACCGACGTCTAACGCAGCGGCGGGCAGAGTAGCCGCAGGAGCGGTCGTGACGGTCACAGTCGTGAACGAAGCGGCAGTACGTACGGGAGCGGAAGTCCTCGCAGCGGCAGTGGTAGTCTTAGGCACGTTGTAGGCACGCTTGTTAACGGGAGCTTCAGACTCGGAGACTCTGCTTTCAGCGGTCAGACCGTCTGAGAGCTTTTTGCTCTGACCGTAGGCGAACCAGCAGGCGGAGCCTATCATGACTGCGCTGATACCGAGAGCGGCATAGAAGCTTTTAGAACCTTGTTTGTTATCGGAAAACAGATTTTTCTTCACGTATAACACCTCCGCAAGTATTATTGACCGATAATCCGCGAATATACCTGAAATGTTATGTTATGGACAAAGCAGCTCGATTGTGATATAATAGTAGTAATCATTATGAGAGGTGAGCTATGGATATTGAGATAACGGCTTCGGAGCTCTCACAGCTCCGCGGCGACTTTGCAATGATAGATATACGTGACGCCGTCGCCTATGATTACGGACACATAGGCGGTGCAGTGAATGTTCCGCTGAATGAGCTTGCAGAGGCTGAGCTCCCGCAGAAGAAGCTCGTGCTGTACTGCAAGTCGGGACAGATAAGCGTCGATGCAGCAGAGGAGCTCCGCGGCAGGGGATTTGAAGCGTACAGTCTCGCAGGCGGCTACATAGACTGGCTTCGCGAGCGCATGGCAGACCGCAGTCTTACAGAGCAGGTAGAGCTGAGTCTGCGGAAGAAGTTCAAGAAGAGCATATGGTGCAAGTTCACGAAGGCAATAAACGAGTACGAGCTTGTGCAGCCGAACGACAGGATAGCGGTGTGCATATCGGGCGGCAAGGACTCGATGCTTATGGCGAAGCTTTTTCAGGAGCTGAAACGCCACGACAAATTCCCGTTCGAGGTGGTATTCCTTGTTATGGACCCCGGCTACAGCCCTGAGAACCGGCGAATTATAGAGCGGAACGCGGAGTCGATGTCGATACCTGTTGAGATATTCGAGTCAACGATATTCGACTCGGTATTCCACATTGAGAAGAACCCGTGCTACATCTGCGCGAGGATGAGGCGAGGGTATCTGTACAGCAAAGCGAAGGAACTGGGCTGCAACAAGATAGCGCTCGGTCACCACTTCGACGACGTCATCGAGACAATACTCATGGGTATGCTCTACGGCGGACAGGTGCAGACGATGATGCCGAAGCTTCACAGCACGAACTTCGAGGGCATGGAGCTGATACGCCCGCTGTACTTGGTACGCGAGGCAGACATCAAGCACTGGCGCGACTACAACGACCTGTATTTCATACAGTGCGCGTGCAAGTTCACGGAGAACTGCTCATCGTGCAGCGAGAACGGGCAGTCGGAGTCGAAGCGGCTGGAGGTCAAGAACCTCATCGCGGAGATGAAGAAGATAAATCCGCAGGTCGAGAAGAACATCTTCCGAAGCGTCGAGAACGTCAACCTCAGTACCATCATCGCCTACAAGGAGAAGGGGACAGTCCACCACTTCCTCGACGATTATGATGAATGAGCCATCAGCTTTTGTAACGACCGCGGAATTATTCCGCGCGAAATAGTAATGTCGTTTTATGCGGGCGGTGAACGCCGCCCCCTATATCAACGCTTGCATTTACTGCAAATATGTGGTATAATATATTTTGCTTACCTTTTCCTCACATTTGGGAAAAGGATAAATCATAAAGGAGCGATTCATTATGTCAAAGACATTCTACATCACCACCCCCATCTATTATCCCTCGGGCAACCCGCATATCGGTCACTGCTACACCACCGTTGCGTGCGACTCCATTGCCCGCTACAAGCGAATGCAGGGGTATGACGTAATGTTCCTTACAGGCACAGACGAGCACGGTCTGAAGATAGAGCAGAAGGCTGCCGAGGCGGGCGTTACTCCCAAGGAGTACGTTGACGTCATCGTTGACAGGTTCAAGAAGCTCTGGAGCTATATGAACATCTCCTACGACCGCTATATCCGTACAACTGACGATTACCACGTCGAGAGCGTTCAGAAGATATTCAAGGCGCTCTACGACAAGGGATACATCTATAAGGGCAAATATTCGGGCAAATACTGCACTCCCTGCGAGAGCTTCTGGACAGACTCGCAGCTCGACGAGAACGGCTGCTGTCCCGAGTGCCACAGACCCGTTAAATTCGCCGAGGAGGAAGCCTACTTCATGAAGATGGCTCCCTTCGCGGACAGGATAGAGAAGCTCCTCACCGAGACGGACTATCTCCGTCCCAAGACAAGAGCTGTCGAGCTGGTAAACAACTTCATCAAGCCGGGTCTCGAAGACCTCTGCGTATCGCGCACCTCGTTCACATGGGGAATCCCTGTGTCGTTCGACGACAAGCACGTCGTATACGTGTGGATAGACGCACTCTCCAACTATATCACGGCGCTCGGCTACGAGAATTCGGCGTATGGCGACTTCGACAAGTTCTGGCCTGCGGACGTCCACATGGTAGCAAAGGACATCATGCGCTTCCACGCCATTATATGGCCTGCTATGCTGATGGCTCTCGACCTGCCGCTCCCGAAGCACCTTGCTGTTCACGGCTGGATCACAATGGCTGGCAAGAACGGCGAGAGCGAGAAGATGAGCAAGTCGCTCGGCAACGTCGTTGACCCGTTCGTGCTTGGCGAGAGATACGGTCAGGACGCTATAAGATACCACATCCTCCGTGAAATGGCTCTTGGTGCAGACAGCCTTTTCTCGAATGAGATAATGATAAACCGCATAAATTCCGACCTTGCGAACGGCTTCGGCAACCTTGTTTCGCGAACAGTCGCAATGGCAGAAAAGTATTTCGGCGGCACTCTTCCGACAGAGCGCGAGAGCGACCCTCTCGACGAGGAGTTCAAGTCTGTGATACTGGGACTCTGCCCCGCAGTTGACGGCTTCGTGGACGAGACCAAGCTGAAGCAGGCGCTCGAGACCATATTCGAGGGCGTGGCGCGCGCTAACAAGTATATCGACGAGACCGAGCCGTGGAAGCTCGGCAAGGACGAGGCTAAGCGTGCAAGACTGGCGGCGGTGCTCTATAACCTGCTCGAGGCTATCCGCGTGATATCGGCGCTCCTCGCACCGTTCATGCCCACTGTTATGCCCAAGGTATGGGAGCAGATCGGTGCAACAGCTGAGGACGTGAAGTACGAGAACCTCGGAAAATTCGGCGTACTGCCCGCAGACGTAAAGGTGAACAAGGGCGAGATACTCTTCCCGCGTATCGACGTGGACAAGGAGATAGAGGAACTGAACGATATCCTCAGAAAGAACATGGAGGCAGCGCAGGCAAAGCTCTCCGCTGAGGAAAAGGGCGACGCTCCCGCAGAGCCTATCACCCTCGCTCCCGAGATAACCATCGACGACTTCGCAAAGGTGGAGATTCGCGTTGCAAAGGTTACGGCGTGCGAGAGGGTGAAGAAGTCCGACAAGCTCCTGTGCCTGCAGCTTGACGACGGCATGGGCGGACGTCAGGTAGTATCGGGCATAGCGCAGTATTACGCCCCCGAGGACCTTATCGGCAAGAAGCTTCAGCTGATAGCAAATCTGAAGCCTGTAAAGCTCAGAGGCGTGGACAGCAACGGCATGATATGCGCAGCAGACACTCCCGACGGCGTGAAGGTCATCTTCGTAGACGATTCGATACCTGTCGGCTCAAAGATAAGATAAGAGCTAAGAAAAGGCGGACCATAAGGTTCGCCTTCTTTTTTTGCAGGCGGGCGTCCCGCCGCCCTGCATCCTTTTTATATAATATATACTATTATATATATGAATATTCAAAATTAATCAAGATTTATATTGACTTATTGTGTCGATAGGTGTATAATTGATATGTATTGCAAATACTCACTTTAAATAAATTTTGGAGGTTTTTTCAATGAGCAGAGTTTACAACTTCAGTGCAGGTCCTGCGGTTCTCCCCGAGGAGGTACTCAGGGAGTGCGCAGAGGAAATGATGGATTACAAGGGCTGCGGCATGTCGGTAATGGAGATGTCACACCGTTCCAAGGTATATGACGAGATAATCAAGGAAGCAGAGAAGGACCTCCGCGACCTCATGAATATTCCCGACAACTACAAGGTCATCTTTGCACAGGGCGGCGCATCGCTGGTATTTGCGGGCGTACCGATGAACCTGATGAAGAAGGGCAAGGCAGCATACATCATCACAGGTCAGTGGGCAAAGAAGGCTGCACAGGAGGCTGAGAAGTACGGCGAAGTAGTAAGAGTTGCATCCTCTGCTGACAAGACCTTCTCATATATCCCCGACTGCTCCGACCTCGATATCCCCGAGGACGTTGACTATGTATACATCTGCGAGAACAACACCATCTATGGCACAAAGTTCTGGGAGCTCCCCAACACAAAGGGACACGAGCTCGTAGCTGACGTAAGCTCCTGCTTCCTTTCGGAGCCTGTAGACGTAACAAAGTACGGCGTAATTTACGGCGGTGTACAGAAGAATGTAGGACCTTCCGGCGTACAGATAATCATCGTACGCGAGGACCTCATCGCAGACGGTCCCGCACTCTCCATCACTCCCACAATGATGGACTGGAAGATTCAGGCTGAGAACGAGTCACTCTACAACACACCTCCCTGCTACGGCATCTATGTATGCGGCAAGGTATTCAAGTGGATAAAGAAGATGGGCGGCCTCGAGGCTATGAAGGCTCACAACGAGAAGAAGGCTAAGATACTCTACGATTTCCTCGACAGCAGCAAGATGTTCAAGGGCACAGTAGAGCCCAAGGACAGAAGCCTTATGAACGTTCCCTTCATCACAGGCAACGACGAGCTCGACAAGAAGTTCGTAGCTGAGTCCAAGGCAGCAGGCTTCGAGAACCTCAAGGGACACAGAAGCGTAGGCGGAATGAGAGCATCTATCTACAACGCAATGCCTATCGAGGGCGTAGAGAAGCTCGTAGCCTTCATGAAAAAGTTCGAAGAAGAGAACTCATAAGCGCAGTCGCTCGTATATATGGACGGCGGGACTTTTCCCGCGAGTCTTACATTTTTCCGCATAATAAACTTGAAAGAGGTAATGGAAATGTTCAACATACAGACACTCAATAAGATATCACCCGTTGGTACGGACGTTTTCGACAAGAGCAAGTACGCTATTGCTGACGCTCCCGCTAATCCCGACGCTATCATGGTCCGCTCCGCAAAGATGCACGATATGACATTCGGTGACAAGCTCATCGCTATCGCACGTGCAGGCGCAGGCGTGAACAACATCCCCGTTGACCGCTGCGCACAGGAGGGCATCTGCGTATTCAATACTCCCGGCGCAAACTCAAATGCTGTTAAGGAGCTCGCTATCTGCGCTCTGCTCCTCGCTTCAAGAAAGATAGTCGAGGCTGCACAGTGGTCTGCTTCCCTCAAGGGAACAGAGGATGCTCCCAAGACTGTTGAGAGCGGCAAGAGCAAGTTCGCAGGTCCCGAGATAGCAGGCAAGACTCTCGGTATCATCGGACTCGGCGCTATCGGCGGCAAGATCGCAAACGCTGCTGAGGCACTCGGCATGAAGGTCATCGGCTACGACCCCTACCTCTCCGTAGGAGCAGCCCTCCACCTCGAGCCCTCTGTACAGGTAGTAAGGGACATCAATGACATCTACAAGAACAGTGATTATATCACCATTCATATGCCTTACACACCCCAGACAAAGAACACTATCGACGCTGAGCAGATAGCAATGATGAAGGACGGCGTACGTCTCATCAACCTCGCAAGAGGCGAGCTCATCAACAGCGAGGCAGTAGTAAAGGCAATAGCAGACGGCAAGGTAGCCAAGTACGTAACAGACTTCGCTGACGACATCGTCCTCGGAGCCGAGAACGTTATCGTACTTCCCCACCTCGGAGCATCCACACCCGAGAGCGAGGACAACTGTGCAGTAATGGCAGCAGAGGAGCTCATCGACTACCTCGAGAACGGCAACATCAGAAACAGCGTAAACTACCCGAACCTTTCAATGGACAGCACAGACACCAAGATCTGCGTTATCCACAAGAACGTTCCCACGACCATAGCATCTATCACATCAGCAGTAGGCAACGAGGGAATCAACATCGAGAACATGGCAAATGCGAGCAAGGGCGACTTTGCGTACACAATGCTTGATGTTACAGGCGAGGTACCCGCATCTGTTGAGGGCAAGATAAACGCAGTAGACGGCGTTATCCGTGTAAGAGTCATCAACAAGAAGTAAGATATATTATATTAGCAAAGGCTGTCGGATAACCGACAGCCTTTCTGTTTGTGAACAAATTGTAAACAATCCCTGTCGGACTTGACTTGCGGTCGGAAAAGGGCTATACTATTATTAGCACTCGAACACAGCGAGTGCTAATAATTTTATGGAGATGTTCATAATGGGCACAAAACAGTTTAAAGCGGAGTCGAAAAGGCTTCTGGAAATGATGATACACTCGATATACACGCACAAGGAGATATTCCTGCGCGAGCTGATATCGAACGCGAGCGATGCGATAGACAAGCTTTACTTCAAGTCGCTGACGGACGATAAGGTCGGTCTGAACAAGGACGACTTTGCGATATGGATAGATTCGGACAAAGAGAGCCGCACGCTCAAGATAACGGATAACGGCATCGGCATGACGGAGGAGGAGCTGGAGAACAACCTCGGCACGATAGCTAACAGCGGTTCGTTCAAATTCAAGAGCGAGAACAAGCTGGAGGAGGATAACCAGATAATCGGACAGTTCGGCGTGGGCTTCTACTCGGCGTTTATGGTGGCGAAGAAAGTCACGGTTATATCCAAGGCATACGGAAGCGACAAGGCATACCGCTGGGAGAGCGAGGGTGTCGACGGCTACACGATCACCGAGGACGAGAAGGAGACGGTCGGCACAGTAATAATCCTCGAAATGCTTGACGACACCGACGACGAGAAGTACGGCGAATTCCTTGACGAGTACCGCATAAAGGGACTCATCAAGAAGTATTCGGACTACATCCGCTTCCCCATCAAGATGAAGGTACAGCACAGCCGTCCCGTGGAGCAGTCGGAGGAAGACAAGGCAGCAAACAAGCCTGTCGAGTACGAGGACTACATCGAGATAGAGACGCTCAACAGCATGGTACCGCTGTGGAAGAAGAGCAAGTCTGAGCTGAAAGAGGAGGACTACAAGCACTTCTACACGGAGAAATTCTACGATTACAATGAGCCGCTGAAGTACGCGCACGTAAAGAATGAGGGTGTGCCGAGCTACAACGCACTGCTCTATATACCGTCGAAAGCGCCGTTTGACTACTACTCTAAGGAGTACGAGAAGGGCTTGCAGCTCTACTCGAACGGCGTGCTGATAATGGACAAGTGCGCAGACCTTCTCCCCGACTATTTCAGCTTTGTAAAGGGACTCGTAGACAGCGAAGACCTCTCACTGAACATCTCACGTGAGATGCTCCAGCACGACCGCCAGTTAAAGGTGATAGCGAAGAGCATCGAAAAGACGGTAAGCTCCGAGCTGAAGAAGATGCTGAAGAACGAGCGCGAGAAGTACGAGGAGTTCTGGAAAGCGTTCGGAATGCAAGTGAAGTACGGCGTATACAGCGAGTTCGGCATGAACAAGGACAAGCTGCAAGACCTGCTTCTGTTCACTTCCTCGAAGGACAACAAGCTTGTAACGCTTGACGAATATGTAACCGGAATGCGCGAGGAGCAGAAGTACATCTACTATGCAACAGGCGAGAGCACAGCCCGCATAGAGCAGCTCCCGCAGACAGAGCTGGTCAAGGACAACGGCTTCGAGATACTCTACCTCACGGACAGTATCGACGAGTTTGCGATAAAGGTAATAACGAAGTACAAGGACAAGGAGTTCAAGAACGTATCAGCGGACGACCTCGGACTTGAGACCCCCGAGAAGAAGGAGGAGCTCAAGGCTAAGGAAGAGGAGAGCGCGGATATGCTCAAGGAGCTCGGCGAAGCGCTTGACGGCAAGGTAACGAAGGTAGTCCTCTCGCAGAGACTGAAATCCCACCCTGTATGCCTTACGAGCGAGGGCGAGATAACTCTCGAGATGGAGAAGGTGCTCAACTCGATGCCCACAGACCAGCAGGTACACGCCCAGCGTGTACTGGAGATAAACCCCGAGCACGAGATATACGGCAAGCTGAAAGCGATAGCCGAGGCAGGGGATAAGGACAAGCTGACGAAGTACGCGAAGCTGCTTTACACGCAGGCGCTGATGATAGAGGGAATGCCGATAGACAATCCTGTAGAGTTCTCGAACCTCGTCTGCGAGCTTATGTAAGCGGCGGGGAGCTCTCCACGTGCATATACTATTATAATAGGGGAGTGTTTCTTAGCAACAGCAGGGGCGCATTCCGTGCGCCCGCCTGTTCTCTTTAAACACAGGAGAAATACAGTTGTATTGTGTATAATGTGCAGAGCGATGGCTGTAGAGTTGGTGAAAATGCCAAAAAAATCTATATAAAAATGTTTTTTTGAGGATTTCACTTGACGAAAAGTGTGATTTGCGGTATAATAACTACAGTGATTAAATAATTATGAATTATTTATCACTCGTTTTGTTGTCTCCTTTCTTTTGTTCTACACATATTTTTCTTTTTATCTCATCTTCAAAACCCGACGGAAACGTCGGGTTTATTTTTTGTCCTTTTGTTTGTGTGCTATCCCACGGCAGGGGCGGTGTTCCGCCGCCCTCGAATCTACC
>JAGCHA010000089.1 GCA_017649325.1 Ruminococcus sp.
AACTGAACCATGTATCAAGGGTATCGGGGTCCTGACGCATAGGCTTGCCGCACTTCGGGCAGACTGCGCTGTTCTCCTTCGTTACTACCATTTCGCCGCACTCATCGCAGTAGAATGCGGGTATCTGGTGTCCCCACCATATCTGACGGGAGATGCACCAGTCGCGGATATTGTCGAGCCAGTGGAAGTATATCTTGTCAAAGCGCTCGGGCACGAACTTGGTATCGCCGTTCTTTACAGCATCGATTGCGGGCTGTGCGAGAGGCTTCATCTTAACGAACCACTGTGTCGATACCTTCGGCTCCACGGTCGTGCCGCAGCGGTAACAGGTGCCGACATTATGGCTGTATTCCTCTATCTTTACGAGAGCGCCCTCTTCCTCGAGGTCTTCAACTATCTTCTTGCGGGCTTCATATCTGTCCATGCCTGCGTATGCGGGATAGTCGTCCACAATTGTGGCGTCATCGTTCATTACGTTGATTACGGGGAGCTTGTGGCGGAGTCCGACCTCGAAATCGTTGGGGTCGTGAGCGGGAGTTATCTTAACTACGCCTGTTCCGAAATCCATTTCTACGTAGTCATCCGCAACTATCGGTATCTCACGGTGTACGAGCGGAAGGATGACTGTCTTGCCGATTAAGTCCTTATAGCGCTCATCTGCGGGATTTACGGCTACTGCTGTATCGCCGAGAAGAGTCTCGGGACGAGTCGTCGCGAGTTCAAGATAGCCGTCGCTGTCCTTTATCTTGTAGCGCAGATGCCAGAAATGTCCTGCCTGATCCTCGTATGTTACTTCGGCGTCCGAGAGTGAAGTCTTACACTTGGGGCACCAGTTGATGATGCGCTCGCCGCGGTAGATGAGTCCTTTTTCGTAATACTTTACGAATACTTCCTTGACTGCCTTTGAGCATCCCTCGTCCATTGTGAAACGCTCGCGTGACCAGTCACACGATGAACCGAGCTTCTTTAACTGCTCGACGATGCGTCCGCCGTACTGCTTCTTCCACTCCCATGCGCGCTCCATGAAGCCGTCGCGTCCGAGGTCTTCCTTTGTGATGCCCTCTTTGCGCATTGCTTCCACTATCTTAGCCTCTGTAGCAATTGCAGCGTGATCTGTACCGGGGAGCCAGAGTGCGCTGTAGCCGCTCATTCTCTTCCAGCGGATAAGGATATCCTGCAAGGTCTCGTCAAGAGCGTGTCCCATGTGGAGCTGTCCCGTTATGTTCGGAGGCGGGATAACTATTGTGTAGGGTGTCTTTTTCGGGTCGGCTTCTGCGCGGAAACAGCCCTTGTCGTTCCACGCGGCGTAGATACGGTCCTCAAAATCCTTGGGGTCGTAGGTCTTAGCAAGTTCCTTTGCCATTGTTTTTTCTCCTTTTTGTCGATGATGTCGGTCCGTGCAAAATAAAATCGCCCAGAACCTTTTACGGTTCAGGGCGAACGATTGTCCGTGTTACCACCTGAATTCGGATATCGCTATCCGCACTCTGCGAGGTCATGAAACCTCCTCCCCTGTAACGTGAGGACACGCCGCCGACTACTTGCTCGCGCTTTCACCTGCGGGACTCGGAAGCTACTTCGCCGCACCTCTCATACCGCCTTGCACCGAACGGCGGCTCTCTGAGAATCAA
>JAGCHA010000090.1 GCA_017649325.1 Ruminococcus sp.
ATATCCCGACAAACGTAATATCCATCACCGACGGACAGATATTCCTCGAAAGCGAGCTGTTCAATTCGGGACAGCGCCCCGCCGTAAACTACGGACTTTCCGTATCGCGTGTCGGCGGTGCGGCTCAGACCAAGGCTATGAAGAAGGCGGCGGGAAATCTCCGTATCGACCTTGCCCAGTTCAAGGAAATGGAGATATTCACACAGTTCTCGTCGGAGCTCGACCAGTCTACGGCAGAGCTCCTCGCACACGGACGTATGCTCACGGAGCTCCTGAAACAGCCGCTCTACAACCCCATGCCCCACTATAAGCAGGTAATACTGCTGTACGCGGCTCAGCACGGGCTGTTCGAGTACACTCCGCTCTCGGAGCTGAAGGACTACGTGAACGACCTTATGACGTACATCGAATCCTACGGACAGGACATCATCTCCGAGATAGAGGAGAACAAGGTGATGACCGATGACCTCGGCGAGCGCATCGAACGCATCATTACCGCGTTCGAGGAGTAAGGGGTGAGTCTATGCCCAATATCAGAGAGATTCGCGAGAGGATAGCGAGCATACAGCAGATACTCAAAATAACAAATGCCATGTACCTCATATCCTCGTCAAAGCTGAAAAAGGCAAGAACAGCCCTCGATTCTACCGAGCCTTATTTCTATAAGCTGCAGGAGACTATCGAGAGCGTGCTCGAGCATACTCCGCATACACGACAGCTCTTCTTCGACAGACGTTCGGATATCCCCGACGAGAAGCGAAAAAAGGGCTATATCATCATTACTGCCGACAAGGGGCTTTGCGGAAGCTATAACCACAATATCCTCAAATACGCCGAGCAGACTATTGCTGAGGCTCCCGACATCGACAACTGCTACCTCTTCGTCATCGGACAGGTCGGCCGTATGTACTTCCAGCGCCGCATGAACGAGGGAAATGCCGCAGTAGACGGCGAGTTCCTGTATACCACTCAGAACCCCACGCTTTACAGGGCGCGGGAGATAGCTGAGCGCGTCATCGACAAGTTCGAGAAGCACGAGCTCGACGAGGTGTACGTGCTCTACACGGACATGGTAACGTCAAACTTGCAGGAGACGCGTACAGTCCGCCTGCTGCCGTTCGAGAGGCGCCATTTCGGCAAGGCTCCCGACGGTACGATGAAAAAGCTCCCGAAGGCAGCGTTCCTGCCCTCGCCCGAAAAGGTAATGGAGTACCTGATACCAAACTATGCTAAAGGCATAATCTACGGCGCTATGGTCGAAGCGTTCTGCTGTGAGCAGCACTCGCGAATGACGGCTATGGACGCGGCTACGAACAGCGCAAAGGATATGATAAAGGACCTGTCGCTGATGTATAACCGCGCACGTCAGGCAGCTATAACTCAGGAGATAACCGAGGTCTGCGGCGGAGCGGCTTCACTTAATGACTGATGCAGGTCGGCGCTGCGAAGTCCGCGATATACCGAAAAAACAAATTTGCAGTGGGCGGTGCCTACAAGGATAACACTCAGATGGGGCGACATCCGCGCCGTCCCGTATGTTACACGAAAGGAGCATTATCATGAGCAAGATAGGTGACTTTTTAAAAGAAGCGGGAGTGTTCTTCCTCGCGACTAATGACGGTGACCAGCCGAAGCTCCGTCCTCTCGGGGCATTCCTCGACAAGGACGGCAGGGTGATATTCGGCGTCGGCGACTTCAAGGACGTGTACAAGCAGCTCCTCGCGAACCCTAAGTGCGAGATAGCAGCCTGTAAGAAGGACGGTCACTGGCTCAGATATACGGGGAAAGCCGTGTTCGAGACCGACAGCTCTTATGCCGAGGAAATGATAAAGACGGCTCATCTCGAGATGATATACAACGAGTCGACAGGCAACAAGCTCATGGCGTTCCACCTCGAGGACGCAAAGGCGGTCGACATCGCCATAATGGGAGAGGGCGAAAGCCTCCTCTGATATACTGCTTGGAGGAATACCGCAGATATGGAAAAAGGTAAGATAACTCAGGTCATCGGACCTGTTATAGACGTTGAGTTCCCCGCGGGTAAGCTCCCCATGATAAGGGATGCGCTCACCGTTGAGGTCGACGGCAGACGCCGCGTTATGGAGGTAGCTCAGCATATGGGCAACCATACCGTGCGCTGCATAATGCTCGCGACAAGTGAGGGACTCAGCAAGAATATGGAGGTCACAGCTACGGGCTCGTGCATACAGGTGCCCGTCGGCGAGGAGACTCTCGGACGTATGTTCAATGTCCTCGGCGAGCCCATTGACAAGAAGGGTGATGTCGTCACTGAGGAAAAATGGGGCATACACCGTAAAGCTCCGTCATTTCAGGAGCAGAGCCCCGTTGTTGAGATACTCGAAACGGGAATCAAGGTCATCGACCTCATCGCGCCCTATGCTAAGGGCGGTAAGATAGGTCTTTTCGGCGGCGCAGGCGTCGGCAAGACCGTCCTCATTCAGGAGCTCATCCGCAACATCGCTACCGAGCATGGCGGATACTCTATATTCACAGGCGTCGGCGAGCGTTCACGTGAGGGCAACGACCTGTGGAACGAGATGCAGGAATCAGGCGTTATCAACAAGACTACGCTCGTATTCGGTCAGATGAACGAGCCGCCCGGATCGCGTATGAGAGTCGCTCAGACGGGTCTGACTATGGCGGAATACTTCCGCGACCGCGAGCACAAGGACGTTCTGCTCTTCATCGACAATATCTTCCGTTACGTACAGGCAGGCTCGGAGGTCTCGGCTCTGCTCGGACGTATGCCGTCAGCCGTTGGATATCAGCCGACGCTCGCAACGGAGGTCGGTGAGCTTCAGGAGCGTATCACCTCCACGAAAAACGGCTCTATCACGTCGGTACAGGCAGTTTACGTACCAGCGGACGACCTCACAGACCCTGCCCCTGCCATAACCTTCGCACATCTCGACGCGACTACCGTTCTCTCGCGTAAGATAGTCGAGCAGGGTATATATCCCGCGGTCGACCCGCTGGAGTCGAACTCGCGTATCCTCGAGCCCGAGATAGTCGGCGAGGATCACTACTACGTTGCAAGGCGCACACAGGAGCTCCTGCAAAAGTACAAGGAACTGCAGGATATAATCGCTATCCTCGGTATGGAGGAACTCAGTGAAGAGGATAAGCAGACCGTTTACCGTGCAAGAAAAATACAGAAGTTCCTGTCTCAGCCGTTCAACGTTGCCGAGAACTTTACAGGATTAAAGGGCAAATACGTTCCGCTCAAGGACACGATAGAGGGCTTCCGCGCCATAATCGACGGCGAAATGGACAAGTACCCCGAAGCGGCGTTCCTCATGGCGGGAACTATCGACGACGTGCTTGCCAAAGCCAAGCAGATAGGGGACGGAGAGTGAGCCTATGGCAAAGACCTTCTACCTTGAGATAATCGCCACAGACAGAGTTTTCTTCAAGGGCGATGTAGAGCACCTTGTCATTACCGCGATAGACGGACTTCTCGGTATACTTCCGGGGCATGAGCCGCTTGTCACGTCGCTCCCGACGGGCGAGCTGAAATATATGGTGGACGGCGAGTGGCGCTATGCCGCGATCTCCGAGGGATTCATACAGATAATGCCCGACAGGGCGGTCATTCTTGCGGATTCCTGCGAGCTGCCGGAGGAGATAGACATCAAGCGTGCTGAGGAGGCAAGGGAACGCGCCGAGGAGCAGCTTCGACAGAAGCAGAGCATCCGCGAATACTACGAGACACAGGCTGCGCTCAACCGCGCTATGAACCGCTTGAAGATATCTCAGAAGCACTTTAAGTAAGTGTAAGCGAACTGGAAATATACGGGCGCACGATGTGCGCCCCTACTTAATTATGCATAATGCATTACTTGGTACAGCTTTAGTTGTGCATTATTCAGAAATATGGGGATTGTTTTTCCAATATACTTGACTTTTTTCTTGAAATATAGTACAATAATTGTAATTGTCGCGGAGACTCGCACCGAGGTCATAGTTTGCCCCCGAATCAGCGTTTCCGTGTAAATTTTAAAACGTTCAAAGCTCCTTACAGGGGCGGACGTTCATAAGTAATAGGAGGCACATGACCGTGAAAAAGACCGGAAAATCCACTTTCTTCATCGTCGTTGCTTTGATCGCACTGTTCGCCGTTTCGACTGCCACAGGACTTGATTATCTGTTCGGTGATAATACGACTACGGTGATAAAGGGCGTTGACGATATCCGTCTCGGTATCGACATCAAGGGCGGCGTTGACGTAACCTTCGCTCCTGCGGGCGATTATGACGCGACCGACGAACAGCTCGACGCTGCTACCGAGATCATCAAAACTCGTCTCGCTTCGCTCGGTATCAACGACAACGAGCTCTACAGCGACGGTAAAAGCGACAGAATCATCGTACGTTTCCCCTGGCAGGCGGGCGAAAGCAATTTCGACCCCGAGGCTGCTGTTAAGGAGCTCGGCGAAATGGCAGAGCTCACTTTCAGAAAGGGAACCGATACTAACACCGACGAGGAGGGCAATGCCACTCCTGCAGGTGAGATAGTTATCAGCGGCTCTGATATCGAGGAGGCAGGCTACACTCAGCAGCCTGATTCCTACGGCAACTACGAGTGGGTAGTTACACTAAAGCTCAACGGCGACGGAACAAGCAAGTTCGCTTCCGCTACTTCCGAGCTTGCAGGCTCGTCCACACCTATTTCTATCTGGATGGACAACACCATGATATCCGCTCCTACCGTAAACAACGCTATCTCTAACGGCAACGCTGTTATCACAGGTAATTTCACAAGCGAATCCGCCAAGAAGCTCGCAGACCAGATCAATTCCGGCGCGCTTCCCTTCAAGATAGAGACAAAGAGCTTCAAGACCATCTCGCCTACAATGGGTGAGGGTTCACTCGATGCTATACTTCTCGCAGCGGGTATCGCTTTCGCACTCATCGCTGTTTATATGATAGTCCTCTACCGTATCCCCGGTCTCGTAGCTGTTATAGCTCTCGTGGGTCAGGTGTCAGGCTCTATCGCAGCCGTTACAGGCTGGTTCGGATTCCAGCCGGGTGCTACGCTCACTATCCCCGGTATCGCAGGTATTATCCTTGCCGTTGGTATGGGCGTTGACGCTAACATCATCACAGGCGAGCGTATCAAGGAAGAGCTCCGCTCGGGCAAGTCGCTTGACTCTGCTATAAGCATGGCTTACAAGAGAGCGTTCTCCGCTATCCTCGACGGCAACATCACAAACGTTATCATCGCTGTTATCCTTATGGGCGCGTTCGGCGTTCCTTCGAGCTTCTTCTCGAAGATACTCAACAGAACGATATTCTTTATGTTCGGCGCTACTGCCGAGGGCGTTGTCTACTCATTCGGCTTCACGCTCCTCGTCGGAGTTATCTGCAACTTCATCTTCGGAGTCTTCTTCTCCAGACTCATGGTTACATCACTCTCCAAGATCGCAGGCAACAGAGTTCTTTACGGAGGTGATCAGAAGTGAGTAAGAAAAAGACTAACACAGCAGCTCCTGTAGCTACAGGAAAGGTTTACGACTTCTGTTCAAAGAAGAGAATGATACTCATCATCGCGATATGCGTAGTAGTCGCTCTCATCGCGGGCGCTCTCATCAGAGGCGTAAAGTTCGCTATCGAATTCAAGGGCGGCACTATGCTGACCTACTCCTACACGGGCGACCTCAGCACTGACGACGTCAAGGCTGAAGTTGAAAAGAACGTTGACTCGCTCGTCAACGTAAGACGCGGCGAGAGCCTCGATTCCGACGGCTATCAGATAACTATCTCGTTTACATCGAACGAGGGCCTTAACGCTGACGGACAGCATGAGCTTACAGAGAATCTCCGCGCGGCATTCCCCGACAACGAGCTCGAGCTCTTCGATTCGAACGACGTAAGCCCTTCATCGGGACGTGAGTTCCTCCTGAAGTGCCTGCTCGCTATGATATTCGCGGCGATAATCATCATCATCTATATCGCGATCAGATTCAGCAGGATAGGCGGCTGGTCGGCAGGTGTCTGCTCGATATTCGCACTAAGCCACGATATCCTCGTAGCTCTTGCAGTATCTATCATCTGCGGATTTGAGTTCAACTCGAATATCGTTGCGGTAATCCTCACGATACTCGGTTACTCCATCAACAACACTATCGTTATCTACGACAGAATACGTGAGAACAGAACGCTCATGCCCAAGGCTTCGCTCAACGAGCTCATCAATACGGGCTGCTCGCAGTCTCTCACACGTTCGATAAGAACTTCTATCACAACTATCGGCACTATGCTCGTCGTTACGATAGTAGTTCTCGTAAGCGGCTACACATCGCTCCTCAGCTTCTCTGTACCGCTTATGGCAGGTCTTATCTCGGGTACCTACTCTTCACTCTTCGTTGCACCTGTAACATGGTCATGGTGGAAGAAGGACGAAGCAAAGGACAAGAAGAAGGAAAAGAAAGACTGACGGTAAAGAACACTTTAGTCGGCTGACCTTAACGAAAAAGCGAATTACCGAGCCTGTATCATGGGCTCGGTAATTTTATGCCATGATTTTGCTGAAGACTTCTCTTTGTCTTGACAAAACCGAAAATTTGTGTTATAGTTTTATGACGATAATGTAAAAATCTGAAAAAGGGGTTATATGAAATGAAGAAGAAATTCGTTTTTGCCGCTGTTATCGCGGCTGCGGCTGTTATCACAGCAGGCTGCGGGAGCTCGGAGCTCGATGATGCTAAGCTCAGCAAGCCCGAACCGCCCAATGTCGTTACTCAGATTCCGACGACCGAGCCCGTTACCGAGCCGACTACCGAGAATAAGGGGAAGTCACTCGAGGAGAGGATCGTGGACGAGCTCAGCCCTGTAACATGGGACTACGACGAGCAGACAGTGGCTGTCAAGACCGTCGGAAATGATGAATTCGGCTATATCAGCGTCCCCGAAGACTGGTTCCTCGACGAAGATGCGGCTGCGCTTTCTGACGATATCCTAACATACGAGAAGGAGCCCTATATCAATAACGGCAATTCCGCTATGGACTCTATGATAATGGAGACCTGTGACGCTGATTTTGTGAACTCGAAGGTCGAGAGTGTGCTCCGTATAGCTGAGGCGGATCAGGACGTTACCGAGGTAGCATACGAATATGCGGATATCGACGGCAAGAACGCTGTTATCGTCAAGTTCAAGTATGATGAGCTCCACAAGCTCATGTATACGCTCTTTATCGCCAATGACGACGAAACTATGCTGTATATCGTATCCTATGAGTCGTGCAATCCGCAGATAGTTGGACTTATCGACACCTTCACAAGAACTGCTCCCGAGGAAACAACGACTGATACTACGGAAACAGGCGATTCTACAGGCACTACTGACACGTCCGACTCCGCAGGTACGGAAACAGACACAACTACGACCACGACTACAACAGCTGTAGGCTAAAAGAAAAAGCCATAAAGAAGCGGAAGCTCCTTTATGGCTTTTTTTATTCTTCTTCGTCGTCAGGCTCGCGGATAATGCCGCTTATCTCTTCAGCGCTCGGTTCGCGCACGAACGGGACTGCACTCTCCGTGCAGGCGCCATATTCCTCGAAGTTCTCCTGTGCCTCTCTAAGGCAAACTTTATTGGCACCGCCCGAAAACTCGGGGTCGTTGTTCTGGACGGCGTCATCCTCCCAGAAGCATACAGGGCATATCTCGTAGCCGCCCTCGGGCTCCTCGAGCGTATAACATCCGCAGCATGCACATCTTCTCTTGCGGGTCTTGTTCTCGCGGAGTTTATCGGCAATGCCGTTCCAGCGCTCTAGTGTGCACCCTGCGAAGACCTGCACGACCTCCCCGATACCTGTTCCGTACTCCTCGGTTTCGCGGCGGTCGAGCTCGCTGAGGTACTGCTGCGCGTAGCTGTAGCCCTCGTCTACCGTGCAGTCCTCGCCCTCGAAGAGAGTGTCGGCTATCTCCATGAAGTCGGCATAGTAGGACGGGTCAGCGGTCTTGCCGTCCGTCCAAAGGTATGGGTTGACGCTGCCGAGGTATTCCTTGAACGCCTCGGAGCGGTCGCTGTTTTCTCGGAACTCCTCGTCGAGGAAATGATAGAGTGTCAAAAGTATCTGATATTTAGTCATGACTTACTCCTACTTAGTCTTGAGGAACTCTTCGTATCTGTCGCAGATCTCCTGTGTTTCGCCGAAAGCTATCTGTTTGCCGTGGTCGAGCCACAGCACCTTAGTCGACATACGGCGTATCTGTTCGAGCGAGTGCGAAACGAGCAGAGTCGTCGCACCGCCCTTGATTATCTCAAGCATTTTCTTCTCGCTCTTCTGGCGGAAGGCTCCGTCGCCGACGGAGAGCACCTCGTCGAGAATGAGTATCTCGGGGTTGACGAGGCAGGCTATCGAGAACGCGAGCCTTGATTTCATACCCGAAGAGAGCTGCGAGAACTTTCTGTCCTCGAACTCATGCAATTCAGCGAAGTCGATTATGCTTTTGTACGTTTTGTTCATGAAGTCGCGGGTGTAGCCGAGCATTGCTCCGCGGAGGAAGGTGTTCTCCCTGACGGTGAGGTCGGGGTCGAAGCCCGTACCGAGCTCGAGCAGCGAGGCGATATTTCCGCGTACTGCCATAGTGCCTTCTGTCGGACGCATGATACCCGATATCACCTTGCAGAGCGTGGACTTGCCTGCGCCGTTAGTGCCGATGATACCGAGAAGGTCGCCCTCCTCTATAGCGAAGGTGACGTTCTTTACGGCTACGAATTCCTTTGCGGTGGACTGTCCCTTCAGCTTCTGTATGACTACGTCCTTGAGTCCCCTGTTGGAGAAGTCTCCGACTATATAGGAGACAGAAACGTTATTAAGCTCTATCTTTTTCATTGCCCTCTCCTTACATATAGTACATGAACTTGTAGTTGTATTTCTTGTATATCAGCGCGCCTATACCGAGTGCGAGCACCGCGTACAGCAGGCAGAGCCCGTGGGTAGCGAGCCCCGGAATATAGCCGTCGAGGACTATGTGGCGGATATAGGTGATGTAGACGTATATGGGGTTGAGGTAGAAGAGCTTCTGCACGTTCTCGCTGTAGTTGTCGGTGGTGTAGAATATCGCCGAGAGGTACATCAGCATGAGCGTGAAGATGTCATAGAGGTACTGCACGTCCTTGAATATGACGAACAGCGCCGAGAGTATGAAGCCGCAGCCGATGTTGAACACGATGAGGCAGATTATCGGGTAAAGCAGCATGAGGAATCTCACATGGAACGGCACTCCGTCGACTGCCACGAAAGCAAAGAAGACGATGAGCGTAAGTCCGAAGTTTATCAGCGAGGCAACGTTCTTCGAGAGCAGGAACATGTACTTCGGCAGATTTATCTTGGTGATGATGCCCGCATTCTGCATCAGGGCGTTCATTCCGCCGTAGGTCGAGTCCTTGAAGAAGGAGTAGGTGAGGTTGCCAGCGAAGAGGTATATCGTGTAGTGGGGCTGCCCTGCTCCGAAGAAGCTCTTGAATACGACGCTCATTACGAGCAGCTGCATGAGCGGGGAGATGAGGCTCCACAGCATACCGAGCACGGTACGCTTGTACTTCTTCTTGAAGTCGCGCTTGACGAGCTCTTCAAACAGGAACCGCTGCTTTTTTATCTTTTCGATACCATTTTTTACGGCTTGAAGCATTTTGTCTGTCCTTTCCTTTTCGTTTTGTTCTTTTGTTTAGGTTATATCTGCGGGAATACTGATGTCGGCTGCCATATTTTTATCTTCAAGCAGCACGCGCATATTGAACTTGCATCTCTCGGGCACATCGGGGCTCTTTACGGGGAGGAGGAAATCGAGGTCGTTGAGGTCGATATACATTCTTCCCGTGGGAGTTATCGGGTGTCCCGCGTCGTCGGTGAACCAGTGGGTGAGCTCTATCTTCTGCGAGCCTATGGTGTCGATTATCTTCCTGTCGACTACAAACGGCAGCCTTGTCCAGCCGTTGTGGCGCGCCTGGAAGTAGACGGGAGCGCACATCGCGATGTTGCCCTTGCTGCCCGCTATGAGGGCAAAGGACGGCATTTCCCTGTACTGGAGCCAGTATGCCTCACAGTAAGCCTTATATACCTGCCGTGATTCCATCTGCTTCTGGAGCTCGGCTGTGAAGCGCATTATCTTCTGCTGGTTCTCCTCGAGAACGTTCTCGTGGAAGTCGTCGCGCATTCCCGCGAACACGCTGCCCTCCCTGTAGAGAAACTCATAGTGATTCTCGAAGAGGAATTCGGTCGGCTGGACGAACACGTCCCAGTCGCTGCGGACTCCCGGCCAGCCCATAGTCACATAGGGGACGGGCTTGAACATATCGGGGTAGGTGCCCACGCCGTAGTTGAAGTAGGTACACCACTCGCAGCAGCCGCTGGAGATTATCGCGGGATACTTGGCGGTCATCTCGTTGAAGATGCGCTTGTCTATCATCTGCATCTGGTGGGACGAATACATCATCGTCGGGTAGCCGTTGTCTTTGAGGAATTTGCGGCTCTTTCTCATGCAGTTGTCGAAGGAAGTCGGGTTATTGTAGGTGCCGCGCCACTCGTTGAGGTCGTAGCAGTAGAATGCCTTGTATCTGCCGTCCTCCACGAAGTCATCGACAGTGAGTGTACGGAGCGGGCGGTAGTCGTCGTCAGTCATGATGAAGACGTCGTCTATGAGCGGATTTCTCATCGCGAGACAGCGCAGGAAGTAGTTGCGGGTGGAGTGGTCTTCGGGGAGGGGCTTGCCGTCAAGTATCTGGCTGTCCGTGAGGAATTTCAGCTCGAGGCGCCCCTTGTAGCGCTCTTTCAGCTCTTCGACGTTCTTGTCGGGACAGCAGAGCACCATTTCCGTTATGAAAGGCATGAACTCCTCGATGAAGGGGAGTGTTGCAAGCATATCGTCGTTTCTTGCGGTCAGGCAGACGAGCTGCTTCACCTTTATATCTGCGGGGACGGTCTTGACGCCCTCGTTTACGGATTCTAACGCGCGGAGCATATCCTCGGCGGCTTCATCCCATGTATAGGGGACGTATTCCTTGAGGCGTGCCTTCTTTGCGGCGTATTTCTCCTCTGAGCTGAGGAGTTCCTTGACACAGCGGATGAGGTCTTCCTTGCTGTGGGGGTCGAAGTAGTCGGCGTAGTCGCCCGCGACCTCGTGGAGCACGGGTATATCCGATGCGATAACGGGAGTGCCGCGCATGAATGACTCTATCATCGGCAGTCCGAAGCCCTCGTTGAAGGTCGGGAACGCGACTGCGAATGCGTGCTTGTAGAGGTAATCGACGGTTGCGTCGTCGGGCTTTTCAACGAAGAACAGGCTCTTATTGTAGAGCGGGTGAGTCTTGATACGCTTTTCGAGCTCCTTGACGTTCCAGCCGATGCGTCCTGCGAAGATAGCCTTTACGCCTGCGTCCGCGAGCCCGCTCTCGAGCGCGTCAATGACGAGTGCGTGGTTCTTTCGGGGCTCTATCGTGCCGAGCATGAGCAGGTACTTGCTGTCTGCGGCTATCTTTTCAACAGCGGGGTCAACAGTGCCTTCGGAGCCGTTCTTATTTGAGAAATCGCATGAAAGTCCGACTACAGTAGCTTTCTTCCTTTCGAGCCCTATTTTGTCGGTGAGGTCGTTGAGTACGTCTATGGTAGTCTGCGCGGAGGTGATGATGAGGTCGGCGTATTTGAGGTTCGCGCCGACATACACCATAAAGTTCGTGCAGGTGTTCTCGTGGCAGAATTTCGGGTCGGTTATGGGGATAAGGTCGTATACCTGAGTTACTATTTTCACGCCGTTCTGTTTCAGAACAGGGAAGAGAAAGCTTCTTTTCAGCGGCGAGTTCCATACGCCGTCAAGCTCGAAGAACACGGCTCCTGAGGGTATATCGCGGTAGCCTATCTTTTCGGGAGTGAGTATCGCGCCCTTTTCGCCCTTGTCCTCGAGGAAGTAGTCGAGGAAGCGCTCGTTGCTCAGGCGCAGGAAGCAGTTGTTCTTGCAGGAGTATGTGAGCAGGTAGAACTCGTGCTCGGTGTGCTGCATCATTCTGACAGTTATCTCTCTCACCACGCGCTGTATGCCTGTGATGAAGTCCACCTGCATAATGGTGGAGAGGTCAATATATATCTTCATCTGTCGGTTATCCCTTTCATCGCTTTACGCCAAGTATCTTTTTTGCAGCGTTCTTCATGAACGGCGGCATCTTACGGTAGACTTTCAGCAGCCGCTCGGAGACGGGTATGCCTGCCGTGCGTCCCATATTCGAGAGCCTGCCGCCGAACGAGGTGTTCTCGGAGTAGATGTTGTTGTACATCCGCACCTGATTCTTGAAGAATTCTTCCGAGTCCTTTATCGTGGCAACGACATTGTGCTGGAACTCCTCGGGCGGGAGCTTGTACTGCGGCTTCCATGCGCGCAGAGCCGTACCGTCTATCTGGCGGTTGAGCATGAAGATGTAAGCCTTTCTGACAAAGGTCTCGTTGTTTTTCTCGCGTGAAAGCTTGAGAATGTCGACCTTTCCGGGTTTTATCATCGTTGTGCTGAGGACGAGCTCCTTTGATATGCTGAGCTTTTCGCCTGATTTTTTCATATTCTCATCGACGACGTCATATATCGCCGAATAGATGTCAATATCCTTCATCGGACACTCCTTGGATAAAAGTTTTAGCTTTAATACTGCTCATACCTCGCAGTATATTCATATTATTATATCATAAGTATTCGGATATGTCAAATATTTCCCGACGAGAGCCGAAGCAACCGTTTCTGTGCGTCAGAAGATTGAGCTTGTAGGGATGAACAACCGAAACGCTTCGTGATACATTGCTGCTCGGCACTATACACGACCTCACTATTGTCAATATTGACAATTCTTTTCGTAGATGTTAGAATAAGATTATAATGAACAGGATAACAAAAATATCGTCCTGTTTTGAGAGGGGTAATAATCATGAAGAAAGTATCAAGGACGCTTGCGGCTTTGATGTCGTCCGCTGCCGTTATGGTATCGGCAGTCGGCTCGGCTCTGCCCGCAGCGACAGCACCGACTATCAATTCCATAGCCGTCGACGACTGCAACGACGACTGGCTCCACGCAGAGGGCAGCAAGCTCTACGACATGAACGGCAATCAGGTTTGGCTCACGGGAGCTAACTGGTTCGGCATGAACTGTACCGAGAACGTTCCTCACGGACTTTATGCCAGAGATGTAGATGATATGCTCTCTACCATTGCCGATCACGGTATCAATATAATTCGTTTCCCCGTTTCTACAGAGCTCCTGCTCTCGTGGATGGACGGCGACCCGCTCCCTGTAAGCTCCGTTCAGGCGAGCTATAACCCGCCGAAGGACGAGATAGGCGAGGACGGCACGATTACTCCCGCAGGAAAATACGGCAACATCAACCGCGAATTTGTCGAGGCTGACGGCAAGACCCTGAAAAACAGCTATGAGATATTCAAGGTCATCATGCAGAAGTGCAAGAAGTACGGTGTAAAGGCACTCATCGATGTCCATAGCCCCGCTTCGCACAACTCGGGACATAACTACAACCTCTGGTACTATGAGCCGACAGCCGATGACTGCGACGGAATGGCAACAGGGCATTTCTCCGATAAGCAGATAACATGGGACGACTGGAAGGACTCCATAACATGGCTTGCCGAGCAGTATGCAAACGATGATACTATCCTCGCATACGACCTCAAGAACGAGCCTCACGGCAAGCGCGGCTACAGCGGCACTACCTGCCCGTCGAATATGGCTAAGTGGGATAACTCCACCGACAAGAACAACTGGAAGTATTCCTCCGAGGAGTGCGCGAAGTCCATTCTCAAGGTGAATCCGCACGCTCTCATTCTCATCGAGGGCATCGAGCAGTCTCCTATGCTCGACAGGAACATAACATGGAATGACACCGACAAGTTCCAGCCCGCAGCGGGCGAGGAGCGCTGGTACGGCGCATGGTGGGGAGGCAATCTCCGCGGAGTAAAGGACCTTCCCGTTCTTCCCGATTCTGGTCAGATAGTATACTCGCCGCACGACTACGGTCCGTCGGTATACGCTCAGTCGTGGTTCGACAAGGACTTCTCAGAGAAGACGCTCCTCGACGACTACTGGTATGACACATGGGCTTACATCAATGACAAGGACATAGCTCCCCTGCTCATCGGCGAGTGGGGCGGTCATATGGACAAGGGCCCGAACCAGAAGTGGATGGAGCTCCTGCGCGATTACATGATCAAGAACCACATCAACCACACCTTCTGGTGTATCAACCCCAATTCCGGCGATACAGGCGGACTTCTTGATTCCACCTTCATGAACTGGGATAACAACAAGTATTCACTCTTTGAGGAGTCGCTCTGGCAGACCAGCAGCTCGGGCAAGTTCATTGGTCTCGACCACCAGACAGCGCTCGGCGCAGACGGACTCTCGCTCAACGATTACTACGGCAAGTATGCAGCCTCCGAGGGCAGCAACATCAACGGCGGCACAAAGGGCGGCGGTCAGATCATATCGGTAGAGACGACTGCTCCCAAGTCTACCACGACTACTGCTCCCGCGACGACCACGACTACAACTCAGACTACTACAACTACTCAGACTACAACCGTATCAACTACGACGACAGTAACCGCTGACAATAAGTACTGGGGAAATATAACATTGTCAAAAAAGCCTGACAAGCTTGTATACAATATCGGAGAGGAGCTTGACCTCACAGGAGGTATTGCATACGCTAACGGCGGAGGACCTAATGATATGCTTTGGGACGATCCCAATCTTCCTCTGACTTCAAGTTGCTATATCGTTGATGATTCCGAGTTCGACAACACCAAGGCGGGAACTTACAAGATATATGTGGCACCTGCGATTATTCCGACAGTCAGAACGTCTTTTGAGGTAACTGTCGTAGAGGGCAGCGGTACTACTACCTACACAACAGGTCTTTCGGGAACAGAGAAGAATACCGAGGACATCGTTATGTATGGTGACGCCAACGCAGATGGCAAGGTGTCCGTCGCGGATGCAGTGGCTATCCTCCAATATATCGCCAATAAGGACAAGTACGGGCTCAGGGGTCAGGGACTCGACAACGCTGACTCCTACAACCCCGGCGACGGTATAACCGCAATGGACGCACTTGCGATACAGAAGTACGACGCAAAGGCGATAACAGGGCTTCCCGAATTACCCGAAAATGACGATTAACAGTAAAAAAGAGCACCCTCGGGTGCTCTTTTTTCGTTGAAAATACTGTGTACTTGCGTAGGTTTACAGGGCGTCCCTGCAAGTTCATATCACCTCGCCCGACAATACCTCCGTTTCATCGGCGGGAGTTTCGCTCAGCACGGGAGCTTCCTCCGCGGGCGTCATATCTGCTATCTCCTCTGCGGGAACGCCGTCGATGACCTCTTCGGCGGGTTCTGGCCGGACTATCATATCTGCGGGAGGAAGGTCGAAATCCATGTCTATCTTCATATCGTCCTCGTAGTCGTTCCTGCGCGTAGGACGGCTGTTCAGCGGAGGCAGAACCTTCGGCTGCGGCGGCTCCTCGGCTATGGGAGCGCACACTGTTTCGTTAGTTGGCGTCTGAGTCACGTCAGGGGTCACTGCGGTGGCGGTCACGGCTGCCTCCACGGGAGCAGCGGGCTGCTGAGTGAAATTGTACGTCTGCACGGCTACACGTCTGCCGCAGTTTGTGCAGAACTGCGCGTTTGCCTTCAGCCACGTTCCGCAGCGCTCGCACCTTCCCGCATATCCCTGTGCCTCGGGAACTCCTACGGGAAGCCCGCAGTTAGTGCAGAATCGTGCGTTCTTGGGCAGAACGGCTTCGCAGTGCTCGCATTTTTTCATAGTTTCGCTGTCGAATACAGTGTCGGCAACACGGGCTCCGCAGTTGTTGCAGAAGCTTGCGGTATCGAGAAGCAGTGAATTACAGTTGCGGCATATCTTGGACATAGGTGTTCCTCCTCAGACTTTGGTTACATACATTATACTACATTTTTCACAAGGATTCAAGTATTTGTGCAAACCTATTGACAATTTGCCCCCGAGCCTATATAATGTAGGTAAAAGGAGGTGTCGTTATGCAGTATTTCGGACTTGTCGGAACACCTGACGCGGGTCTTACTCCCGAGAATATGCAGGAAATGGCGACAATGGGCGCTGCTTTGGGATTTATGGGCAGCGTTATGAATACGGACAGCAATATCCCCAATATGGGCATGATGGGGATGCAGCCGACTCCTTCCGTCGGCGATGAATGGGTCTGCGTATGCGGCGGTCACTGCATAGGCGGTAAATTCTGTACGAACTGCGGAACGAAGCGTCCGATAGCAGATACGCCGTGGAGCTGCACCTGCGGCACAACAGGCTTGAACAGCAAATTCTGCCCCAATTGCGGCAAGAAACGCCCCTGAACATCACAAAAAACGGCTGACAGATAATACCTGTCAGCCGTTTCTTATTTTTGGGGTTCTTCTGTCTTGTGCTGAGCGATTATCAGCTTTACCGTATTGTATAGGTAAGGCTTGAGCTCTGCCAGCGAGCAGGGATCTTTGTAGAGTATTGCCGAATAGCACGTCGACGACACCAACTCGATTATCATGAAGAGCATTATCTCGGGGTCGCGGAGCTTGTAGGGAGCCTCCATTATCATCATTTCGTATACCTGACTGAAATTGATATCGTTTTCGGAGGCTGGCGACGTCAGCGCAGACTTGAACACTCCCCAGCTCAGGTTCTTGGAGATGAACGTCAGCAGGGACTGGTTCGCGTTGAGCTGGTTGATGATATTGTCGAGGATGCACAGTATTTTTTCCTCGTAGGTGTATTTCTTTATATCAGGTCCGAGCTCGTTCATGGCGTTCATGAAGAGCTGGCTGGACTTGTGTGCTATGAGCTTGTTTCTTATGTCGTACTTATCCTTGAAGTAGAGGTAGAACGTGCCCTTGGCTACGCCTGCCTTGCCTGCGATGTCGGAGATAGATGTCTTGCTGAAGCCTTTGGTCGTGAAGAACTCGAAGGCGGTCTTGAGCAGAGAGGATTCCTTCTGCTGCTTGTTTACATCGACTTTTCCCATTTTTTCCTCCCACGCGTGCGAACCGTGCGATTTTGACTTTATCATTCATTATATCACAGTTTTTTGCAAATAGCAAGCCGCGGAAGACAAATTTCCGCTGTTGAGTCATTTTTTGTCGGTCACATAGCTGTAGAGGCTGATATTTACATCATCCCACGTACATTCCTACATGGCACTCCGTGCAAAAATGACCAACAGTCACAAAATGCGCAAACTTGATTTGTGCAAACATACAAAATGTGACTGAAAGTCATTTTTTATTCAACCAGATTATTGACTTTTGGTCATTTTTGGAATATACTGTATTACAGAAGCAATGCATTATGAATCATTATTAAAAGGGGACGATAATATGCTCAGATTTGGTGAGTTCATCGCAAAGCACCGAGTGCTGATACTGGTAGTCGGCATTGTTCTGCTGATACCCTCAGCGATCGGTTTCATCAACACCAGAGTCAACTACGACATACTCTCATATCTGCCAAAGGACATAAATACTATGGTGGGGCAGGATATACTGATAGACGAATTCGGGCAGGGCGGCTTTTCCTTCGTAATGGTGGATGGCATGACCGAACGGGAGATCGCAGACACCGCTGACAAGCTTTCGCAGGTGGACGGCGTATCGAATGTGGTCTGCTACGAATCGCTGACCGATCTCAACATTCCGAAGGAGGTGCTACCCGACAAGGTGCTCAGCTTCTTCAACAAGGGCGACACTACACTTATGGCAGTATTCTTCGAGGAATCTACCTCCGCTGACAGAACGCTCAATGCGATAGATGAGATGAGGGAGATCACCTCTGAGCAGTGCTTCATCAGCGGGATGAGTGCCATAACTACCGATATGAAGCACCTCTCCGACAGCGAATCGGTAATCTACGCTGTCATTGCTGTCGTTCTCACGAGTGCTGTGCTTGTGCTGACAATGGACAGCTTCCTGATACCGATATTCTTCATGCTCAGCATCGGCATCGCGATAGTATGGAACCTCGGTACAAACTTCGCAATGGGCGAGATATCTTTCATTACGCAGGCGCTTGCGCTGGTGCTCCAGCTCGGCGTTACTATGGACTACTCGATATTCCTCTGGCACAGTTACAAGGAAAAGCAGGAGCACTTCCCCGAAAGCAAGGTCGAGGCTATGGCTCACGCGATAGCAGCTACAGTAACATCGGTAGTCAGCAGCTCGTTCACAACAGTCGCTGGATTCCTTGCGATGTGCTTCATGAGCTTCACGCTCGGACTTGACCTCGGCGTGGTAATGGCAAAGGGCGTTATCTGCGGCGTTATCGCCTGCATAACAGTGCTCCCGTCGATGATACTCATCTTCGACAAGGCAATAGCAAAGACCTCCCACCGCGACTTCATGCCGAGTTTCTCCAAGACCTCGTCATTTATCGTCAAGCACTCGGGAGCTTTCCTCACGCTGGCAGTTGTGCTGGTGATACCCGCAGTTTTCGGATACACCCATTACGGAGTTTACTACAAGCTCGACAGCACGCTCCCCAAGGAGCTTGCGAGCGTCACCGCTAACACGAAGCTCGAGGAAGAGTACCACATGAACAGCACGCATATCCTCCTCGTTGACTCCGATATGGACGCGAAAACAGCAACGGCGATGCTCAATGAGATGAACGACGTGGACGGCGTGCAGTTCACTCTCGGTTACAATACTTTGGTCGGACCCGCTATCCCCGACGAGATAGTCCCCGACAGCATAAGGAGCAAGCTCAAGAGCGAGGGACATCAGCTGATGCTCATCGGCTCGGAATATGAGGTTGCCTCGGACGAGGTCAACACACAGGTCGCAGAGCTTAACAGCATCGTCAGCAAGTATGATCCTAGCGGTATGCTGATCGGCGAGGCTCCCGCTACAAAGGACCTCATCGACATTACGAACCGCGACTTCAAGGTAGTCAGTGTGCTTTCGATAGCGGCGATATTCATTATCATCGCATTCACCTTCAAGTCGGTATCGCTTCCCGTGATACTGGTTGCGGTCATAGAGCTCGCGATAATGATAAACCTCGGTATATCTTACTATACAGGTACCGAGCTCCCGTTCATAGCTTCGGTCGTTATCGGAACCATACAGCTCGGCGCGACAGTCGACTACGCGATACTGATGACGACGAGATACCGCACCGAGCGTGCAAGCGGCAAGGATAAGAGGGAGTCGGTCGACATAGCGCTTTCGACTTCAATACGCTCCGTTATCACATCGGCGCTTGGTTTCTTCGCGGCGACAGTCGGCGTAGCGCTCTACTCCAAGATAGGAATGATATCTTCACTTTGTGTACTGCTCTCGCGCGGAGCTCTCATCTCGATGGTAGTCGTTGTAACGGTGCTCCCGTCGATGTTCATGGTATTCGACAGCGTGATATGCAAGACGAGCGCGGGATTTCTCCCGAATGATGAGAGGCACTCCCACAGACCACATCTGCACGTATTCAGCCATTAACAGGAATATACACATAAATCAGTTCATTTAGAGAGGAATGACACTTATGAAAAATTACAGGAAAATGGTAGCAGCGGCTCTCGCAGTCGCAGTATCGGCAGCAGCTACAGGCTCTATCGCATACGCGAAGAGCGGCAAGTCGGAGAACTCGGACAGCTTCGATGACAAGTCCGACAAGCCTGCTCAGTCTGCGGCAAGGACTCCCTCCGACAGCGAGGCATACAAGGACGAGACAGTGTACGTCCTCTGCAACACAGATTCGTCCGTGAAGAATGTTGTTGTCAGCGACTGGCTGAAAAACGCTCCCGCCCTCAGCAGTATCAGCGACATCTCCGACCTCAGGGACATCGTAAATGTCAAGGGCGAGGAGAAGTTCACACAGTCGGGCGATTTCCTCGACTGGAGTGCAAACGGCAGCGATATCTACTACAAGGGCACTACAGATAAAGAACTCCCCGTGGATGTGAAGGTAACCTACTACCTCGACGGCAGGGAGATATCCCCCGCCGAACTCGTTGGCAAAAGCGGTCGCGTCACCATACGCTGGGACTACACGAACAAACAGAAAGTTACCAAAGAAATAAACGGCAAAAAGGTCGAACTATACGTGCCTTTCATGGCAGCGAGCGCTGCAGTCCTCGACACGGGCAAGTTTATGAACGTCGAGGTCACAAACGGCAAGGTCATCTCCGACGGCAACAGGCTCATCGTTGTCGGAGCGGCATTCCCGGGACTGACCGAGAGCCTCGCCCTTGACGAGATAAAGCCGATGGACATACAGCTCCCCGAGAGCTTCGAGCTCTCTGCGGACGTCAAGGATTTCGAGATGAACACTTCTGTCACGGTCGTATCGAATGAGATATTCTCGCAGCTCGACCTCGGCGACAATTTCGATATGGGCGACCTCGAGGGCAAGCTGCGCGAACTCAGCGACGGTGCAGCACAGCTTACCGACGGTACAGCCAAACTGTACGACGGTATCAGCGAACTTGCTGCAAAGTCGGGCGACCTTACGAGCGGTATTGACAAGCTCTACGACGGTTCACAGCAGCTCCAAAAGGGTACGGGTGACCTCAGCAGCGGCGCAAAGCAGCTCGCAGACGGTACCAAGACTCTCTCGGAGTCAACAGTTGAATTCGGTGAGGGAGTCAGCTCCGCAAAAGACGGATCGGGCAAGCTTGTGAACGGTCTCGGACAGGTGAAGGACGGCTCGGGCGAACTTATGAGCGGAGCAGAAAAGGTGAATAAAG
>JAGCHA010000091.1 GCA_017649325.1 Ruminococcus sp.
AGAAACATTTAAAGAAGCAGCGGAACAAGTTCTGACAGATATTGGTGCGGACCCGTCAAAGGCATGGTGTTCAAGCTATACCGCCACAATTGTGTGCGAGTTAGATGATGAACAGCTTGCCAAAGCACGCGCATCGGCTCTGATAACGGATATTTCTGCTTATACGCAGCCTGACTTAACTCCTGAGACCCCAGCTTTCTCTAATTCAGAGGAATTCATAGATCTGCTTACAAAGGATGAAAACGGAAACAGTGTTCTTCCGACAGATATTAAAGTTGATGCAGCGCTTGATTGCAGCAATGATTATTATAATATCGACTATCTCATTATTTACGGATTAAACAGCGTTAAAGAGATAAAAAATGTAATAGACTGCCTGAACAAGCAAACAAAGTATCATTGGGAAAACACGATTGAAGACTACAGTGGATGCGAATACCTTCTTTTCTCTGAGAATACCTTATCAAAAAATGTCATTAGGATCGCCATATTTGTTGATAATTCACTGCCTGGTTTTTTGGAGATGAGCCCGTCCGCTTATTCCGATGTAGTTGGATTTGATGTAACCCCATATATATTCTATCTCGGAGATGCAAACGGAGACGCCCGAATAGATGCAACTGATTCCAGTAAGATACTATCGTTGTATTCCACGTTATCGACTACATCCGATTACGAAATCACTGACGAAGAAAAGAAGACTATGGATGTAAATCTCGACGGAAATGTTGATGCTTCCGATGCTTCTCAGGTATTATCCTACTATTCTTATGTTTCAACAGGCGGCTCAAAGAATATCAAGGAATTCCTGAGCGAGGATAAATAAAAGACGGTCTGTCGGATTCATAATTTGCGATTGTTGAACATTAAATAGAGCTACCGAATAATTCTTCTCCTAAATTACCAAAGCAGCGGCACCTGTTATCGGGCGCCGCTGTTCCTATTATTCAAAGCCGATTTTGTTGGTTTCGTACAGAAGCCATACAAGGTCGGCTTTTTGCATATATAGATACTTTATTTAATGATTGGAGGTCGATAGAACTGACACAAAACAAAAACAGCTATGATTCGCGGAATAATACTGGAAGTTCACAAAAACTGCACCGCGAAACTGCGCGCGCCCGCTCGGCGCCATGGAAGAAAAAGCTTACTCCGCAGCAAAAAGCTGAATATAAGGCTGAAAAGCGTGAGGAGGTGCAAGAGTTGTTCAAACAAATCGATGACGGCGTTAAGGCTGTTTTCGATTCGGACAAATACAAGGAATATGGTCGATGAGGTCGGACTGCCCCTCGCGGAAGCTGTCGTGACCGAAGTATTCCTTCAAGACCGTGAGCTTATCCATTTGTGCCGACCTCCTTTTTAATGAAGCTGCTGTTTACTGTGATTATCCCTACGGCAACAAGTAAAAGTGCGGCAGCGGTGCGGAGAGCTCCTGCGGGCGGACGCTCCGAGAGCAGCAGCGCGGAGAGTATTACGCCGAAAACAGGGTTCATGAAGCCGAATACCGACACAGAAGATACAGGATTGTACTTGAGGAGCAGGCTCCACAGAGAGAAAGCCGCAGCCGATATGAATGCAAGATAGATAAGCATGGCGGCTCCGGAAGCTCCCGCAGCGCCAACTTTGCCGCCTGAAAGCAAGCCTGCCGCTATCATGAAAGCCCCGCCTAAGATGAACTGCCAGCTGCTGAGCATGATGGGGTCAGCTAAGCGCGAGAAGCGCTTCGTTATCGAAGCAGAAAACGCATATGAAAGCGCCGAGAGGAACACCATGCCCTCGCCTGCGAAGCTGAAGCTGAGGTCGCTGCTGCCCGTAAGATTTATAAGTATTACTCCCGCAAAGCCCACAGTGCAGCCGACGAGCTTCCGAGCGGTCAGTTTTTCCGTGCGGAATATCAGCGCCGAGACGAGTATAGACATGAATACGTTTGACGCCGTGATGACCGAGCCCTTCATTCCTGTTGTGTGCGAGAGCCCGATGTAGAAGAAGGTGTACTGTAATATCGTCTGGAACAGTGAGAGCAGACAAACGCGAGGGATATCTTCCCTGCTCGGCATGAGCGGATGCCGTGCGGCGATGCTTCCGACTGCCGCTGCCATTATCCCTGCGAGCAGGAAGCGCATCCCCGCGAAGAGTATCTGCGAGGAGGGGCTGCCTGAGTCTATGTCAAAAAGCCGGCAGCCTATTTTTATGCAGGGGAAGGCGCTTCCCCACAGCAGGCAGCATATGAGTGTGAAGCTCACGACGACTGCCCTGCGTGTAAAAAACTTGCTTTTATCCATTTTATCTCCCTAAAAAAGCCTGTTGGAACAGGCTTTGAAAACATATTGAGCAAATAAAGTATACCATACTATATCAAAAAAGGCAAGTCGGCACGCGAGACTTGACAAGAACGCTGAAAAATGTTAAAATAATCAGCGAGCAGACTACGCGGCAGCGGAAACGTTTTAGTTTATGAGGAAAGTCCGGGCATCACAGAGCAGGGTAGCTGATAACGTCAGCCGAGGGCGACCTTAGGGCAAGTGCAACAGAGATATACCGCCGCTTTCAGCGGTAAGGGTGGAAAGGCGAGGCAAGAGCTCACCAGTGTGCAGGAGACTGCACAGCTATGTAAACCCTACCCGATGCAACGTCTATTGGTACTGCGTATCTCAACGTCGGCTCGGCGGATACGGAGTAATGACGGCTTGAGCTCATCGGCGACGATGAGCGTAGATAAATTGCCGCGCACGACAGAACCCGGCTTATCGGTCTGGTCAAAAAAGAGAGCTTCGGCTCTCTTTTTTTATGCTCAGAATTCTATACCTTTGCGGGCGGGGATACCTTTTTCGTACGGGTGCTTGTGCGGGAGCATTTCCGTGATGTAGTCGGCGAGGAGGCAAAGCGTCTGCGGAGCGTCACGTCCCGTGAGCACGAGCTCGCAGTCAGTTGAAAGTGCGTCGGCGATGAGCTTTTCGGCGATTACGGTATCAAGCAGCTCCTTATTGTATGCGCCGATGAATTCGTCAAGGACGAGCATATCAGTCTTGCCATTGTTTATTAGCCGCCCTGCCTGACGAAGCAGGGCGTTGTGTTCCGCTATGAGTTCGTCAAGCTCTTCCTCGTTCATGGCAGATGTGAATTTATTGCAGCACTCGGTACACGAGACCTCTATGCCGAGCTTTTTCAGCAACTCTATCTCGGAGGAGGTGCCGTTTTTTAGGAACTGGATAAAAGTAACACTTTTACCCGCTCCAGTGGCTCTTACCGCGAGTCCGACCGCCGCAGTTGTTTTACCTTTTCCGTTTCCCGTGTAAATATGTAACATAATGCACGACCTCCAATCGCAATATTCGGTTAAATTATAGCATTTTTCGCGGGAAAAAGCAATATTTGAAGAATTAATCGGAAGAGTGTACATCGCTGTAGTTGGTAAATTGTTGAGATTTGACAAAGTTGTGATTTTTGATGATTTGCTCTTTACTTTTAGTTGATAATATGGTATCATATACTAAAGGTGTATCATATTGCCGGGAATTTTTTATATATTTTATCGAAAATTTTTGCTTTACTTTTGCAATGTATTGTGTTACAATGTAAAGTAGAGAATTTTTCCCATATTTATGTGCCCCTGCGGCAGATTGGAGTTAAAACAATGATCGATAAAATTAAATCAGATAGCATGGATCTTCTCTTTAACGCTATCCTCACCCTTGAATCGGTTGACGACTGCTACAAATTCTTCGACGATCTCTGCACAAGCATCGAACTGAAATCCTTCGCGCAGAGACTTCATGTTGCAAAGCTCCTTGACGAGCACCGCGTCTATAACAGTATCGTTACCGAGACAGGCGCGAGCACCGCTACCATAAGCAGAGTGAACCGCTCGCTCAAGGACGGAAACGATGGATATAACATCGTGTTTGACAGACTCAAGAAGAACGGTCTGCTGAAATGATCACCAAGGACTGAACCGTGCTTTTGCACGGCCATTTCTGCCTAACCTCTCTTAGGCAAAATATCTTTTTGAAAGGAAGTATCACATGAAACGATCGGATTTACTCAAGAAGAGCGCGGCTGTGATCACCACCGCGGCAACTCTTCTCGGAAGCGGCGTGTTTACGGCAAGTCCCGTACAGGCTGCTGTTGTTGATCCTGATAATCCGAACAACTACCACAATTTTCAGGAGGCTCTCCAGCTTGCCCTCTGCTTCTACGACGCAAACAAGTGCGGCGACAAGGTAGGCGAGGACGGCTACTACTCATGGCGTGACGACTGCCATGTGAAGGACGGCGAGATTCCGCTCCAGCCCATGAACCCAATGCCTACCGTAAACAAGGGCAAGACCGACGAGGAGCTCGGCGACGGTCAGGGAATAGGACCCGGAGATGAAGGCAAAAAAGACCCGAATCTCGGCGATGACGATCCTGACCTTTACGTCGGAGTGAATATGTCCGAGGAATTCATTGCCAAGAATAAGAAATGGCTCGACCCCGACGGCAACGGCACACTTGACCTCACAGGCGGCTGGCACGACGCAGGCGACCACGTTAAATTCGGTCTCCCGGGAAGCTACTCCGCTTCTACAGTCGGCTGGGGCTACTATGAGTTCCGCGATGACTACAAGGCTATGGGTCTTGATGAGCACGTCGAGGACGAGCTCCGCTGGATAAACGACTACTTTATGAAGGCTACCTTCCTCGATGACGACGGTAAGGTCGTTGGTTACTGCTATCAGGTCGGCGAGGGTAATAACGACCATAACTACTGGTGTGCTCCCGAGCTTCAGGTAGACGGCACTGTAGTCGCTTCTTCGTCATGCGGTGTTAAGCGTCCCGCTTACTTCGCTACGACCGAAATGCCTGCTTCCGACCAGTGCGCAGGCGCGGCTGCATCACTCGCTATCAACTACCTCAACTTCAAGGATACAGACTCCGATTATGCAGAAAAGAGTCTCAAGTACGCAAAGGCTCTCTACGACTTCGCAAGAGAGACTCATACTGAGGTATGGAAGCCCGGTGAAGTCCCGACGGCTACCAGCCTCGGCTACGACGGCGGTTTCTACACATCGAGCTATGACTACGACGAGCTCTCATGGGCTGCTGTATGGCTCTACTACTGCACAGAGGATTACGACTATATCGACCACATCATAGCTGTTGACGAGGAGACTACCAACGACAAGGGTGCTCATCCTTATATAGGCTATATGAAGCGTATCATGACTGATACGGGCAACTGCTGGCAGAACATCTGGGTACACTGCTGGGATACAGTCTGGGGCGGAGTTTTCGCTAAGCTCGCTCCTGTTACCAATACAGCACGTGACTGGTATATCTTCCACTGGAACCTCGAATTCTGGTCGGGCTACAGCAAGTCTGCTGCCGAGCAGATAGAGAAGGGCGAAGTTACCTCTGCACTCGACGAGAAGAAGGACGCTGCCGCAGCGGGTACTACCACTGCCGCAAGCGGAGCTTCAAGCACGGTCAAGCTCATGAGAAAGCCCTATGTTGCTACAACTACTCATAAGTACTTCGGCATGGACGACCTTATCTGGAACCAGCCGATGACATACAAGGAGATTGCAGACCTTCCCGAGAACGAGCAGGTAAACAACTTCATCGCCAAGTCGCCTAACGGCTGGGCAGTCGTTGCAGGTTACGGCTCCGCTCGTTACAACACCGCAGCAGGACTTCAGGCTATGGTTTACGCCAAGGAGACAGGTGATGACACCTTCGCTCGCTGGGCTATGGACCAGATGGAATACATCCTCGGCGACAACCCGATGGGTTACTCCTACATTGTAGGCTATGAGAACAGCTATGCTACTCATCCTCACCACCGTTCGTCACACTGCTCGGGCAAGCAGAGCATGGAAGACCCGATAAGTCAGGTACACACCCTCTGGGGCGCTCTCGTTGGCGGACCTGACCTCAAGGATATCCACGTTGACGAGACCACAGACTACATCTACAACGAAGTTACAGACGACTACAACGCTGCACTCTGCGGCGACCTTGCGGGTCTGTACCACTTCTTCGGCGCTAAGGGCAAAGAGTATGAGAAGGATAACCACCTTATTCCCGACTTCGATATGTCCAAGAACGCAAAGGCAGGCTACGATCAGGTTGACGCCGACGGCAATCCGCTCCCTGTTGGTATCTATGCAGCAGGCGGTAAGAATCAGGAGCAGGAAGGCAGCGTTCAGCTCAAGGTCGTTGTTTACAACAGAACAGTTGATCCTCCGCGCTTCGAGAGCAACCTCAAGGCAAGATATTACTTCAACATCGAGGAGCTCGTTGATGCGGGCTACGACCCCGATGAATACATCTTCTACCGTATCGATTACGATCAGGAGAAGGGCTACTCCAATAACAAGAACGAGGTAAAGTTCACTCCTCCGCAGAAGTACGACGACAACGGTACTTATTACGTTGAGATGCAGTGGAAGGACTGTGACTTCTACGGAAGCCGTGTATTCCAGTTCGCACTCGGATACAATCAGGACAAGGAGACCTTCGAGGACGTTTCGTGGGATTCCAAGAACGACTACAGCTATGCTGACCTTGTATCCTTCGAGGACGAGAACGAGGCTGCTGCTATCACTGATAAGATCACGCTCTACGCTGACGATGTGCTCGTATGGGGCACAGAGCCCGACGGAACTACTCCCGAGGACAATCCGATGCCTATAGCATCGACTACCAAGAAAACCACTAACGGTGATACCCTCTGGGGCGACGCTAACGTCGACAAGAAGGTAACCGTAGCAGATGCAGTAGCTATCCTCCAGAGCATTGCTAACAAGGATAAGTACGCACTCAAGGCACAGGGCGCTATAAACGGCGACGTTTACGATAACGGCGACGGTATCACAGCGTATGACGCTCTCACTATACAGCAGCTCGATGCCAAGCAGATAAAGCAGTCTGACCTTCCTGTTTCTTACAAGAAAAAGTAAGGTGCAGATCCCTTGAATGAATGAAAATACCGTTATCAGACTGAACTGATAACGGTATTTTTTTACTCTCCGAATTCTGCGATATACGGTATATTCCTGAAATATTCGCCGTAGTCGAGACCATAGCCTATAACGAAGAGGTCGGGTATCGTGAACAGCGACATATCTGCCTCGAACGGTACTATCCTGCGGCTCGGCTTGTCGAGCAGGGTCACTACTCTCAGGGACAGCGGTCCTCTTGATTTCAGGAGCTTTACAACGTCCGAAAGTGTTCTTCCCGTGTCGATGATGTCCTCGACTATGACAACATGGCAGTTTGAGATATCACGCTCAAGGTCCATAGTGATGCGGACTATGCCCGAGGACTGCGTGTCCTCGTAGTAGCTCTTTGCTGCCATGAAGCCTACCTCGCAGGGGACGGACACCGCTCTTGCGAGGTCTGCGAGGAATACGAATGAGCCTTTGAGTATGCTCACGAGAAGTATGGGGTTACCGTCAAAAATTCCGTCTATGTATCTGCCTGCCTCGGCGATAGCGGCGCGTATCTCCTGCTCGGAGACGATAACGCGTTTTATTCTGCTTTCGAATTCTTCTTTGGTCTTAAATTCCATTTTAGTCTTCCTTTTCCTTTCTGCCTGTCAGCATTTCGTACGTGACGCCGTACTTCTTAGCAATATCGCTTGCGTAGGACATTCCCTCGGGAGATGCGACTTCAACTTTGAATGACCTCTGTCCGCCGTCGCTTTTCATTATCAACGAGGCGGCACGTGAGCCGCCGCTGCAGTTGTTGAGCTCCTCAGCGTCGGAGGCTAGCTTGTGCATATGTGTGTTGAATATCGTACGCGCGCGCTTCTCCATGAGGGCGCGGACTGAGTCGCGGGCGATGTAGTAGCCCTCCTCGAAAGAGGTCGTCGAGAAAGTTTCGTTCATCAGGACGAGGCTGTCCGCGGTGCATTCGTTGTATATCTCCTTGAAGCGTATGCACTCCTCGCCGAGACGTCCGAGGTCCATAGACTTGTCCTCGTCTGCGGGGAAGTGAGTGTATATGCTGTCTACAGGACGGTAAGAGAAGCTCTCCGCGGGGACGTAAATGCCGCCCTGAGCAAGCGCGAACATCTGCCCGACAGCCTGAGTTATCGTGGTTTTACCGCCGCGGTTCGCTCCTGTAAGTATGTACAGCGTGTGCTCGTCGTCGAAGTCGAGGTCGTTCGGGACTATTTCGCTCTTGTTCTTGAGAATTACCGCGAGCTTGAGGTTGTAGAAGCCGCGAGCTGCCATATCTGTGCTGTCGGAGACTACAGCTTCGCAGAAGCGCGCTCCGTTGTCAGTGAGCCTTTCGATGAACTCGGCAAAGCGGATATAGTATACGAATTCGGGAATAAGCGAGGAGATGTTCACTATCGCTACATTGGCATATTTAGTCAGCGTGTCGCGGAGCTTCTTAACCAGCGAGCCGAGCATTTTGTTGATGATGGTCTCGAGGTAGAAGGTCGAGCCTATGGAAGCGTCGCCAGCCATAGCACTCACCATCGTAGTCTTGATGCGTGAGTCCATGCCGCCCACAGTGCCGACCGCGAGCATACCGCCCTCGTTTTTCATGAATTCGATAATGTTGCTTTTGTGTTCTTTTTCTATCTGCTGATAGTGCATATCGCCGTTCCAGTCAGCGGTGTCCTGTATCTTATCCTTGGAGGAAAGGGCGTCCGCGAAATTGCTGACGATACCCGATTTCTTGAAAGGCTTGCTGTTTACTGAGACAAGACCCATGCTGACGGCTTCGAAGCGTTCGTTGACGTTTATGCCGAGGGTCACGCTCTGGACGTCCGAAGCTTTGACCTTCAGGGCGGCGATGTCCTTTTTCATCTCGGCGAAGTATGCTTCATTGTAGAGGTCGTCGATGTGCTTGCGGAGGTCAGTGAGTCCCTGAGACTGTATGCGCTCATCTGAGAGGCACTCGCGCATCGCCTCCACACATTTAATGTAGCCGCTGAGTTCGTCAAGGCGGTGGAATAAATGCCACAGACCGAGTTCCTCCTCCGAGTTTTTGTGCATGGTTCCGAAGTTGCGTATGAACTCCATTTTATCAAAGAGCTCGGTCATCTTCTCTCTCAGTTCGGGGAGAGCGAGAATGTCCGCAAACACCTTCTGCCTGTATGCGGAAACGCGCGGGTCGGCGGTCATCTGCGAGATGACGTTCATTATCATCTTTTGCTCTTTGGCGTCGTCGGTCATCGACTTGCATATTGCGTCGAGTCCGATGTCGTGGCAGGCGGCTGGGGAGAGCTGTTTGTAGGTCGTTTCGCTTTTGAATGGGAAGAGTATGCTGAATGCGTCGTTCATTTGTGTCCCTCCTTAATCACGCCATTTTTTGCGGTAGGCAAAACAGGTCAGGTTTTCCGCTTTCTTGAACTGGCGGGCGAAGTAGCTCTGGTCGTTGAATCCGCAGAGATGCGATATCTCCTCGACTGATTTGTCAGTGAAGCGAAGAAGCTGCTTGCCGTAGTTTATGCGGCAGCTGATTATGTGCTGGAAAATGGTCTTGCCGTAAATCTTCTTGTACTCTCTCGTGAGATAAAACTTGCTTATGTAGAACTCCGAGGAGAGCTTTTCAAGCGAGAGATCCTCGCTGAAATGGTCCTCGATGTAGCTGTTGACAGCGCCGAGCTTCTGCTTGAGTACGGTCTCGTACCGGCTTGCGGAACTGTTTACGGTAAGCGACATCGTGAGAAGCTCCACGATTAGCCGCGAGGTGAGTATCTCAGCCTCGGGCTTTTTTGCGGCGTTTACCTCGATCACTTCGTTTATCACAGACACGAATCTGTCGAATATCGCGGGGTGAAATACGACCTCCGACTGACCAATGAAGTAGTCGTGATACTGCCGTGAGGTCGCGCCGTTGAAGTGTACCCACAGCAGCTCCCACGGGTCGTCCGAAGAGCTCTTGTAAAAGTGCGGGACATTGCAGTCTATGAAGAAGCAGTCGCCCTTTTTCAGCGGGAATACGCGACCGTCATATTCGAGTTCACCTGAGCCGTCGACTACAGCGACTATGAGCATAGAGTCGAGGTCGCGGCGGTGTGTTTCGGGAGCGTCCTCGGGCTTGATGACGCCTGTTTCCTGCATATAGAAGAATGTGCTTTTAGCGGCAGGACTTGGCGTATTGATGATACGCCGCGAGAATTTGCTTTTGAAATTCATAGCTTCGGGGTGCTCCATAACTATCCTCCTTTCGCGGGGAAGGGTTTCGTTTATACGTATATTATACAACATTATTGCTCGGATTGCAATATAATTCAACAAAGAGAGCTATGAGCTCTGAACTCAGAGCTCATGATAATATAGGGGCGCATTCAGTGCACCCGTCTTTTCGGAATGTCGCCGAAACAGTCAAGTTCACCGCAAAACGACAAGGAACAGAACAGCTATGACCAGAGCTGCCGCAATATAGGTCGATGTGCGGAGAAGTCTGAGCCTTCTGCTACCGCGTTGGTACAAACTTGCTTTGCCTCCGAGACAGCGGTTTATCTCACGGCGGCTGACCTCGGCAGGGAGCTTACGCACTCCCGCACGCAGGTAGAATACTGCCTTCTCAAAATAAATGCTGTCAGGTTCATTGACTTCGATTATCTGCTTGTTTACGCCTTTTATCATAATACCTCCGTTAGTTGGCCGCTTTGCAGGGACGCGCTTATGTGCGCGCCCGCGTCAGGTGTCGGCTGCATATATGGAGAGTATTGACCGCGCGGAGAAATTTATTCCTTGTTCAGATTGCGTATGTAGTGGAAGAGGTATTGCTGCGCGATGCCTGCGTTATCCCTTGCAAATTCGGGGAATCCGTCAGGGTAGTACTCCGCGAGCACGCGCTTTATCCACACATCTATCGGGAAGGCTTCGACGCGATGCATACCGAACAGAAGTACACACTCCGCGACCTTTGGTCCTACGCCCTTTATCGCTTTCAGAGCCGCTCTTGCCTCGTCTATGGGAGCAGCCGCTATTTTTGCAAGGTCTGTTTCGCCTGAATCCACGCGGTATGCTCCGTCGCAGAGGTACTTCGCGCGGAAGCCGCTCCGCAGATAGGCGAGAGAGTCGGGAGTCTCCTGCGAAAGCTGCTCTGCTGTCGGGAATTTGCCGCCGTAATTGTCGCAGAGGCGGTCAATAATGCCCTTGATTCGGGGAATATTGTTGTTCTGGGAAATAATAAACGAGATGAGGCACTCCCAGCTGTCCTGTCGCAGAAGCCTTATGCCACCTGCAAATTCGCACGCCTTGGAAAGCGTCACGTCCTCGGAGAAGCAGCGCTTCAGCTCGGAGTAATCGGTGTCGAAGTCGAAGTAATCCCGCCATTTTGCGAGAAAATCAGCTTCGGTGGTGTCGTGGAAGATGAATTCGCCAGCCTTCACCTGCGAGACTGTCAGCCTGTCGTTGATGAAGCTGCCAGTGTAGGTGCAGTCGTAGTCTGTAGCTGTTTTCCGCCAGCGAAAAGCCTGTCCGCAGTCGAGAGTCTCGTCGAGGTCGAGGTCGGGTTCGTGAACAAGGATATCCGTGCCCTTTACCGTATAATCCATAATTATGACCGCCTTTGCAAAGAATTTACACTCATATACTTGATTTTTCAATTAAATTATACTAAAATATAAGAAGTAATACAAGAGCAAGGGATGATTTTTTTGAAAAATTTTTCTGCGGCAGTGTTATTGGTTGCTGCTGTGATAATGCTGACGGGCTGCTCACACAGTATTTCCGCTATTTCGGGGGCAGATGCTCCTGCGGAGACTACCATGGCGACCATTGAAGCCGTGACCGAGGCTCCGCTGCCCGATATTTCGGGACTCCCGACTGCTGAGGGAGAATACCTTTACGAAAAGTGGTCGGATGTGCTTACTGTGGACGAGGCTGCACGGCTCAGCAGCTACTGCGAGAAGCTCTACAAGGAGCGGCTCATCAATACCGCTGTAGTCATCACTGACGACCTCGGCGGAAAATCGCCTTATGACTACGCTGCCGACTCCTATGACTCGATATATGAGGGCAGAGGAAGCGGCCTGCTGCTGCTCATCAACAACGATAAGGGCGACGACTGCCTCTACAGGACAGGCAGCGCTCTCCGTGCCATTCCCGACGGCTCGGAAAAGTTACCGCTCTACTGGTCGACCAAGGACATCATGAACGGTGACTGCTATTCCGCGATACTGCGTATTTTACAGCTTGGCGAGAACTGTCCGCAGTATGTCTTCGACAACATCGGCGCTTTCACGGATGAGGAGCTTGCTTCGCTCGAGGAAGAACTCGCGGGCAGGAAGTCAGTGTATGTGCTTGCGACCTCCAATGGCACAAACAAATCCAACGAGGAGATTTGCCGCAGCTATTTCGAGCGCCGCTCCGACGGGAAAGGCTTCATGATAATGCTTGACACAAAATCGATCACCGTTGCCGTTGTCTCCGACGGCAATATCCCGTCAGAGGTGACAAAGGCAAAGAGTTCAGCCGATAAGCTGCTCAAGGACGGGAATGCGGTCGGAGCAGTAAATGAAATAGTCTCAGCAATAGGCTGAAAAACGATAGAAAGGACATACACTATGAATGAAATGGATTTCTATCTTGAAAGTATACAGCAGCTCCCTGCGATAGTTGAGCGCGGACCTGCCGAAAAGGAGAACATTACCCGTACCTTCAACGAGTTTGTCGACCTTGCGCACCTGTACGAGAGCGCTATAGAGGTAGTCAAGACGTACCTCGGAATTCTCGACAGCGAGTTCAGCATAAAGTACCAGCGCAATCCCATACACGATATCAAGAGCCGCCTGAAATCGGCGGAATCTATAATCAATAAGCTTGCGAAGAAGGACGTGCCGCTCACGCCTGAGAATGCCCGAAAGAATCTGCTTGATATCGCGGGCATACGCGTGACCTGTTACTACATCAGCGACATTTATGTGCTCGCGGAGATGCTCTCGCATCGAGATGACTTCATCGTCATCAAGCAGAAGGACTACATCAAGGAACCGAAGCCGAGCGGCTACAGAAGCTACCATATGATAATCAACGTTCCCGTGTATCTTGCTGCGCAGAAGCGGTACGCTCCCGTGGAGATACAGATACGCACTATCGCTATGGACTTTTGGGCAAGCCTCGAGCATCAGCTGCGCTACAAGACCAGCGCGGCGATAACTCCCGAGATATCGAACGAGCTCCGTGAGTGCGCAGAGCGTATCGCAGAGACTGACATTCGGATGCAGAAAATATACATGGACATCAATGGTATGGAGTAAGGAGGTCAATTATGGCATTTTGTAAATACTGCGGAAAGAAGCTTGAGGACGGCGAGAGCTGTACCTGTAATGAGGCTGTTGAGGCTGCCAAAGCAAAGGAAGAAGCCGAAAAAGCTGAGGCTGAAAAGACTGAGGCGGAAACAGCTGAGGAAGTGACACGCGAGGCTCCTGCCGAGAGCGGGGATGAAAGTGTCAGCGGCGAAGCTGCCGAGAATAAGGAGGATGACTCTGCTGAGGATAAGACTCCGCCTGCAACAGTTGTGGCTTCTCCGCAAGTCCCCGCACCCATGATGAGCGGAACTCTGCTGAAGCGCGGACTTATCCTCGTGTGTGCGGCGGCGTTCTGCCTCGTGCTGTTCATTGTGGCCATCGGGAACGTCGCGGGGAACGGCTACAAGCGTCCCGTCAGGAACACGGTCAAGGGCTTGAACAGGGAGAGAGCAGAGCTTGTTATCAACTCCTTCTACCCGCGAGGCTACGTTGAGGAGCTCCGCGACGACGCCGAGGACGGCGACAGCGAGTGGAACGACGTTACCGATGATATGGATTCCCTCATTGCCGACGTCAAGGAGGTCTGCGAGGACAGCTACTTCGGTGACGATTTGAAGGTATCGGCTAAGATAGTAAAGAAGAAGCCTGCGACGTCGAGAGACTTCCGCAAGCTGAAAAAGGAGTTCGAGAAGTATGACGCTGTAGTCAAGAAGGCGTACAGGCTCAAGATCAAGTTCACGGTCAAGGGCGACGACGAGAAGGAACAGCTTCACTTCTATATATACTCCGTCAAGCTCAAGGGCGGCAGATGGGTGCTCTATGCCGATGACAAGACCAAAGGAACTATAGCGAGCAAATCCGAGGAGATATACAAGGAAATGGATGAGGAACTCAAGGAGATATTTGACGACTATTCACGTTCGCTCGACCTTGTGATACCGAAGGAATGAGCACGTTTTTTCGACATTAGTTTCTCTTTTACTGCAAAAAGAACACAGAACGACCTCTTCACATAACGCCTCCTGTATGATATAATTGTCCTTACCGAGAACAATTGAACAGGAGGCGTTATTATGTTCGGGATCATCAGAAAGAAAAGGCAGGAGGTCCGCGACAGAACGGTCTATATGGAGGTCTGCGCCGATAATAAGGTGTCGTACCGCGTCATCGCGGGAAGGGTGTTTACAGGCGGCGACGACATTATTACATACGGTATCGAGGCACAGGACCTGAAAACAGGTGACTTTGAGACTATCCCCGATTTTTCGCGGGATATCGAGGATGCAGTGGATTTCGCGGAAATGCTCATAACCTCGCGGACTCGTCCCGAGGGAATCTATTCGCGGGCACTTAACTACCTGTGCGTGTCAATATAATTAAAACTTTTGGGTATTTACAAAATTTCCTTTTTGTGGTAAAATAATTAATGTTGAAACGGCACAGACCGTTTTGTAGAGAAAAACAGAAAGGAGTTCGTATCATGGCAGAGCTGAAATACGAGATAACAGAAGAGATAGGAGTTCTCTCAGAGAACGCTAAGGGATGGAAAAAGGAGCTGAATATGGTCAGCTGGAACGACCACGACCCTAAGTACGATATACGCGAGTGGGCTCCCGACCATTCAAGAATGGGCAAGGGCGTTACTCTCACCGCTGATGAGCTCGCTTCACTCAAGGAGCTTCTTCAGGGGATAGACCTCGACTCGTTTGATGAATAATCGCAATAGAGCTGTCGCCTTTTGGCGGCAGCTTTTTTGTGGCGTAGAGCATTCATAGATATCGTAATGCACGGAATTCCGAGGGTGACTCTCCACAGTGTGTGGAGAGGTCAGTGAAGCTTACAGACAGAACTGGCGACAGTCAGGCGGCGTTCCCGATTTCAAAGTTTTTTGCAAACTGCTGTTGCAAAAAAGCGGAAAATGTAGTATAATAATTCAGGAGAATTCATCAGTCGGAGGAAATTATATGTGCGGCATAGTTGGCTTTACCAATAATATTGACGATGCAAACAAGGTCATCGGCGAAATGATGGACAGGATACGTCACCGCGGTCCCGACGCCGAGGGCAAGTATGTGGACGGGGATATCGCCCTCGGTCACAGACGACTGAGTATCATAGACATAAGCTCGTCGGGCGACCAGCCTATCTTCAACGAGGACGGCTCGAAGGTCATCATTTTCAACGGCGAGATATACAACTACCGCGAGATACGTGAGAAGCTCGTCGAGGCAGGTCATACTTTCAAAACCAACACCGATACCGAGGTGCTTATACACGGCTATGAGGAGTTCGGCGCTGACCTGCTCAATATGCTCCGCGGTATGTTCGCTTTCGTTATCTGGGACAAAAATAAACGCGAGCTCTTCGGCGCGCGCGACTTCTTCGGCATTAAGCCCATGTACTATGCTAAAATGGGCAGAACCCTGATGTTCGGCTCGGAGATAAAGAGCTTTCTCGCTCACCCCGAGTTCAAAAAGGAACTCAATACCGCCGCTCTCGAAAACTACCTCACCTTCCAGTATTCGCCGACGGAAGAGACCTTCTTCAAGAACGTGTTCAAGCTCCTGCCTGCGCACTATTTCATATTCAGGGACGGCAAGATGTCCATAAAGCGCTACTGGGACGTGAACTTCCGCCCCGACGAAAAGCCCTCGCTCGACGAGTGGGTGGATCGGATCTCCGATACCTTCCACGACTCCGTGAAGGCACACAAGATAGCTGATGTAGAGGTCGGCTCGTTCCTGTCGAGCGGCGTGGATTCGAGCTATGTTGCCGCTATTGCCGACGTTGACAAGACGTTCACAGTCGGCTTCGGCAATGATGAGAGATACAATGAGATAGGCTGGGCGAAGAACTTCTCCAAGGCTGTCAACATCGAAAATACAAGCAAGGTCATCTCTCCTGAGGAATACTGGGGAAGCCTTGAAAAGATTCAGTATCATATGGACGAACCGCTCGCTGACCCGTCTGCGGTGGCGCTCTACTTCGTCTGCAACATTGCCTCCGAGCGGCTGAAAGTTGTGCTCTCGGGTGAGGGCGCAGACGAGATATTCGGCGGATATAACGTATACAGCGACCCTGACGGCACGCTCTATGACAAGCTCCCGAGAGGTATACGCAGAGCTGTCGGAAGCGTGGCTGGGAAGCTTCCCGCAAAGAGGGGAGTCAACTTCTTTGTCCGCAAGGGCAAGGACGTAGAGGAGCGCTTCATCGGCAATGCCTATATGTTCTCGCCTGCCGAGCGCAAGGCTTTGCTGAAGACGGAGACGTCCGCGCCCTCGCCTATGGCGATAACCATGCCATACTTCAAGCGCGTTGCGGATATGGACGACGTGACGAAGATGCAGTTCCTCGACCTCCATATGTGGATGGCGGGAGATATCCTGCTCAAAGCCGATAAAATGAGTATGGCGAATTCACTCGAACTGCGCGTGCCCTTCCTCGACAAGGAGGTCATGGCACTTGCGGAGCAGATTCCTACCAAGTACCGCGTAACACACGAAAAAGGCACTGACGAGACCAAGTACATCACCAAGTATGCGATGAGGCTTGCTGCAAAGAAGGATACTCCCGAGCAGACCGCCAAGACTGCCGCGAAGAAGAAGCTCGGCTTCCCTGTGCCGATAAGAGTGTGGCTCAAGGAGGAAAAATACTACGGTATCGTGCGTGGGACGTTCGAGAGTGATAGTGCTCAACAGTTCTTCAACACGGAGCTGCTTGTGAAGCTCCTCGACGACCATCGCGACGGCAAGTCCGACAACAGCCGTAAGATATGGACGGTGTTCACCTTCCTCGTTTGGTATA
>JAGCHA010000012.1 GCA_017649325.1 Ruminococcus sp.
ATACGCGCTCTCGGAAGAAATACGCCCTGAGATTGCTGATATTCGGTCTTATAACACAGGTGCCGTTCTATCTGCTGTGGTTCAGGCTTTACGGCTGGTGGCAGACGAATGTAATGTTCGGTCTCCTGTTCGGACTGCTTGCGCTCTGCGCATGGGATACCAAGCTGAAGCTGTGGCAGAGGATAGGGCTTGTGATACTGTGCTGTCTCGGCTCAATAGCGATAAAGGCAGAGTGGGCAGTATTCGGTACTCTCATTATTTTCGGACTGCACATCTTCCGTGAAAAGCCAAAAGCGAGGGCTCTATGGTACTTCTCAATATGGGCGGTATACATCGGGGTATCGTCAGTACCGTCGCTGATAACGGACTTCACGCCGATAAAGCTTGAGGTGACATTCGTACACATCTTCGACTTTGTTGCTGCGTATCTTATAATGACAGTCTTCTACAACGGCAAAAAAGGACACTTCCCGATGTTCTCGAAGTGGTTCTTTTACATCTTCTATCCTGCGCATATCCTGCTTGCGGTCATATTGCGACTTATAATGAAAAAATGAGGTGGAAAGTATGCTGAACGCATGGAACACTTACAAACAGGCACTTTTCTCGAAAATGCCTTTGCTAAGAGGAAACCTCAACGGTTGCGCGACACTCGACAGGCTTGTTGCAGCTGAGCAGGCGTTGGGTATACGCTTCCCGATAGAGCTAAAGGAGCTTTACCTTGCCAATAACGGAGATGCTCCAGAGGCAATGTGCGGCGTGATACTGGGGTTTCACTTCCTAAGCCTTGACGAGGTCGTCTCCGAGGTCAGGCACTGGACGGAGCTCGCAGAAAAACACGGGATCAGCGATGAGAGCTCATTCACCTCGAAGCCCGTGGGCTTCATCAAAAGGCAGTATGCCAATGCGAAGTGGATACCGATATGCGCCGACGGAGGCGGAAACTTCCTCGGTCTCGATCTCGACCCTGACGCAAACGGCAGAGTCGGGCAGATAATTAATTTCGGCAGAGACGAGCAAGATAAGGAGGTCTTTGCGTACAGCCTCAATGCGTTCTTCGAGCGCCTGACGAGGATAGTAAACAGTGACCAGTTCTTTATCGGCGATTTTGACGGTGAGGATGTCATCTTCCTCGGAGTTGACAACGAGGACGGTGCTCACCTTACCGATTACCTTAAAAAAGCAGATTCAGTAAAATAACAGATACATAAGAAAGGAGCGTGATTCTATGTCACTTCCGATAGTAGCAGTCGTGGGACGTCCGAATGTCGGCAAGTCTACGCTGTTTAACAAACTGATAGGTCAGCGTCTCTCCATTGTGGAAGACACTCCGGGAGTTACGCGTGACCGCATCTATTCGAAGTGCGAGTGGCGCGGCAAGGAGTTCATGGTCGTGGACACGGGAGGAATCGAACCCGACAGCAACGACGTTATTCTCGCGCAGATGAGGAGACAGTCGGAACTCGCGATAGAAAAGGCGGACGTGATAGTTTTTGTGACCGATATAAGGTGCGGAGTCACTGCGGACGATTACGCTGTATCAGAGATGCTGATAAAGAGCGGCAAGCCGATAATACTTGCGGTGAACAAGGTCGACAGTCTCGGCGAACCTCCGCTTGAGCTGTACGAGTTCTACAATCTCGGACTTGGCGAGCCATTCCCGATATCGTCGGTACACGGTCACGGTACGGGCGATATGCTCGACGCGATATACGAGTACCTCCCCGCCGCAAACGAGGAGGAGTATGGTGAGGACAAGATAAAGGTCGCCGTAATTGGCAAGCCTAACGCAGGCAAGTCCTCGCTGATTAACAGAATAGCAGGTGAGGAGCGCGTTATTGTTTCCGACATCGCGGGTACGACGCGTGACTCCACTGACACTGTTATCGAGAACGAATACGGCAAGTTCGTATTCATAGACACAGCAGGGATACGCAAGAAGTCGAAGGTGACCGATAAGGTCGAGCATTACAGCGTTCTCCGCGCATATATGGCGGTCGACCGTGCGGATGTCTGCGTGATAATGCTTGACGCGACGGAGGGCTTCACGGAGCAGGACTCAAAGGTCGCAGGTTATGCTCACGAGCAGGGCAAGGCATGTGTAGTTGCCGTCAACAAGTGGGACCTTGTTGAAAAGGACGACAAGACCATGCAGGAGTTCCGCACCTAGCTCGAAAACGACTTCAGCTTTATGTCGTATGTGCCGTTCGTGTTCATCTCGGCAAAGACGGGACAGCGAATAAACAAGCTCTATGAGCTCATAAAATATACATACGGGCAGAACAGTATGCGTATCTCGACAGGAATGCTCAACGATGTCCTCGCATATGCTACTACGAGGGTGCAGCCGCCGTCGGATAAGGGCAGACGACTGAAGATATACTACATGACCCAGCCTTCAACAAAGCCGCCTACGTTCGTCACATTTGTGAACAGGGCAGACCTTTTCCATTTTTCTTACAGAAGATACATTGAAAATCAGATACGTTCAACGTTCGGTCTCGAGGGAACGCCTGTGCGCTTCATCGTCCGTGAAAGAGGAGGAAACGATAAATAATGAAAGTGTTATTCGCTCTTATAATCGCTGCCGCAATCGGCTATCTGCTGGGCAGCCTCAATTTCTCGATAATCGTGGTACAGCTTGTCAGAGGCAAAGACATCCGCACAATGGGCAGCAGGAATGCGGGTCTGACCAATACCTATCGCTGCTGCGGACCTGCTTGCGCGGGACTAACTCTCCTTGGCGACCTGCTGAAGGGAGTAGTTGCAGTTGCGCTTGCACGACTTGTGGCAGGCTGGCTCAAAGTAGGCTTCCTGCCTGACAATGACGTACACTACATCGGCTATATCGCAGCATTTTTCGCTATAGTCGGACACGTTTTCCCTGTTTACTACGGCTTTAAGGGTGGCAAGGGCGTCCTTGTGGGAGCAGCGTCCTTTATTGCTCTCGATTTCAGAGTATTCATCGCTCTTCTGGCAATATTTATCGTAACGCTCGCACTTTGCAAGTACGTATCACTTTCGTCCATAATGGCGACTGCGTACGGACCTCTCGCGATATTCCTCATGTCGTGGATAGTCAACGGCATCGGCTTCGGCAGGAGCTTCCTCTACCTGATACTGTCGCTTCCGATGGCGGCGCTGATAATATGGATGCATCGTACGAACATCGAGCGTCTTATGAACAACACGGAGACGAAGTTTTCGTTCAGCTCGAGATTTGCTGACTGAATAAAGGGGGACATCTTATGGCAAATATAGTTATTCTCGGCTCGGGAGGCTTCGGCCTCGCGATAGCAATAATGGCAAAGCAGTGCGGCAAGCACGACGTTACGGTATGGTCGAAGTTCCAGTCGGAGATAGACGATATCCGTGCTCACGGTGAGCATCAGCAGAAGCTCCCCGGTGTGCAGATCCCGAATGAGATAATCCTTACGAGCGATATATCATGCATCAAGGGCTGTGATATCCTCGTATTCGGTATACCCTCGTCGTTCGTCAGAGGCGTTGCCAAGGAGGCAAAGCCCTACATCGACGACCACATGATAGTTGTGAACACAGGTAAGGGTCTTGAGGAGGGCAGTCTCAAGCGCCTCAGCGAGGTCATTAAGGAGGAGCTTGACATAAAGAGGCTCGTTGTACTGTCGGGACCGTCACATGCCGAGGAGGTTGCACGCTGCGTGCCAACGACTATGGCTTGCGCGTCTGAGGACGCAGAGGCGGCGAAGTACATACAGTCCGAGCTCGGCAACAGCTTCCTGAGACTGTATCTCAACGATGATGTTATCGGCTGTGAGCTTGGCGGCGCGTTGAAGAACATCATCGCGCTTTGCTGTGGTATCTGCGACGGAATGGGCTACGGCGACAACACCAAGGCGGCACTCATGACGCGCGGTATCCACGAGATAGCACGTCTTGGAAAGGCTTGCGGAGCCAAGGTGGAAACATTCAGCGGACTTACGGGCATAGGCGACCTCATCGTCACCTGCACGAGTATGCACAGCCGCAACAGACGTGCTGGTATTCTCATCGGACAGGGTATATCTCCAGAGGAAGCGGTAAAGCGCGTAGGTACGGTAGAGGGATACTGCTGTTGCAATGCGGCGTATCAGCTCGCGAAGAAAATGGGCGTCGAGATGCCTATCACGGAGCAGCTCAACAAGGTGCTCTTCGAGGGCGGAGACGTCAGGGACGCGCTCGGCAAGCTGATGAACCGTCCGCAGATATACGAAGTTTTTTGAACGGAGGAACACACATGGCAGAATTACGTGAGTACAGGGGGCATATCCGCAACCGCAGACAGCTCTGTGAGGAACTCGGCATAGGCGGCGGAATGTCCGCTAAGGAATGTGAGAAGCAGATAATCGTCAAGGCATACGAGAAGTGGGGACGTACAATGGGCGACCACATTTACGGTATGTTCGCGTTCTGGCTCTACGACGAGAAGGAGGACAAGATATTCGCACTCCGCGACCAGTTCGGAACAAAGCCGTTTTACTACTATATGACGACTGACGGACGCCTGCTCTGCTCGCTTTCCATACGCACGATAATGGAGCAGGAGGGCTTCGTCAAGGAGCTCAATAAGGATATGCTCCAGATATATATGACACTCACCTATGTTGCTGGCGAGGATACCTTCTTCAAGGGCGTGAAGAAGCTCATGCCCGGTCACTGGCTCGAATTCAGGGGCGGCAATCTTGAACTTGGCAGATACTGGACTCCGACCTTCAAACCCGACGAGAGCAAGTCATGTGATGAATGGGCGGAAGAGATACATTCCACGCTCTCGCACATTTTCACCGAGGTCAAAGACGAGGACGAGACCGTTGAATCCTTCCTCTCGGGCGGTGTGGACTCCTCATACGTGCTCGCGATGAGCGACGCCAAGAGAGCCGATTCCTGCGGCTACGACGAGGAGCGCTTTGACGAGTCGCGCGTTGCGGCAAAGACTGCGGAGCTGCTTGGGGTAGAGCACTCCGTTGCTAATATCCAGCCCAAGGATTTCTTCGACATTGTGCCTTATACGATGTACAATATGGAGCAGCCGCTCGGCGACGCCTCCGCTATCGTGTTCACGCTCGGCTGCCTTGCGACTGCCAAGCATACCAAGATATGCTACTCAGGCGAGGGTGCCGATGAGTTCTTCGGCGGGTACAATATGTACCGCAACGCAGAGAAATACGGCGATAACCTCAAGACCTTCTATGTCGGCAACACCAACATCATGAAGGAGGATGAGAAACAACGCATACTCAAATCCTACGATCCGTCTGTGCTCCCTATAAACCTCGTGAAACATATCTACGACGAAACAGAGGGACTTGACCCGCTGACGAAGATGTCCGACGTGGATATACAGATATGGCTTGAGGGCGATATCTACCTCAACGTGGACAAAATGAGCACTGCCGCGGGGCTCGAGATACGTATGCCGCTCACTGACCTTCGTATCTTCGACATCGCGTCACGTATGCCGTCGCGCTTCAAGGTCAATGAGGAGCAGAACAAGGTAGCGTTCAGAACTGCTGCTGCAAAGGTGCTCCCCGAGGAGATAGCTTTCCGCAAGAAGCTCGGCTTCATTGTGCCTGTGAGGATATGGCTCGCAGACGAGAACTACAACGCCGACGTGAGAGCAAAGTTCAGCAGCAATTATGCCGCCGAGTTCTTCAACATCGACGAGATAAACGCCATTTACAGCGACTATGTCGGCGGTAATTCCGACAACTGGCGCAAGGTGTGGACGATATATACTTTCCTTGTATGGTACGAGGAATACTTCATCAAAAGATAATTAGCGAGGAAATAAAGATGTCAAAGAATATCACTACAAGATTTGCTCCGTCGCCGACGGGCTTCATGCATATCGGAAATCTGCGTACTGCGCTGTATTCCTACCTGCTCTCAAAGTCGCAGGGCGGCAAGTTCATACTCCGTATAGAGGATACAGACCAGGAGCGCTTCGTTGAGGGAGCGGTGGACGTTATCCTCAAAACGCTCGAAATGACGGGAATCGACTACGACGAGGGTCCCGCTGTGGGCGGCGAGCACGGTCCTTACATTCAGAGCGAGCGCCTGCCTATCTACAAAGAGTATGCCGAGAAGCTCATCGCGAGCGGTCACGCTTATTACTGCTTCTGTACTCCCGAGCGCCTTGAATCCCTCAAGGATGACAAGGGTATAGGCGGCTACGACGGTCACTGCCGTGAACTCCCGAAGGAAGAGGTCGAGAAGAATCTCGCGGCGGGCATACCCTATGTAATACGCCAGAAAATGCCGCTCGAAGGTACTACTTCATACGTGGACGAAGTCTACGGTGAGGTAACTATCGACAACTCCGAGCTCCGCGACCAGATAATGATAAAGGCTGACGGCTACCCGACGTACAATTTCTGCCACGTTGTGGACGACTACCTCATGGGCGTTACTCATGTTGTACGCGGAAACGAGTACCTCACCTCAACGCCGAAATACTGCCTCCTTTACGACGCTTTCGGCTGGGAGCGCCCGACATACGTGCATCTCCCGCTCCTTATGGGCAAAGACGAGGACGGCAAGGTATCGAAGCTCTCAAAGCGTCACGGTGCGGTAAGCTTCCAGGACCTCGTTGCGGACGGATACCTGCCCGAGGCGATCGTCAACTATATCGCTCTCCTCGGTTGGTGTCCCAAGGATACGAATCAGGAGTTCTTCACTATGGACGAACTCAAAGCAAACTTCTCGATGGAGGGACTCAGCAAGTCTCCCGCCGTATTCGACTACGAGAAGCTCAACTGGTTCAACTCCGAGTACATCAAGAAAATGGACGATGAGAGCTACCTTGCAAAGGCTCTGCCGATACTTGATGAGCTCTGTCCCGCCTACATTGACACGAAAAAGCTTGCAGAGCTGCTCAAATCGCGTATCTACGCCTTCTGCGAGATAAAGGAGCGTATCGGCTTTGTGCTTGACAGGCTTGATATGAACAAGGAGCTCTATACAAATAAGAAGAACAAGACAACTCCCGAGAGCTGCAAGGAAGTCCTCGCGGACTGTCTGCCGCTTCTGAAAAATGCCGAGAGCTGGGACAACGATACGCTGTTCGAGCTGCTCAAAGGCTACGCCGCTTCCACAGAGAAGAAGGCGGGAGCTGTTATGTGGGCTATACGTATCGCTATTGCGCGTCTTGGAGTGACTCCCGGTGGAGCTACAGAGCTTATGGAGGTGTTCGGCAAGGAAGAGAGCATTGCTCGAATCGAACTTGCGCTGTCAGAGCTGTAAGCTGTCTGGATAATATAGATACAAAAAGACCTTTACCAATTTGGGGTAAAGGTCTTTTTTGAGCTCTGAGCTCTTATTCATCGCTGCCCTGTGCGAACTGGCTCTCGTGACGTGTGAAGAAGTCTGTGCGCGGAGGCAGGAATTTCAGCTTGTGCTGCTTGCCTGTGAAGTAGGTGAGCGGTTCGAGGATAGTGTCCCACGACCAAATACGCTCGTCGACCTCAAGGTACTCGCGGAGCTTTTCAGTTCCGAAGGGAGCCATAGGGTGCAGAAGCACTCCCGCAATACGTATCATATAGAAGAGGTTCGCAAGAGCCTGCGCGAGCTCGTCGTTGCTGATATTCTCGCCGTTTACAGCTTTTGCCATATACTTGCTGCCGTTGCGGATATAGCTGTCGAGAACGTAGGTACACTGGTGGAACGCAAACTTGGACATATGTCTCTCATATTCGAGGACAGCCTTCTTTGCGTCGGCGACGAACTTCTCCTCGGGGGCAAGGTCTGGCATTACGCCGTCGAATTCCTTCTGTGTGGTGTAGAAGGCTGTGCGTATCATGCGATTGTAAACATTTGAGAGGAGCAGACCGTCCTTTACAACAGGGTCGGCGTCCTCAGGCTTGGCGTCGGGATTGAAGGGCTTGGGCATGAAGCTTACCGATCGCTGACCGAGACCGAGACCGAGCCAGTGCATACGAAGCTGCTCGGGAGTGTAGTAGTTGAGGAGGTCGTCAGCCATCGGAGGCTTGACTGCTCCAGAGCTCGAAGCTTTCTTGTCGAGGAAGAGTATGTGGTGATTCGCCACGATAACGGGCAGCTGGAGCTCGCCGTCGGGGACATCTGCGGTCTTGGTATCGGAGCTCTGCTGTGCCATCCACATTGCGGGTTCAGCGATGCCGTAGAAGTAGATATTGTCCTGACCGATGAACTGGTATACGGTAGAATCCTTGCTGCACCAATAGTCCTTCCACTCGTCGCGGCTCCTGCCCTCGTTTTCGAGGTAAGTCTGCGTGAACGAGATAGGCGCCCAGAGCGACTCGGGCCAAACCCAGACGGTCAGTCCTTCCACGCCGTCCATTACAGGGGCAGGAACCCCCCATTCGATATTACCCGTGAGACGGAAGGGGACAAGTGTCTTGCCCGTTCTGTAGCGGATGCCATTCTCGGTGAGGATTCGGCACGCCTCGTCGCAGTCTGAGAGCTTGCTGAACTGTATCGTGAACGAGGGCTTCTTGGGCTCCTCGAGATATTCGTGCGCAGGCATGGAGTCCTTGAGAGTGAGGTACTTTTCCTCGAATTCGCGCTTTACATAGATTACGGGCGGCTTGAGGAACTCGTCTATCGTCTTCCATACGACGGGACGGATATCCTTGCGCTTTTTGAGCTCATCGACCCAGTCCTTCATCAGCTGCTCATAATCGCGGAGCTTGAAGTACCAGTTGGTGACGGGCTTCATTGTGGGAGTCTCACCTGTGAGCGTGCTGACGGGGTCAACGAGGTTTTCTGGCATATACTGGTGTCCGAGGTCACATTCGTCGGCATAGCCCTTTTCGGAGGTACAACCTTCCACAGGACATTTTCCGATGACCTGTCTGCCATTGAGAAAGCAGCCTGCCTTCTCATCGTAGAACTGCATGGTAGTTATCTGATTGAGCTGTCCCTTCTTGTGGAGCGAGCTGATGAACCAGTCTGTGACCTCGGCGTGTATCTCCTTGGAGCGTCCGAGGCCCGAAGCTGCAAAGAGGTTCGGTGATATGCCGTAGTCGTCGAGAGTCTTCTGTTGTTTGTCATGGTTGCGCTGCACGAACTCTTCAAGCGTACCGCTGAACTCGCCGTTCTTGACCTTGACGCGCCAGCCCTCGGCTATAGGGGAGCCGTAGCAGTCGGTGCCGCCGACGAAGATGACGTTCTCTTTACCGATACGGTCGCGCATGAAGCGGGCGTAGGTGTCCGCAAATACGAACATTCCGCCGACGTGTCCGAAGTGGAGCTCCTTGTTGCCGTAGGGCATACCGCCCGTGATAATGGCTCTTTTCGGAAACACAGGGCGCGGTATCTCGAAGGGCTTATTGTTCTTTTCATTCTTGTCAGACATTTTATGTGATTCCTTTCGGTGGATTTTCAATACATTATATTATATCACATTGCAAGAAAAAAAGCAATATCTAATTAATGCGCGGTTCAGCAAGAGCTCTCATCTTGACAAAAGGGCGCAACAATGATATAATATTATCAAATTCTCGACCGATAAAGGAGATAACAATGAAAACAGCGGTAATGACAGACACAAACAGCGGTATAACGCTTGAAGAGGGCAAGGCTAACGGAATCTTCGTACTGCCCATGCCCGTAATGATCGACGGCAAGGATTATATGGAGGAGGTCACACTTGACCACACTATGCTGTACAAGGCTCTCAACGAGGACAAGGATATCGTTTCCTCGCAGCCATCTCCCGGAGACCTCACACAGATGTGGGATGACATACTCTCTCAGGGCTATGATGAGCTCGTGTATATCCCGATGACAAGCGGACTCAGCGGTTCCTGTGCGACTGCTACAGCCCTCTCCGCAGACTATGACGGAAAGGTCATCGTAGTCGACAATCACCGCATATCCATAACTCTGCTTGACTCCGTCTACGATGCACAGTACATGGCTGAAAACGGTATGACGGGACAGGAGATAAAGGAATACCTTGAGGAGCAGACCTACAATAACGATATTTATATCACGCTTCAAAGTCTGAAGCGCATAATCAAGACAGGAAGGATCACTAAGGCAGGCGCGGCTATCGCGACCGTTCTCAACCTGAAACCTGTGTTGAAGATACAGGGCGGAAAGCTCGATGCATACGCAAAAGTAAGAGGTATGGACAACGCCGAGAAGAAGATGTTTGAGGCTGTACACAATGACCTCGCGAATAAGTATAAAGACGTTCCGAAGGAGCATTTGAGCATCGGTGCTTCGGGCACAATGGAGACTAAGGAGCAGATAGACCGCTGGGTCGGAATGATAAAGTCGGAATTCCCGGGTTATCACGTTACGTACAGACCTCTGGCGTGCAGCATAGCGAGCCATGTCGGTACAGGTACACAGGGCGTGGCAGCAGGTATAACGAAGCGTACGCTTGAGCTCCCGTGAAACCGAGAGTTAAAACGTATACAGAACCGATTGACGAACAGTCTTTGGCGTGTTTACCGAGTCTATAATTGAAAAACAGCGGCACTCATTCCGAGTGCCGCTGTTCATGTTTCGCTTATTCTCTGCGAAGATAGCGTGAAGTCGCTTTCTTCTTTTTCTTTTCGTACATTATCTCGTCTGCCTCGGTGATAAGTGTGAACAGCATCAGGTCGTCCGATACTTCTGACATTATAGATCCTATGCTTGCCGATATCTCATATGGCTTGTTTATTATGGCATTGATGTGTTCAAGCTGCTTCTTGAAGTTGTTTTCGAGGATTTCGACATCTCCATCATGTGCTCCCGAGCCGAGTATGATGAACTCGTCTCCTCCGAATCGAGCGCAGATGTAATGCATGTTGCAGCAGTTGCTAATGACGTCGGCGAGGCGCTGGAGCGCGAAATCGCCCTCCTTGTGCCCGTAGTTGTCGTTTATAAGCTTCAGACCATCCATATCTATGAACGAAATGAGCATTTTCTCGCCCGTGCGCTTGCAGCGGTTGAATATCTCGTCGGCGGCTCTGATAAAGCCGTTTCTGTTATAGATATTACAGAGCGGGTCATTCACGTAGAGCTTGTCGAGCTCGTGTATCATGCTGTTAAGGTTGAGCAGCTTGCGGATATTCTCGACAGAATGGCTTATGCTCAGCATTATCGAGTGGCAGAGCATACTTTTCAGCGGGAACTGGCTGTTCGTGATGATGTAGTAGCCGAGGCACACCTCTCGGAAATGGAGCGGAAGGAAATAGCTTACGTTGCCGCTGCTGCCGTCGCGGTAAGGATACATCGCACTGCTGCTGAAGCTCTCGACTGCGAACTTCTTTTCGCCTTCGATTATGAGCGGTGCGCTCATTTTCTCGGTGTAGCCGCGTATCTGGGGCTTGTGCTCCTCGTGCTGCTTCCAGCCGTTGCGGAAGGCTTCGTCCCAGTTCGAGCAGAGGCACAGTGAAAAGCGTCCGAGATGAAGCTCGTTGACGTATCTTGCGATATCCTCTATAACGTCCTCGAGGGTATCGTTGTCAGCGAGATCGGTTGTCAGTCGGTTGAGTATAGAGATGTCGTTGTGGCAGTCGGTAAGACGCTTGAAAACGTTCTGCTTGTAGTTGCTGACATTCTCGTCGTAATCGCTCTTGCAACCGCAGCTTTCGGCAAAAACGGGCGTTGCCTGAAGAGTCAGCTCCTTGCAAGTCGGCTTGCCCGCTATCAGGTCGAGTATGACCTGACACGCCTGATATCCAGCTTCGTCGAGCGGTCTGTCGACAGTAGTCAGGGACGGGGAGTGGTGGCGTGCGTTGAAAGTGTTGTCAAAGCCGGTTACGATGACGTCCTCGGGTACCCTGTAGCCGAGATTGCGCAGTTCCTCCACAGCGGCGAGAGCCATGGTATCGTTTGCGGAGATAATTGCGTTGGCTTTGACATAGAGTTCTTGTAGAATGTCGTGATAGCCTTTTTGCCGTCAAAGGCGCGGAACTCACCGAAATCAACGCGTCTTACGTCGACGGTCAGTGAGTGTTCTGCCATAACGTCGAGGAAAGCGCGATATCTGTCCTCGGCCTCGGGATTCGAGAGAGGACCTGAGATGTAGTTGATTATCTTAGCGCCGTGTACATCTATTACGTGTTCGACTATGGCTCGCATGGCGCTGTAATTGTCAATCTTAATATTGTAGAATTCGGGGAATTCATTGCAGTCGAATATAACAGCGGGGAGCTTTGAAGCTCTGACCTGCTTGAGCATTTTCTTCTTTTCATCAGGGTCACTGATGGTGTTGGTCATAAGTATAACGCCGTCGAAAAGGTCGAAGTTTATGAGCGAATAGATATTGTATTCTCCGAGGTCGTATTTATTATTGGTTATGACTCCGCCGAATGCGGAGAAGCACGAAATATTCACATTATGAGACTTGGCGAAAGAGATAATACCTTCGAGCACGGCATTCTGGTATTCCTCGTCTATGCCTGCTACTATAACGGCTATCTCTATTGGTCTGGACATTGGCTGTCACCCCTCGTTGCATTATTCTCAGCACAAATCACTGATTACCCTATACAGTAATTATTATACGATATCAATGCCGACTTGTCAAGTGTATATTGATATTTTTTCACATATTTTCACACGGATTTCAGAATGTTTTATGCTATTTTGGTTCTATTTTTTTTCGGCTGTCTGTGCGTGTATTGCTATTTTCGAATTTTTATGATATAATACTAATTGATATTAAAGAGGAGGTCTACTCTTATGAACAGAATATTCTGCATAATGGGAAAGAGCTCGTCAGGCAAGGACAGCCTGTATTCGGCTATAATAGGCAGTCTGGCACTCACCCCGCTCGTTATATACACCACTCGTCCCATGCGCGAGAATGAAGTCGAGGGAAGGGAGTACCACTTCGTCGACCGTAATACCTTTGAGAAGATGAGCTCCGAGGGAAGGGTCATAGAGAGCCGCACATACAACACCAAGCTCGGTGACTGGACATACTTCACAGCAAATGACAGCATTGACCTCGCTTCACACAGCTATGCGGTCATAGGCACACTTGAGTCGTTTGTGCCGATACGTGACTACTTCGGCGCGGACAGGGTAGTCCCGCTGTATGTCGAGGTCGAGGACGGCGAGAGGCTTGCCCGTGCAGTAGAGCGCGAGCGCCGCGAGGATGAACCGAAGTTCACGGAGCTATGCCGTCGATTCATCGCGGACAGTGAAGATTTCTCCGACGAAAAGCTTGCGGCGGCGGGAGTCGAGCGCCGCTTCGACAATACGGGCTCCTTCAATGAGTGCCTTAATGAAATGAAGAAATATATATTATCGTTTGAATGAAAAATACGCTGTCTACCGTTATGATAGACAGCGTTGTTTTTTAGACTTTGCAGGAATGAATGACCTTGACAGGACAAGCCGCCATGCATTCTCCGCAGTTCTCGCACTTGTCGTAGTCAATCGACGCGTGGAAGTTCTCGACCTTGATAGCTCCCGTCGGACACTTCTTTTCGCACATCTTACAGCCGATACAGCCGTTTTTGCAAGCAAGCTTGGTCGCCTTGCCGTTGTCGCCCGACGAGCAAAGCACGTCGATATGCTTGTTCTTGGGCTTAATGCTGATCAGCTGATTCGGGCAAGCCGAGGCACACTGTCCGCACGCTCCGCACAGCGCGGGCTCGACCTTTGCGACGCCGTTCGTTATCTTGATAGCGTCGTGTTCACATACAGCCGCGCAGTCTCCGAGACCGATACAGCCGAATTTGCACGAGCCGTTTCCGCCGTAAAAGCGCTTCACAGCCTTGCATGACTGCACTCCATCGAAGTCGAACTGAGGCTTCGTTGCCTCGCAGTCACCCGAGCAGTGTACAACTGCCGTCATCGGTACGACCTCAGCCGTTGCCGTTCCGAGTATGCCTGCTATCTTGCCTGCGGCGTCTGCTCCGCCAGGACGGCAGAGATTGGTGGGAGCTCCCTTGGTGACTATAGCGTCCGCGTAGTCGGCACAGCCTGCGAACCCGCACGCACCGCAGTTAGCCTGCGGGAGAGCCTCCGATATTTTCTCGATGCGCTCGTCGACCTTAACGTAGAATATCTTTGACGCAATAGTCAGCAGCACTCCCGCGAGAATGCCGCAGCCTCCGAGGATAAGAGCGGGAATTAGATATGTTTCCATGTCCGAACCTCCTTAGCTCATAAGTCCCGAGAAGCCCATAAAGCTTACTGAGACTATCGAGGCAGCGATGAGCGTAGCGGGCACGCCCTTGAATGTCTCGGGGATGTCGGCGTATTCGAGCTTTTTGCGGACACCCGAGAAAATGATGAGCATCAGCGCAAAGCCGATTCCACCGAACAGCGCGTTTACTAAAGACTGTACAAAGGTATAGTTGTTGTCGATGTTGAGTACCGTTACGCCGAGTACCGCGCAGTTTGTGGTGATGAGCGGCAGATACACGCCGAGTGACTTATAAAGTGCAGGAACGCATTTTTTGAGAAAGTTCTCGACGAGTTGTACGAACAGCGCTATTACAAGGATAAATACCACCGTCTTGAAGTATTCGATGTGGTTCGGAACAAGCAGTCCGTGATATATTGGATATGTAACGCAGGTCGCACATATCATTACAAAGGTAACTGCGATACCCATTCCCGTGGCACTTCCGAGTTTTTTAGATACACCGAGGAACGGACAGATTCCCATGAATTTCGAGACAATAAAGTTGTCGGTTATCATTGCCGAGAGCATTATCGCAAGTATGGTTTTCATTACTTATCCGCCTCCTTTGTACCGCATTTTTCTGCCATAGGACAGCCTTCACAGCCTCCGCACGTAATCTCCTGCGGCGGCTTTTTGTTTTTGAGCTTGTTTACTGCCGCGATTATGCAACCGAGGGTGAAGAAGCCTCCCGCAGGCATGATAAACAGCAGCATAGGGTTAGAGTGCATAACGGGGATGTCCATTCCCATCCATTGTCCCGCACCTATTATCTCGCGGATACTGCCCATGAGGAAGAGGGCGAGCGTGAAGCCTATGCCCATTCCTATCGCGTCGAATGCTGAAGCTATAACATTGTTCTTGCTCGCGAACATCTCCGCACGTCCGAAGATGATGCAGTTTACAGTGATGAGTGTGAGATATATACCGAGGCTGTCATACAGGCTCGGTACGAAGCCCTCGAGCAGGAAGCCGATGAGTGTTACAAAGCTTGCGATGATTACAATGAATGCGGGGATACGCACTTTGTCAGGGATGACCTTGCGCAGCGCCGATATTACGATGTTTGAGCCGAGGAGTACGAATGTTGTCGCGAGTCCCATACCGATTCCGTTCATAGCCTGCGTAGTTACCGCAAGTGTGGGGCACATACCCAGCAGCATTACGAGCGTGGGGTTCTCCTTGATAATGCCCTTGGTAAGTTCACCGAAGAGGGATTTTTTATTTTCCGCCATTGAGTATCGCCTCCTTATTTTCGTTGTATGCATCGAGTGCCTGACCTACTGCTTCCATCATACCTTCTGAGGAGAAGGTCGCACCACTGATGCCATCAACGGCAGCAGCCTGGGCGTTCGAGCCTTTGCCGTAGAACTGCTCGCGGAATTCAGGAATGTCACGCACCTTAGAGCCGAGACCGGGAGTCTCGCCGAGAGATACGAATTCTATGCCCGATACCTTTCCGTCGGCGTCTATGCCGACCAGTATGTTTATTCCGTCCTTGGAGTAGCCGTCAGCGATGACCTGAACGGCTGTCCTGCCGTCGGGAGTTACCGCTATGGCTTCGATACCGTCGCCAAAGTCGCCTTCAACGAGCTTGGAATCAGTCTTCCCGAAGAGAGACTCAACAGACGAGCTGAATTTGAGCTCCTTCTGCTCGGCGATGTTCTCTTTTGTGAGCTCATGAGCGAACACGAGAAGAGCCGAAGCCACAAGGCATATTATCGTGAGAACGAGGGAGGGGAGTATCTTATTCATTCTTCTCAGCCTCCTTTGCTCCGAGCACCTTTGTGCGTGTTAGCTGCTCTATGTACGGAGTAAGTACGTTCATCAGCAGTATCGAGAACGATACGCCCTCAGGGAATGAGCCGAAGCGTCTGATGACAAAGGTGATGAGTCCGCAGCCGAGACCGAATACTATCTTGCCCTTGGTGCTGATAGGAGTGGTGGCATAGTCCGTAGCCATGAAGAATGCTCCGAGGAACACGCCGCCTGCGAGTATCTGATAGACAGGGTCACCGCCGCTTATCAATGTAAGTATGAATAGGCTTCCTATGAACGAGAGCGGAGCTGCGAGGTTGATTATCTTTCTTACAGCGAGGTAGAGTCCGCCGATGAGGAGCGCAAGAGCGCAGGTCTCGCCGAGACAGCCGCCTGTCTTTCCGAGGAAGAGGTCGAGATATGAGGGCATGAGTATCTCATCGGTCGTACCTCTGAATGAATCGAGGACAAGCGGAGTAGCACCCGATACTGCGTCAACAGCTTCATGTGTGAACGGCTCGACCCATCTTGTCATAGCGGCAGGGAAGCTCACCATGAGAACTATTCGTGCAGTAATGGCAGGGTTTGCGAAGTTCTGACCGATGCCTCCGAAGAGCTGTTTTACTACAACGATCGCAACGAATGAGCCTATCACCGCCATCCACAGCGGGAGCGTTGAAGGCAGGTTCATCGCCAGTATCACGCCTGTGACGACCGCCGATAGGTCGCCGATAGTGTTTTCACGCTTCATGAGCTTTCTGGCGAGGAACTCAAACAGAACGCACGAGCCGACACATACTGCCGTCAGCAGCAGAGCACGCAGTCCGAAGTATACACATCCCACTATGAGCGCGGGCATAAGCGCGATAATGACATTGAGCATTATCGTCGAGGTCTTCAGGTAGTTTTCGTCGTGCGGAGACGGCGAAACAATAAGTCTGTTCATGTTCTCACCTCACTTTCTCGGTATGAGAGCCTTCGCGAGCTGATTTGTCTCCGCGAGCTTGCGGTTCGCGGGACATACGTAGGTACAGCTTCCGCAGTTCATGCAGAGCAGTACTTTCAGCTTTTTGAGGTCATCTATATCTTTAATCCTGTATGCCCTGTCTATCTCGGCGGGCATGAGTCCGAGAGGGCATACGTTCACACATCTGCCGCAGCGTATGCACGCAGACGTCTTTCTCTCATCGTAGCTCTTGAATGCGAGCAGTGCGTTCGAGGTCTTGACTACGGGCATATCTATGTCGGGTACGGACATACCCATCATGGGTCCGCCCGCAATGACTTTTTTCAGTGCGTTGACGTCGGTCTTGCAGAACTCTAATACCTCGCGGAAGCTTGTGCCTATGGGAGCAAGCACATTCTTCGGCTCTCCGACAGCGTTGCCGTCGACGGTCATGCGGCGCGTGATGAGCGGCATACCGTCCTTGGAGTAGCGGTAAAGGAACGCGATAGTGGATACGTTCATAACGATTACGCCTGCGTCTGCGGGGAGAGTTCCTTCGTTGACGATGCGTCCCGTAGAGTTGTAGATGATGACCTTTTCTGCTCCCTGCGGATACGCAGAGGGGAGCGTGATGATGTCGATGGTGTCATCCTTAGCAGCCATTTCGGTGAAATTCTTTATCGCCTCGGGCTTGTTGCCCTCTATCGCGAGTTTTGCCTGCTTTATCCCGAGCATATCCTTCACGAGATTTATTCCCCCGATGACATCTTCGGGGTGCTCTATCATCTCGCGGTAGTCGGCGGTTATGTAGGGTTCGCACTCGGCGCCGTTAATGATGAGAGTGTCTATCTCAG
>JAGCHA010000092.1 GCA_017649325.1 Ruminococcus sp.
CGGCGACATAGAATAATAGTACAAGAGCGTACAGGGCAGCCTGTACGCTCTTTTGCATTGAGTTGATAATACAGGTATTGACAATAATAAAACAATGTGATATAATGGATTTATGGTCAGAGAATGACCTATATTTATTTATAAATAGTTAGCTTTAGCTAACGAAAGGGATGACATCATGTTTATTGAAATCTGCGACATCAAGAAATCTTTCGGCGAGGGCGAGAGCCGCGTGGAGGTGCTGAAAGGCATATCCTTCGAGCTTGAAAAGGGGGAGTTCTGCGTGCTTCTCGGACCGTCAGGCTCGGGCAAGTCGACGCTTCTGAACATCATCGGCGGCATAGACCGTGCCGACAGCGGACACATCTCCATAAACGGTGAAAAGACGGCAGACATGAACGAGAAAGCTCTCACGCGCTACCGCAGAAAGCACCTCGGCTACATATTCCAGATGTACAATCTTATCCCGAACCTCAACATCAAGGAGAACATCGAGGTCGGAGCATATCTGGGCGACAACCCGCTTGATGTAGACGATATCCTCAAGACGCTCGGTCTCTACGAGCACCGCCACAAACTCCCGAATCAACTCTCGGGCGGACAGCAGCAACGTACCGCCATAGGCAGGGCTATTGTAAAAAATCCCGATATACTGCTCTGCGACGAGCCCACGGGCGCTCTTGACTACAATACCTCGAAGGAGATATTGAAGCTCATCGAAACGGTAAATCAGAAGTACGGCAGCACCGTCATAATGGTTACGCACAACGACGCGATAAAGAATATGGCAGACAGGGTAGTCAAGCTCCGCGACGGAGTTATCAGGTCGAACAAGCTGAACGAGCACAAGCAGACCGCAGACGAGCTCGAGTGGTAAGGGAGGGCTGAAAAATGAGAGACCCTCTGAAACGCCGCATCCCGCGCGAGATACGCTCCGAGGCGGGAAAATACATAGTCATATTCATATTTATGGTCGCGCTCATCGGCGTATCGTCGGGCTATTTCATTGCCGACGCGAGCCTGAAAGTCGCCTACGACGAGAGCTTCGAGACCTATAACATCGAGGACGGCTTCCTTGAATTCGCGGAAAAGCCCGATGAGGCGGTGCTTGAAGCCTGCGAGGAGGAGGATATCACCCTCTACGACAATACCTTCAAGGACGAACCATGCGGCAACGACAGCACCGTCCGCCTGTTCAGGATAAGGCAGGAGGTCAACACCCCCTGCCTGCTTGACGGAGCTCTCCCCGAGGCTAAGGACGAGATAGCCCTTGACCGCCTTTATATGAAGAGCAACGACTTAAGTCAGGGCGACACGATAACGCTTGACGGCGAGGACTACAAAATAACGGGAACGATAGCACTTCCCGATTATTCGGCACTTTACAAGGACATCACCGACTTCATGTTCGATACGGAGAAGTTCGGCGTCAGCGTGGTCACTCCCGAGGGCTTCGACAGAGTCGGCGAGAAGTACATCCACTGGTCATACTCGTGGAAGTACGACGACCCGCCAGAGGACACCTTCGGCAAGGAGGCTAAGGAGCACGGCGAAGACCTTGTAAAGGCAATCTCGCAGAAGGCGGTGCTCAGCAATTATGTGCCGACCTGCCGCAACAGTTCGATAAAATTCTCGGGCGACGACATCGGACACGACAGAGTGATGATGCTTGTCATGCTCGATATGCTCATCGTCATCATATCCTTTGTATTCGCCGTAACGACGAGCAATACCATAACCAAGGAAGCGAATGTCATCGGCACGCTCCGCGCCTCGGGCTACACGCGCCTCGAGATGATACGCCACTATCTTGCCGCGCCCGTAATCGTACTGCTTGCCGCCTGCTTAGTCGGCAACGTCCTCGGCTACACGGTATTGAAGGACTTCATGGCGGATATGTACCTCGGCTCGTACAGCCTTGTGAGCTACAAGACCCTGTGGAATGCCGACGCCTTCATTGACACGACAGTTATCCCGATGATAATACTCATCGCGATAAACGTCATCATGCTCGCGTATAAGCTCAGCCTGTCTCCGCTGAGATTCATACGCCGTGACCTCAAGCGTCACCAGCGCAGGAAGGCTTTCAAGCTCAACACAAAGATACCGATAATGACGAGATACCGTCTCCGCGTGCTCTTCCAGAACATCGGCGGCTACCTGACTATATTCGCAGGCATCTTCTTTGCGGGCGTCATAATGGTATTCAGCCAGCTGTTCTCGCCGCTCCTCGACAAGTTCGCCGACGACAGCATCAACAGCATGATAGCTCAGCACACGTACATACTCAAAGCCCCCGTGCCGACCGAGAACGAAACAGCCGAAAAATTCGCGGCGGGCAGTCTGAAAATAGTCCGCGGCGACTTCTCGGAGGAGGTTTCCGTATACGGTATCACCGAGGACAGCAGATACTTCCACTCGGATATCAGCGGCGGCACCGTTGAGGTGTCCTCCGCATACGCTAACAAATACCGCCTGAAGGAGGGCGACAGCATCACCCTTGAAGACGAATACGGCGGCGAGAAGTTCACCTTTGACATCAGCGGCATATACGACTATCCTGCATCGCTCGTGGTGTTTATGGACATCGGCTTCTTCAACGAGACCTTCGACAAGGACGAGGACTACTTCTCGGGCTATTTCTCGGACAGCGAGCTCGACGACGTCGACGAGAAGCTTATTGCCTCGGAAATAACCGAGGTCGAGGTGACCAAGACCTCGCGTCAGCTCAAACGCTCGATGGGCAACATGATGATAATATTCGTCATACTCGGCATAGCGGTCATTGTGCTCGTGGTATATCTTCTCTCAAAGGTAATGATAGAGAAGAACGCTCAGTCGATATCGGTCGCGAAGATACTCGGCTACGAGCCGCGTGAGATAAGCGGCATATACCTCCGCACCACAACGATAGTGACCATAGCGTCGTTCCTGCTGTGTATACCGATCGAGGGCAAAGCTCTCGACTGGCTGTGGCGCACGATGATGATGGAGTATCCCGGCTGGCTTGCCCCCGATGTGCCTGCGTCTGCGTATGTCAAGACCGTGGCGATAGGCATCGCGACCTACCTTGTCACAACTCTGCTCCTCAAACGCAGGATAAATAAGATACCCATGGACGAAGCACTGAAAAACGTCGAATAAACGGCTAAAAAGTCATTTTCCGCCCCATTCCCTCATATATTTGAGAGAATGGGGTGATCTTTATGGAAGAAAAGAGCATACTTGTGGCGCTGGCGGGCAATCCCAATGTCGGAAAGTCTACGGTATTCAACGCTCTTACGGGAGCGAAGCAGCACACGGGAAACTGGGCGGGCAAGACGGTAGCCTGCGCCGAGGGCAGCTACACACACGCGGGACGCCGCTATACGCTTGCGGATATCCCCGGGACGTACTCTCTGCGTGGAGGCTCAGCCGAGGAGCAGACAGCCCGTGATTTCATCTGTTTCGGCGGAGCCGAGGCAGCCGTAGTGGTCTGCGACGCCACCTGTCTCGAACGCAGCCTCAACCTTGTATTGCAGGTGATATCAGTCATTCCGCGGACGGTAGTCTGCGTGAACCTCATAGACGAAGCCGCGGGCAAGGGCATAACGATCGATACGGAAAAGCTCTCGGAGCGTCTCGGCGTGCCTGCAGTAGCGGCGGCGGCGCGCAGCAGAGTCGGGCTTACAGAGCTGTGCGAAGCGGTTGCAGAGGTCACATCGTCGGAATCGGCGCCCGAGCCGATACGCGTGAAGCTCCCGCAGGAGATCGAGGAGGCGGCGGCAGGGCTTGCGGAGCTCATGAGAGGCAGTTCGCGCAGGGCAGCGGCTTTGCGGCTCATGGAGGGCGACCGCAGCTTTATCGCCGAAGCCGAAAAGCACGGCGCGGTCAGCGTACAGGACAGCGGGCGGCTCGCGGAGCTGATATCGCGTCTGGAGGAGGCTGGCTACAGCGGCGAGCGCATCGCCGACACCGTCATCGCGTCGTTTTCGCAGCTTGCCGCCGAAATTGCGGGGGAGGTCGTCACCTGCGCCTCCCCCGAGCCCTACAAGCGCGACCGTTTCCTCGACCGCGTTTTCCTCAGCCGCACCATGGGCATACCCGTAATGCTGGCGCTGTTTCTGCTCATTATGTGGCTGACTGTGGCGGGCGCAAACTATCCCTCCGAGCTGCTCGGCGCACTTTTTGACAAAGGCGGCGACCTTATGTCCGCGGGAATGCACCGCGCAGGAGCTCCCGACTGGCTCGAGGGCGTGCTTGTCGAGGGCATATACCGCACGCTGACATGGGTCATATCGGTCATGCTGCCGCCTATGGCGATATTTTTCCCGCTGTTCACACTCATGGAGGATATGGGATATCTGCCGCGTCTCGCGTTCAACCTTGACGGCTGCTTCAAGTATGCGGGAGCGTGCGGCAAGCAGGCTATAACGATGTCAATGGGACTGGGCTGCAACGCCTGCGGAGTCACGGGCTGCCGTATCATCGACTCCCCGCGCGAGAGGCTGATAGCGGTGCTGACGAACAGCCTCGTCCCCTGCAACGGCAGATTCCCGACGATAATCACGGTCATCACCATGTTTATCGCGGCATCGGGCGGAGCTTTCTCCCGCGTATTGCAGGGCGGAGCCCTCGGGCTCGTACTGCTGAGCGGCGTGCTGATGACGCTGCTGATGTCGAAGCTGCTTTCGGCGACGATACTCCGCGGCGAACCGTCGTCGTACACACTGGAGCTCCCGCCCTACCGCCGCCCGCAGGTCGGGAAAGTGCTGGTGCGCTCGCTGCTTGACCGCACGATATTCGTCCTCGGCAGAGCGTGTACGGCAGCGGCTCCGTGCGGGCTGCTGATATGGCTAATGGCAAACGTCCGCATATCGGGAGAAACGCTGCTCTCCCTCGCCGCGGGAGCCCTCGACCCCGCAGGTCAGCTTATGGGACTCGACGGCGTGATACTGCTGGCGTTTCTGCTTGGTTTCCCCGCGAACGAGATAGTGATGCCGATGATACTCATGGCGTACCTTGCGAACGGCAGCCTCACGGAAATGAGCGATACAGTTCAGCTTCGCGAGCTGCTGACGGCGAACGGCTGGGATATGCGGACGGCGGTGTGTATGCTCATCTTCACGATGTTCCATTTCCCGTGCGCGACGACCTGCATGACGATACACAAGGAGACGGGCAGTCTGCGCTGGACACTGCTGAGCATCGTCCTCCCGACGGCAGCGGGAGCTTTGCTCTGTATAGCGGCAAATACGGTGTTCAGTCTCGTGTAGGAGCAGTCGGCAAGTTCACAGCAATATAGTACTAAAAATGAAGTTAAGAGCTGTCAAAAAGTTTTCAACATTCTGTTGAATGAGAGGTTGATTCCGCACTTTAGCTGTTGAAAATATTGTGGAAAGTGTGAAAACGCACGTAAAATACAGTATTTTACAGCCCCAAAAAGTTGAAAACCCTGTGGATAAAAGGGGAAAACGTGTAAAGAATAAAAATGTATTGTGGAAAGACAGTCCACAATCAAAATAAAAAAAGGATATGATTTGTATGAAAAAGATTTTAGCAATAAGCTCCGTTTTTTTACTGTCAGTGTGCGCGCTCACAGGCTGCGGAGCTGACCGGAATGACGGCAGGAGCGAGTCCTACTACGACCACTACGACTACGGCAGGACGGACGGCGACACCGTTGAGGAGCACGCCCACGACGCAGTAGACGGCGCGAAAAACACAGGCGAGGACATTGTCGGCGGTGCAAAGGACGCCGCTGACGATATCATCGGCGGCGCAGGCGATGCCGCGCACGACGTCATCGACGGACTCGACGGCGATATGAGCGGCACCAGTACAACCACTGCCCATACCACCGAGACCACGACGACCCGGAGATAACAAACCGCTGCGGTAAAAACTCCCCCAGCCCCCTTTCCAAAGACTTTCAGTCAAAATTTTGCCCCTATGGGGATACTCTCCTGATATGAAAAGAGTAAGTCTTTCTTTTCACTGAGAGTACTCCCATAGGGGCAAAATTTAAATTGACAGTTTTAGGAAGGTCGTTACAGCTTTGTGAAGAAGCGCTGGTGGGAGTTGAAGGTCTCGCCGGGCTTTATCTCGCGGTAGCCTGTCACGTCAGCGGGGAGGCTGAGATTCGGCGCGTCTATCATAGCAGTCATCGGCTCGGGGCAGAAGTAGTGGTTGAAGCCGCGGTCATTCCAGATTATCCAGAACTTGTACTCGTCTGACACCTCGTAGCAGAGCTTCTTGCCGCTGGCGATATCCTCGGCGATGACGCCGTGGAACTTCTCGTGGTCGAGCTCGGCATACTCACCGAAGTACATATCATTGTCGACCACCTGCAATACGGGGCACTTGTTGCCCGTCTTGTATTCGAGGTCCCACATCGTGAGGGACTTGAGCTTTTCGGTCGGGAGACAGCGCTCGTTGAGCTCGCACTTCTTGCCTATCGGTACTGTCAGGCGGATATCCGCTTCCTTTGCGCCGTCAACGAACGGAGCGTTTATCGCGGTATGCGAGGCTATGGAAATAGGCATTACCACGTTTGAATTGTTGGTGAAGCTGATATTCTGCTCGAGACCGTTCTCCGAGAGCGTGAAAGTGTACTCTGCGACGAAGCGTATCGGCAGGTATTTGAAGAACTCGTCGTTCTCGTCGTAGACGTAGCGGGTCTTGACCCACGCGCAGTTGCTGTCCGCGCTGTGCTCGACAACCTCATGCACACGCTTGTGGATAAAGCCGTGGATGTGGTTGTTATAGGGAGCCTTCTCGTTCACGGGGAGCTGATAAACAGCGTCCGAGGTCTTGAGCACGCCGTCCGCGAAGCGGTTGGGCAGATAGAGGGTGGGAAGTCCCCATACCTCTGCGGACTGCCTTATAACGTCCGCGTCGTTGTCGTCGGAGTATCGGAAGAACTCGAGACCGTTCCTGTTATCGCGCAGACGGATAACGTTGGAGCCTATCTCGTATGCTATCAGCGCCTCATAGCCGCCTGCTGAGAGCTTCACGCAGGTCATGCCCCCCCAGTTGATGAGCTGTGTTGAATTTGCCATATACATCATTCCTTTCGTTGGAAAATATAAGTTTACATTAGGTCGCTGAGCGGATAAACAGCGTTACAATTATCGTTTGAACATTTATAGGAGTTTCCAATAAGCGCTTTTTTTGTCTTTGAGCCGCACCACATACAGGTTTTCTTGTCAACAACGATTTTTCTTGTCATTTCTTTTGCAAATTTAACTACCTCGCCAATATTATTCTCTGTAAGAATAAGTGGCTTAATAGGCATTTTATATTTTTCGTACCATTCCTTACCAAGGCAGATTCCCTTTTGCAACCAATTCATTTCCCACTCATAATCACAATAGGCATTATGCCTTGATGCAAAAATGTCATCAGAACAATATGCAATGACGTTGGCACTTTTAGTATTAACTATTCCGATGTTATTTGCTTTCAAAAGCTCTGCGTTTTTCTTTCCAATTTCATACATTTTCTTAATAACAGGGTGAGGAACAACTGCAATCTTAAGCGCTACTTCTTCAGATAATTCGCCGTTAATAAGCCCATTATAAATTCTTGTGCTGTATTCATTGAAGAAATTATCTACTTCATTAGATAATTCAGGTGAACCTTTCGCTATGACATAAAGACTGTTATATCTTGATTCCACATCAACTCGATTAATTATATTATTATAGTAGCTTGTATCATAGTGGACTGAACTTGGTGCCTTTGAAATAATTTCAAATATGTTCTCAAAGAATAAC
>JAGCHA010000093.1 GCA_017649325.1 Ruminococcus sp.
ATCCAGTTCGGTGAGGGCGGCGCGGGGACATTCTCCGACGGCAAGCTCACGACAGGCATCAAAGACAAGCGAATCCGCTATGTGCTTGAAAAACTTGTAGAGTTCGGCGCACCCGACGAGATATTATATTTGGCAAAGCCGCACATAGGTACGGACAAGCTCCGAGAGACGGTCAAGGAGCTTCGCAGGCACGTTATCGGACTGGGCGGAGAGGTACGCTTCGGAGCTCGTTTCAGCGGCTACGAGACAAAAAACGGACATATCACCGCTGCTGTATATACTGACGCCGACGGCGAGCACAGAATTGATACGGACAGCATTATCCTCGCCACAGGTCACAGCGCACGCGATGTGTTCGAACTCCTGTACGACAGGGGAGTTGACCTCTCGCAGAAAAACTTTGCAGTCGGCGTACGTATCGAGCACCTCCGCACCGATATCGATAAGGCAATGTACGGTGATTTTGCGGGACATCCCTCCCTTAAAGCCGCCGATTACAAGCTGGTTGTCCACCTCCCTAACGGACGCGCACTTTACACATTCTGTATGTGCCCGGGAGGCGAAGTAGTCGCAGCCTCTTCCGAGGAGGAGCGGCTTGCAGTCAACGGAATGAGCTGCTTTGCACGTGACGCAGTCAACTCCAACAGTGCGCTGCTTGTTAATGTCGGCAGCGAGGACTACGGAAGCGACCATCCTCTCGCGGGTATGCACTTCCAGCGAAGGCTCGAGGAAAGAGCATATACAGCAGGCGGCGGCAGTTACAGCGCGCCCGTCTGTACAGTCGGGGAGCTCATGGACCAGGAGCTCGGTGAGGAGTTCGGACGGGTTGATCCGTCATATACCCCTGCCGTAAAGAAAGCTCTGCCCGACGAGTACCTGCCTGAGTATGTCTGTGAGTCGCTGAGACTCGGTATAGCTGAAATGGGCAGAAAAATAAGAGGCTTCGACGACCGCGAGGCAGTCCTCACGGGTATCGAGAGCCGCAGCAGCTCTCCCGTGCGGATAAACAGGGGAGACGACCTGCAATCCCTGACCGTTAAGGGGCTGTACCCGTGCGGCGAGGGAGCAGGCTACGCAGGAGGCATAGTATCTGCCGCTGTAGACGGTATGAAGTGTGCGGAAGCGATAATCAGTAAAATGAATGGAGGCATATTATGAAAGTCAATGTAATAGGCGGCGAGATGAGCCCGTACGAAATAGACGAATACATCGCCTACGTGGGCAGAAAATACCCCGGCAGACAGCTCCGCCAGCTCGATATAATCATCGACGGCGAGTTCGTCGACATAAAGACATACTTCAAGGATACAGATTTTCAGCATGCCTACCGCTCAGCTGATTATCTTGTAAACAATATGGACAAGCTCAATGACGCAAAGCAGAAGGAATTCTCGGAGAAGCAGCGTCACGGTGTCGGAGAGGACGAATAATGGAGCTGACTAACATAGGAACTATCAGGGAGATACTCTCCCGCCACGGATTCAGCTTTTCAAAGGGACTCGGACAGAACTTCCTCGTAAATCCGACGGTCTGCCCGCAGATAGCCGAGGAGGGAAATGCACAGGCAGGCTGGGGCATACTGGAGATAGGCACGGGTATCGGAGTCCTTACGAAGGAGCTCGCTCTGCGTGCTGACAAGGTCTCTGCAATCGAGATAGATACGCGTCTGATGCCAGTACTCAGCGAAACTCTTGCAGAGTTCGACAACATCAGGATATACAACGAGGACGTCATGAAAGCTGACCTGCGCGGTATCATCGAGCGTGACTTCGCAGGGCTTCATACGGCAGTGTGCGCGAATCTCCCGTACTACATAACCTCGCCCGTGATAATGCTTTTGCTTGAAAGCAAGCTGCCGATAGAGTCGATAACGGTAATGGTACAGAAAGAAGCCGCACAGCGTCTTTGTGCGAAGGTCGGCTCACGCGAATCGGGAGCCATTACGGTCGGTGTCAACTACTACGGCACAGTGCAGAAGCTGTTTGATGTTTCACGCGGGAGCTTTATGCCATCGCCGAATGTGGATTCTGCGGTCATACGTATAGACATAGACAAAGAGCCGCGTTTAAGCGGCGAGGAAGAGGAATTTTTCTTCAAGGTCGTAAAGGCAGGGTTCTCGCAGAGACGAAAGACCATAGCAAATTCACTGTCCTCCATGCTCGGAGCAGACAAGGAACAGGTCTACACAGTTCTGCGTGACCTCGGACTTCCCGAAACATCGCGCATTGAAGCACTTGATATGGAGCAGCTGACGGATTTTTCCGTCGGACTGATGAAGCTGATGAAATGAGGTGTAAAAAATGAGCTTTCCAACTCAGCAGGAGACAAGAAGCAAACGTGTCATCAAGTACGACCACACATCATATGCGTGCCCGCTCGGTATGCCTGAAACGTCGGAGCGTGTACTTTCTGATATGAGCATATTCACAGCAGCACCCGACCCGCAGTATACAGCCCTGCGGAGGAAGATAGCCGCATTCGAGGGAACAAAGCCCGAGAACATAGTCTGCGGCAATTCCACAGCAGAGCTCGTGTTCAGAACAGTTGTCGGACTGAGACCGAAAAAGGCGCTGATATGTGCTCCGACGGACAGTGAATACAAGCGCATCCTGCTCGACAACGGCTGCGAAATTGCGGAGTATAGGCTCCCGCAGGAGAACAGCTTTGCTCTGACAACGGAATTTGCTGACTTTATCGACCGCGATACGGATATGGTCATCGTTTGTAGTCCCAACTACCCCACAGGAGAGCTCATCACCCCATATACACTTGGCAGGATAGCGGCGCGGTGCCGCGAGAACAACACTATCCTCATATGCGACGAGCGATATTTGCAGCTTATACGCGGCAGCGAAAAATTCAGCGCAAAGCGCTGTGCAGGACCACATATAATCGTACTCAGGTCGATATCGGATTCATTCGGGCTGGCAGGTTTAGGTCTTGCCTACGGAGTATTTGCCGCCGACAGGATAGCGGAGATAGTATCATCGGCTGGGCACGCGCTGAGTATTCCGACTCCCGCACAGCTTGCGGGAGCAGCAGCTCTCGACGACAAGGTCTACCTCAAACGTGCAGCGCGTATCCTCACTGACGAACGCAAGTATCTTTCAGAGGAGCTGACCCGCATAGGTATAATGGTATACCCGTCACAGGCAAATTTCCTTCTTTTCCGCTGTGAACTGCCGCTTGACGAGTTGCTTGCAAAGCGCGGTATACGAATACGCAGCTTTGCGGATATTGCAGGACTTGGCGAAGGCTATTTTGGGATCGCAGTTCGCCGCCGTAGCGACAACAAGCGTATAGTTGCGGAGATTGAGCACATCCTCCGAGTCCGCGAATACATATCCATATAAAACAAAAACGCTGTCAGGAACCGACCTGACAGCGTAAATTTTTACCTATTAAAGAGCCGCGAAGCCTTTCTTGAGGTCATCGAGGATATCCTCAACGTTTTCAAGACCAACGGAGAGACGGATCATTCCGCCCTCTATGCCTGCCGCAACGAGCTGCTCGTCAGTGAGCTGACGGTGAGTAGCGCTTGCGGGGTGAAGGACACAGGTGCGGATATCAGCCACATGAACTTCGTTGGAAGCGAGCGAGAGCGAATCCATGAACTTCACAGCCTGACTGCGTCCGCCCTTGATAACGAAGGAGATAACGCCGCTGCAACCGAGCGGGAGGTACTTCTGAGCGAGCTCGTAGTACTTGCTGCTCTTGAGACCCGGGTAATTTACGGACTCAACGTTCTCGTTAGCCTCAAGGAACTCGGAAACGATCTTAGCATTCTCGCAGTACTGCTTCATTCTTATCGGGAGCGTTTCAAGACCGAGGTTAAGGTAGAAAGCGGACTGAGCCGACGGATAGCAGCCGAAATCTCTCATGAGCTGCATTCTTGCCTTGATGATGTATGCAGCCTTGCCGTAAGCCTTGGTGTAAATCGTGCCGTGGTAGCTTTCATCGGGCTCGGTGAACTCGGGGAACTTACCGTTAGTCCAGTCGAAATTGCCTGAATCAACGATAACACCGCCGCCCTGAACAGCATGGCCGTCCATGTACTTTGTAGTAGAGTGGATAACGATATCAGCACCGAACTCGAAAGGTCTGCAAAGTATGGGAGTGGGGAATGTATTGTCGATGATGAGCGGAACTCCGTTCTTATGAGCTATCTTGGCAAACTTCTCGATATCGAATACAGAGAGAGCGGGATTTGCGAGAGTCTCGCCGAAAACAGCCTTGGTATTGTCCTTGAAAGCTGCCTGTATCTCGTCCTCTGAAGCGTCAGCGCTGACGAAGATGCACTCGATGCCGAGCTTTTTGAGGGTATAAGCGAAGAGGTTTATGGTACCGCCGTAGATAGTAGCAGTGGAGATAAAGCTGTCGCCAGCTTTCAGGATATTGAGCAGCGAGAGCAGCGAAGCAGCCTGACCGCTCGAAGTACACATCGCGCCGATACCGCCCTCGAGAGCAGCTATCTTATCCTCGACAGCCATAACGGTGGGATTCTCAAAACGTGAGTAGATGAGGCTCTTGGTAGGGTCATCGAAAACAGCAGCCACATCGTCGGTAGAATCGTAGACATATGTAGTGCTCTGAACTATCGGTACTACTCTTGGTTCAGTGTTCTTGGGAGTATAGCCTGCGTGCAGGCATTTTGTTTCGATCTTCATTGGTGGGATTCCTCCTGTATTTATTTATTTTTGGAGACGAACTTCTTCACCTTCGGTACGCAGAATTCAAGCACTGCGCAGTACTTATCGACAAAAGTGATGATATAGGTCTCTTTAAATCTGGGCATGGATCGGGTCATAGGCCACATATGCTTCTCTATCATATCGCGCTCCTTCTCGGATATCTCTGTTATCAGAGCGGCATTTTCGGAAGCGACGAAACTATGCTTGGCGCTGTGGCGAAGCTGACCCTTTTCGCGCATGGAGTTGAACTCCTTGCGGTCGTAGTAGAACATATCGTGCATGAGCCCTGCTCTTGCAGCCGAGCGCGCATCGAGCTTCAGCTTCCTGCAAATGATGAAGCCGTAGTACGAAACATTCACGCAGTGCTGATAGCGGGTAGTGGAGATATGATGAGCAATGTTCTTCAAGCGCATTATCTCGGGAGCGTCGATGATATCACTGACGCAGTCGTAGTAGGCGCTGTCAGAGAGTTCTTTTCTCGAGCAAATAGCTTTTAACATTTTGTGTTGTTCCTGTCTTTTTATATTCGGCTAAGCCGTTATAACTATTATACAATATTTTTATAAAAAAATCAATAGCAGAAAATGAATAATAATAAAAGTATGTGATGATTTTATGAATCAATGTGATAAAAAGGTGTCATAATTTCAAAGAATTGATTAGAATTTCCAAGCTTGCTTGACAAAAGGTGATACGTTGTGTATAATAAAAATAGGCAGAAACAGCTGCCGTGAATCCACGTATTTTTGAAAGGAATTGGTTAAGTTGAAGAATATAACAAAGAGAATCATTGCATTATTTGCAGTCGTTTCTGTAGCTGCGTCAAGCTTTGCAGGCTGTGGAGATAAGGGCACCAGCAGCACGTCATCTTCGAGCGAAGAAGCTGTATTGCAGATGCCTCTCGAATTCGGCGCGGCAGAGGATGGCAACGCGATAGGTACAGCACCTGCCGAGATCACAACGAGTGCCCCTGCAACCACAACTGCAGCCGTTGAAGATACTACCGAGATTGAAGAAGTTACAGATGCTGACGGTCAGCCTGTCACTACAGTTGCGGTAGTGACAGATGCATCGGGAGCAGCTGTGACAGACGCCGCAGGTTCTACAGTTACCGAGGTAGTAAAGGTGACAACAATCGTCACAAAGCCCGCCGCAGCAGAAACTCCCACAACAGCCGCTGTCAAGTATGAATCCAAGCAGGACGGCAGATATGCAATGTGGCTCGATATATCCAAGGACGAGAACTTCTTCTTTGAGGGCGACTTCCTTCACATTGTATTCAAGGTAAAGGACGGCATTCCCGACGGTGACTATAAGGTAAGGATATCTCCCGACCTTTCTGATGTAGCAGGTACCGCTGTATATCCGAGCAAAGTAATTGACGGAACAGTAAGAGTAAACAAGGGGGAGATAGGAGATATCGACGTATCGGGCGAGAGCGGAATGGTATTCTACGGCAACAATGTTGCCTGCAAGCAGGGCGATACAATTGATTGCTATATCAATATCAAGAATAATACAGGACTCGTTGCATTTGTTATCTGGTTCTACTTCGACAGCAACGCGCTTGAATTTGTAAGTGCTGAGGCTTCTGGCGAGTACAAGAAGATAGCTCGTGACACAGAAGTAGGTGCAGGCGGAAAGAGCGCCACAGCAGAATAAGCTTCATAATAAAACTTCAAATAAACTTAACTGCCATCGGGGATGACCCCAATGGCAGTCTTTTTTATTCAATGATTATTTCCTGTTCGAGCTCAATGGAGTAAAGAGAAAGACCGACTACTTTCTTGTCGGTAGTGAGTTCCATCGCCGCCTTATATATATGCAATTGCTTGGTATAGCGTTCGCGGAGCTCTTCTGCGGAGACACCGCGGTCGGACTTGTAGTCCACGATAAAGAGTCCCATGTCAGTCTCATAGACGAGGTCGATGATACCCTTTATCATAACATCGGAGTGAGCTAATCGCTCAAATACGGGCTCAGCAAGCTCCAGCTGAGCCGCCGAGACCATGAACTTCCGCTCACGTTGACAGCTTTTAGCTGCCGAAATTTTACGGAAAAGTTCGCTTGCAAAAAAGGCGGCTGCTTTTTCAGAGTCGATGCAATCCGCCTGCGAGCGGTCGAGAAAGCCGAGTTCTGCGAGCCTGTTTATCTCGTTCTGAGAGTCAGAGGCAGCCCTGTTGAAGTCGCAGTACTGGAAGAACGTGTGTATAGCAGTACCACGCTCCGCACCCGTGAGCTTGTTAATGCCGGTGATAAAGCGCGGACGAGCCAGACGGAGGTCGAATTCCTCATCGTCCCGGAGCTTTCGCGTTATCTGAGTAACACTGAGCTTGGCGGTAACGTCTGTCAGCGAGTCGTCATACTTTGAGTTTATCATATCGGTTATGCGCTGAACAATGCCCATATCGGGAGCAGCAGGCTCTTCCGCCCTTATCTCGGGAAGAGAGAGCTCTTCGATGTTGCAAACGTTGTAAGTGAAGAGCAGCTCACTCGAATCATGTGCAGGAAAACCGAACGAGCTGTCCGCGAGCCCTGTTTTCTCAGCAATATCGGGAAAACTTTCATGCATCATAAGGCAGAGCCACAGCCAGTCGGCGTTGCATCGTGCCTCACGAACGAGATGCGAAATATCGCTCCCGCTGATAACGCAGCTGTCCGCGAGCGAGCGTACACGTTTCAGTGATTTTACTCCGCACGAGAGATTGATGAAGAGCTGCTGCTTGGCACGTGTCATACCGACGTAGAGCAGTCTCATCTCCTCGCTCCGCGAGTCGTTCTCGCTTTCGCTCCTTAGCATTTTCTGCTGAAAGGTCTTGTACCTTCGCATGAGGGATTTATCATAGAGAGTGAAGCCAATTCTGCCGTCGTCGCTGCACATGACAGACTTGGAATCAAATTTAAAGAGCACAGAAGTCTCCGCGATGAAAACGAAGGGGTATTCGAGTCCCTTTGACTTATGCAGTGTCTGAACAGTGACATAGTCGCCTGATGCCGCCGAAACCTTTCCCTGTTCGTAGTCACCGTTCTCGAGGATACGGTCGATGTGACGGATAAACCCAGTAAGACCGCCGCTACCCTCAGCTGCGGCAGAAGCCTCGTAGTTCTGCGCGTATCTTATGAGAGCGCGGAGATTTGCCCGCTTCTTTTCACCGTCGGTGCGGAGCTGCATCACGGGTATGAAGTCAGTGGCGTCATAAATCGAAGCAATAAGTTCACCGATAGTCATCGTCACGGAGTCGAGACGGAACCTGTCAACAGTAGCGAGGAATTCACGGCAGCGCACAGCAATCGAGGTGTCGAAACCCTCGAGCTTCCCGTCCACAGCCGACCTGATCAGCGGATAAAGCGCTGATTTATTGTCGTAGGACTTGATATACGCGAGGTCACTGATACTGAACATAAACATCGGCGAGACCATAACAGCGGCCATAGGCACATCGAGGAGGGGATTAGCGATTATCCTCCGCAAGTCCGTGAGTATCGCTATCTCCTGCGACTTGAGATAGCCCTTTTCGTCGCTGCCTTTTGCCGAAATACCACGCTTTTCGAGAGCGGTCACATACGCCTTGGTAAACTTGTTGTTGCGAACGAGAATGCAGAAGTCTTTGGCGGTACAGGGACGAACCTTACCGTCAGCCTCGGTCACAGGCGTCATATCTGCGAGCATTTTTGCAATCTGAGCGGCAGTAGTCTCCGCTTCGGGGCTGTCGATGACTTCCTCGACTTCCTCGGAATCAACGGGGTCAGTATTGATACAGTTGATAGTCGTCAGCCTGTCCTTATTCGGGGCACCGTAGCCCTCCGCGCCGAAATACAGCTTTTCATCGTCGTTGTAGTCGATATCCCCGCAATTGGGTGACATTATCTCGGCGAACACAAAATTTACAAAGTCAATGACCTCGGGTGAGCTGCGGAAGTTTTTATTTAATAGTATGAAGCGGTTCTTGGAGTCACTTTCATATGGCTCGGCGTTCTTCATCGTCTCGATGAAATTCTTAGGATTTGCAAGTCGGAAGCGGTAGATAGACTGCTTCACGTCGCCGACGAGGAAAGCGTTATCGCCGTACATTGGCTTTCCGTTGTCGGAGTATTTGAAATTTTTCGTCAGGAGCTTGAATATCATATCCTCTTTATTGTTGGAGTCCTGATACTCATCTATCATGATTATATCGTACTGCTCGGCAGTACGCTTTGCAGTCTCGGACTGTACTATCCTGCCGTTGTCGTCGATGTCGGCAAGGAGTTCGAGTGCAAGCCGCTCTCCGTCGTCGAAGCTGATAGCGTTTCGTGAGCATTTTCGGTCCCAGATGAGCTCACGGTACTTACGCACGACCGCAGCAAGTTTCGCGGTCACCAATCCGGATTCGGTGAAGTCGCTCTCTGCCGAGTACATCCGCTCAATTGCTTCCTTGACCATATCTTTTATCCGCCCACGCCGAGCCTTGTACAGTTCACGCAGAGCGCTATTGTGGGGGACATTAGCTCTAATGGTCGGGAGCTTGTCAAAGCTTGTTATAAAAGCGAGGTCATCGTCGGACGGATAGCTCCGTGAAAAAGCGAGAGTACGGAGCTTTTCCGCCCGCTGGAGGTCAAGCTCAGCCACGATAAACGACTGTTCAACAGCAGCATTGCCGCGCTCGGGGAAGATATCCCTGAGTGCGGAGCAGTTTTCCTCCGCAAGAGCCGCCGCCGTATTAGCGGTTCTCACGATACTGTCGAACAGCTTACTGAAATAAACGGTCTCGCTGAACGGCTTTTTGTACTCGGAAACTGCGGTATCGAGCCACATATCGCTCATAGCGACAGATGAAAGGAACCTGTCTGTTTCGCTGATGATACGCGTCAGCGGAGCGTGGTCTTTGAGGCAGAATTTATCGTAGAGGAAAGAAATAGTGTCATAGTCGTTGGAGCTGTACCAGTCAAGCAGCTCCTCCATAGCCTGCGAGCGAATGACCTCATTGTCGGTCTCTTCGAGGACGGTAAATCCGGAGGTAATGCCTTGTTCGGTTATATTTTCGCGCAGGAGGTCGAAGCAGAACGAGTTTATCGTCGAAATCTTAGCGCTTTGCAGGAGTGTCTGCTGTTTGAGCAGATACTTGTCGGACGGACGCTCGTTTATCAGCGCACGGAGCTTGGAGTCGAGCCGCTTTTTAAGCTCGGCGGCAGCGTCGTTGGTGAAAGTTACAACTATTATCCTGTCCGCGCGCACCCCTGACATCGGGTCTGAAAGGAGTTGAACGAGCCTTTCCGTCAGGACGGCAGTCTTGCCGCTTCCCGCGGCAGCAGAAACGATTATCGACGAATCACGGGCGTCAATGGCGTTCTGCTGTTGTTTAGTCCAAGCCATTACTGCTTACCTCCTTTCCTTGTTTTTCCGAGGATATCCGCAGCTTCAGCAAGAGCCTCCTCTGACGGCTGCCTGCTGACGGAGCCGTCGTGATTACCGCAGATATCAATGAATTCGCAGTATGTACACGGGACTTTCTTGCCGCTTTTCAGCGGAACAGCCTCGATATGACCGCCGAGCATAGCCTCTGCGGCAGACGTTAGGGAGCTGTAAACATTATCGCGCAGTCGGCTTATATTTCCCTCGGGGATTACAGACGAGCGCGAGTCGAAAGCCCCTTTTGCGGTAAGCTTTGCGGGAATGAAACGTCCGCCTACCTCATGCTCCATAGCATTAGCAACAGAAACATCATCAATAAGCAGCCCACGTGTACGGAGTTTCGAGTCAACGCCGCTCTGATTGAAAGAGTTGTCCTTCGATTCGTCAGCGTCAAGCTCACCTATCTGTACAGGCGTGTAGAGAACGCCTGCGGGAGCGTATCCCTCGAATTCACCGCCTTTTTCTGTCGCAGCGAACATATAAAGGAGCATTTGAAGATTGAGCCCGCCCGCGAGTGAGAAATCGTCGATTGTTTTTTCTGAGCTCTTGTAGTCGATGACGCGGAGGTAGTCCTTCCCGCCGATATTACTGGTGTCGATTCGGTCAGCGATGCCTCCGAACCGCAGCACATATCCGTCAGCGAACGGGATGGTAAGAGCGTTTTTTCCGCGGAGGTCGTACTCAAATCTGACGGGCTCGAAGTCGCTTGCCATGAGCGACTGCTGAGTATGCACGAAAACCTCGGTAAGTCGCTCCTCAAGCTTGTTGAAGAGGAGTTCGAAACGCGGAGTTTTCGCGAAATCGCCCGCGAGCTTATCTGCCTTGTAGCGTTCAGCCTCAGATTTTATCTCCTCAGTCAGCTGCTCATAGCCGAGCTGAACGAACTCGGATTTTTTACGTTTCCCGAGCAGCGAGTAAAAGCAGCTATGAGTGAGCTCGCCCGCGATACGAACATCGAGCTCCATTTTTTCAGGCATTTGCAGACGCAGAAAGTCGCTGCAAAAGTGCATGAATCGGCATTTATTGAAGTTTTCGAGTGAAGTCGGCGAAATGCGGAGAGGGTCAAAGCTCTTGAGTTTGCGCACGATATCCGAGCTGACGGTATGCTCAGTGCGGCTTCCGGAGCGGTTGAGAACGGACAGGATACGGCTCTGATAGACAGGGTCAGCGAGCAATACCTTGCCGAGAGAGGCGATAACCGGTGAGTTTTCGGCTCTGTCCTGCATATAGTGGTAGTAAGCGGCGTGATAAGTCACCGCATAGTGCTCGGGAGTCAGCTCCCCCTCGGTGAGCAGCAGCTCATTCGGGAACATTTTTCTTATCTGGTCAATCACCTGTGACGGGTACTTAGCCTGTCCCGCAAGGTCAGAGAGGGGATAGGTGAGATATAGCTTATCCGAAGCAGTAGACAGCGATTTGTAGACGATGAGGCGTTCCGAGGCGATGAGGTCGGAGAGCGGACGCGCGAGGTCAATGCCCTTTTCGGAGAGCTTCTGCCTTTCGCTGTCGGTGAAGAGACCGCCGAGCGTGACCTGATTCGGGAAGTCGCCCTCTGCCGAGCCGGCCGCAAAGATTACCTTCGGAGAATTCAGACGAGCCGTCCGCGAGGAAGCGGCAATAACGGCGTCGAGTGTCTGCGGCGGAACAGAGTAGGTGATACGAGCGATGAGGGAACGCATCATATCTGCGAGGCGGCTGAAACGAACCTCCTCATCCCCGAGGGTAGCGACGATACTGTCGAGGATATCCATGAGGCACTTCCAGAGACGTTTCAGTTCGGCAGCTTCATAGTCGCGGTCGTTTCTGATGAGCCTGCCCATGAGCGCAGCGAGATTGCGTTCAGCCTTACATTCACAGAGATAGTCGTAGAGCTGAGCGCATATCTCCGAGGCAGGCTGTATTTTCGAGAGCTGTTTTTTCAGCTTGATTATCGGAGCGATGACCTGTTCTCTCAGCGCCTCGAGCTTTTCGAGGTCTTTGTCCTCGGCAGTGAACTCTGAAAGCCAGATATCGCCGTCTATCGACCAGCGGTAGCAGTAGTTTTCGAGAAGCGAGACATCGGTCAGCCCGACGTCAAGTATCCCGCATTTCAGCAGGCGGAAGACCTGTTCGCTTCTGATTTTACGAGCTGTCAGCAGGTCGAGCAGTGAGATGAAAAAGACCATGATAGCCGTGTGACTGACAGAACGTTCAATGCTGAGGAAAAAAGGTATCTCGTAGCGATTGAAGGCAGCGCGCAGCAAGTCAGAGTAGTCAGTGATATTGTTGGATATCACAGCGATATCTCGGTATCTGAGTCCATCCTCAGCAGCGACGAGACGCTTTATCTCAGCACATATATACTCGATCTCACTGTACATATCACGCGCCTCGAAAATGCGGATATTACGCGCTTCGGGAGCTTCACTCGGTCTGGGCGCGTGATTGCGCATGACATTCTCGCTGAGGTAGCGGAGCTCTGGACAGGAAAATCTGTAGCTTGTCCCGCATTTTGTGACATTATATTTAAGGTTCAGCTCGCGGCACATCGAAGAGAGCCTGCGGAAAGTGGAGTTGACTGTCTCGAACAACGTAAATTCGCCGGCCGCAACATCATCCGTACGCAGAGTCACTACCACATTTTCAGCCGACGTGAATATCACCCCGAGCATTTCGAGCTGGTCCCCCGTAAAGCTCTCAAATTCATCGAGATAGACAGTCCTGCCCTTGAAGTATTCGTGAAGATTGGCAGTCTGAGCGGCGAAGCGGATATTTTCATAGCTGTCCTTGAAGCCATACTGCTCCATGAGCCGAGCATATTCCGAATATACGGACGCAGTATCGGCTGTCTTGTCGCGCAGTCGGCTGTCGAGGAGCTCCGCGTGCTCCGTGAGCATATCGGGAGTGATACCTGCACGGCGCATATCGGCTATAAACTTCATCATTTCCTCAGCAAAGCCCGCCTGAGAAGCAGCACGGCGGAAATAGCGGAGCATTTCAGGTTTTTTCGAGGCAGCCTCAATAGCCTGATAAACGAGGATCATTCGCGCCATATCGTCAGCATACTCACCCTTGCGGTCGGTTTCACCGTAGAGCTGAAAGAGCTGACGTGCAAGGCTGCTGAAAGTCAGCGAAAGGAGCTGATTGAACATTTTAGCTCCGAGGAAGCTGTACAAATTCTTATCAAATTCGTGAGAGTACTGCTCGGGGACGAGAATGAGCTGCTCTTTGCCTTCAATAGCAGCAGAGCGTATCCGCCCGAACATTTCGGTAGTTTTTCCTGTGCCCGAAGCACCGATGATAAATTCTATCATAATAGTATCTCCATGCAAAAATATGCACACTCCGAAGGGGCCGCCTTCAGAGCGTGCATATGAATTATCAACAGAAACCGTTGAGACCGTAGAAGCTCATTACCGAGGGATAGACTCTGTAACAGTAAGCTACATCGGTCGAACCGAGAACGCCACTGACGGAATCGCTGCCGAACTGCCAGATACCGTACTTGGAGTCAAATGCAGGTTTATCGCCCGAGTTCACGAGATAAACGTCATAAGCCAGGAATAGAGAGCTGTCGAGAGAATCGCAGAGGAATCTCTCGTCGGCACGAATGCCTATGTAATATCTCATATTCTCAAAGTAAGAACAGAATGCAGTGATAAGGCTTGAGTATTGCTCTTTTGAGAGCCCCGCCTCAGCAACAGCAGGGTCAGAGAGGTCGAGGTAAATTGGATACTCGTAGGCATAATCCTCAATCATCCTGTAGAACGCTTCCGCTTCCTTAGCGATGCCATCTTCGGTAGTTGACTTAGCCTGCCAGTAAACACCGCAGTAAACTCCCGCAGCCTTGGCGTTTTCCATATTCACATAGAAGAGCTGGTCGGGATTTGGAGCATCACCGCCGCTGCCTGCACGGATAACACCGAAGCTGTAGCCTGCCTCTTTGACCTTATTCCAGTCGATATAGCCGTTATCCTCGGATACGCTGATACCGACAGCTTCATAAGTGTAAGGGTCGAAATCGGGAACAGTTGTAGTGGTTGTTACGGGGGCAGCAGTAGCAGCCGTCGTCGTGGAAACTGGAGCCGCCGCTGTACTTTCAGTGCTTACGGGAGCAACAGTTACCGTAGTTGTTGTAGTAACAGCACGAGTCGTGCGCGTCGTAGCAGTTCTTTCTGCATAGGTCTCGGGGGAGATAATGAGAGGGTAGTTGAGGTAGCAGTAGTTCATATCAACGACAGTGTTGATACCTGTAACACTTCCGGTCCACGAGTACTGCCACATAGTGTAGTCACCCGTATACCATGTTATCTTATCGCCTGTTTCAGCGACCCATACGTCGTACTTTTCGAGGGTGCTCTTGTAGAACTTAGTCTGTAGGAAGCTCGAATAGCTGTATATACCTGCATAGTAGCCTCTCTCCTGCAAATAAGAGCAGAAGGCTTCAGCCATAGCAGAGACCTGAGCGGTAGTAAGCCAGTCGCGCTGAGAAGCAAGCTCAATATCGAAATAGATCGGGTAGGTATAACCGTCGTAGTCTTTAATGATTTCATAGCAGGTCTCAGCCTCGGCGATAGCGTCTTCAACAGACTGCGCATAGCTGAACCAGTAGATACCGTAATCGAGGTCGGTGTCACGGATTGCCTTCATGTTTTCGTCGAAGCGGACATCCTTCTGATAGGACATCTTACCGTAACCCGCACGGATTATAGCGAAGTCGATCTCATCGCTGTCAGCGACCTTATCCCAGTCGATATATCCCTGATGCTCGGAGACATCCACACCAATGGTGTAGTCATCTCCAAGGTAACCATAGCGAGTGGAAACAGTGGTCGTCTCCTCAGTCGTTTCGGTAGACTGAGCAGTAGTCTGAGCAGTCGTTACGACGCCGGTCGAAGGAGCGGGTGCAGAGAGCATAACGGCATTAGAAGACGTTGCGGAAGCCGCCGATGTTGTCGTAGCAGCCGTCGAAACGATAGCCTCCGATGTAGTTGCAGCAGTAGCCGCAGAAGTTGTCAGCACTGCCTTAGTAGTTGTAACAGGAGCCGCTGTTGATGTAGTATTCAAAGGAGCGGTAGTAGTAGTCTCTGTTGCGGTAACGGTATACTTCGGAGGCGGTACCATAGAGGTGGTAGTAGGAATAAATGTATCCGCTGTGGTAGCCACAGTAGTAGTTGTCGTAGCGGGAGCGGCAGTCGTAGTCGTAGTTGTTGTGGTAGTGGTGGTTGTAGGAGTTGTAGTAGTTGTTGTTGTTGTTGTGATACCGTGGTAAGCATTATATATATCGAAAACGTTGAAGGGGACTTCCGTAAAAGAAGACTCTTTACTTTCGGAGCCTGATGTGTTATCATATATAACAGAGGCATCTTCGGTTATGGCAGCCGTGCTCGATATAGGCAGAGCAACAGCGGCTGAACTCATGGCTACCGCACATGAAAGAACTACAGACAGTATTTTTTTTGCAAATCCCATGACATGTCAGCCTCCTTTGCCTTAAAAGATTCACGGTCAAGCGACTAAAACTTAGCTAATTCTTTGACCGGTGAATTCATTATATCATTTTATCGAGACATTTTCAACCCTTTGACGGCAATTTTACGATGTATTTACAAAATATTGTAAAAATAAACCTAAACAAGCGGTAATTTTTTGTATATTATACCATCTGCAAATGATTTGCCGACTATCATATAATATTAGACTCACATCAACAACATTTTTCGCATGAATAAGTAAAGGTGAAGTAAATGAAAGAATTCACGATAAACGCTAATGACAGCGGACAGAGGATAGACAAATTCCTGACCAAGGCGATGCCCGAGCTCCCGAAGAGCATGATGTACCGCCTGTTCCGAAAAAAGGACATAAAGCTCAACGGTAAGCGCTGTGAGATATCGGCGATACTGAGTGAGGGCGACATCGTACGGGTATATGTTAAGGAAGAGGTCTCAGCTGTGAAGTCGCAGGATATGACTTTCAAGCTGTCCTCCGATGAGCTGCTTATAGTTTACGAGGACGACAACATCTTTGTCGTATACAAGCCCGTAGGAGTCGACTCACACTCCAACGGCGCCTCCACCGCAGACACGCTGATAGACCGCGTTAAGAAGCACCTGTGGAAGAAGGGGGAATTCATCCCCGAGGCAGAGAGGACATTTGCCCCCGCACTGTGCAGCCGCCTTGACCGCAACACGTCAGGACTTGTTACTGCCGCCAAAAACGCCGTGGCATTGCGTGAGATAAACTCCGCGATACAGAGCGGGGCGCTTCATAAGATATACCGCTGCGTTACGGTTTCTGCGCCGCCCGAGAGAGAGTCCATAGCGACTGCCTATCACCGCAAAGATGAGGACAGGAACATCGTCCGCATAAGCGATGTCCCAGCCGAAGGCTTCCGCGAGATACGCACAGGCTGGCGTACAGTCGCTGAAAAAAACGGACTGTATCTTCTCGAGGTCACGCTGTACACGGGGCGAACACACCAGATACGCGCACATCTTGCACATCTGGGAGCTCCGCTTTTAGGAGACGGCAAATACGGTGATATACGTGCAAATAAGCGCTATGGAGTTTTCCGTCAGCAGCTTTGTGCCTATGCGCTTGAATTCTCCCTGCCCGAAACTTCGCCGCTCGCATATCTGAACAGCATACGTATCACAGCGCCCGCACCTGATTTTGAGCAGAGATTCCGCTGAAATTGGTATTAAATGTATTGACTTTTCTGCATTTAAAGATATATAATATAATTGACGGTATTTACCGAATAAATGAAACGGAGTGAAATAATATGGCAAACCGCTACGCAGGCACACAGACAGAAAAGAATCTTCTTGCCGCATTTTCAGGCGAATCCGAGGCAAGGAACAAGTATACTTTCTTTGCGTCCAAGGCAAAAAAAGAAGGCTTTGAGCAGATATCTGCTATCTTTACAAAGACCGCAGACAATGAAAAGGAGCACGCAAAACTCTGGTTCAAGGAGCTCGAGGGCATCGGCACAACAGCCGAAAATCTTGCAGCAGCCGCTGACGGCGAGAACTACGAATGGACGGATATGTACGAGGACTTTGCCAAGACTGCTGATGAGGAGGGCTTCCCCGAGCTTGCCGCCAAATTCCGTCAGGTAGGCGAGATAGAGAAGCAGCATGAGGAGCGTTACCGCGCACTGCTCAAGAACATCGAAATGCAGCAGGTATTCGAGAAGAGCGAGGTCAAGGTATGGGAGTGCCGCAACTGCGGACACATCGTAGTAGGCACAAAGGCGCCCGATGTCTGTCCTGTATGCGCACATCCGCAGGCATATTTTGAGCTCCGCGAGGAGAATTACTGATAAAACGTCAAATATTGACATTTTTCTGCATATATGGTATAATCAGAGAAGTTCCGACAGCTCCGCTCTGAAGCGGAGCAGCGGACATGAAGGAGGAAATGACTATGTATTGTAAAAACTGCGGAAGCGCCGTTGAACAAGGCGCAGCTATATGCACAAACTGCGGTGTCCCCGTAGGACAGGGCACTAACTTTTGCGGCAATTGCGGAAGCCAGCTCCAGCAGGGCGCGGCAGTATGTATGTCCTGCGGCTTTGCTGCGAATGGATCCGTAAAAGCGCCTTCCATCCCCGGTGCTAAGTCAAAAATGGCAGCAGGACTTCTCGGCATCTTCCTTGGTGGATATGGAGTACATAACTTCTATCTCGGATATACAGGCAAGGCTGTAGCGCAGCTTTCCATCGCTATCGGAGCAATAATACTTTCAGCAGTAAGCTGCGGTTTTTTGATCCCTCTTGCATTCATCACACCTATATGGGGACTTGTAGAGGGCATCATGATACTCACAGGCAGCATAAATACAGACGCTAACGGAGTACCGCTGGCGGATTAAAAACAGACGGAGGGATAAGAAAATATGTATTGTAAACATTGCGGAAGCGCTGTTGAACAGGGTGCTGCTATATGTACGCACTGCGGAACACCTGTCGGACAGGGAATGAACTTCTGCCAGAATTGCGGCAGTCAGGTACAGCCGGGAGCAGCAGTTTGTATGTCCTGCGGATTTTCCACAGTAACAAAGACAGTAGCACCTCCCGGAGCAAAATCAAAGGTTGCAGCAGGACTGCTTGGAATCTTCCTTGGCGCGTTTGGCGTACATAACTTCTACCTTGGCTACACGGGCAAGGCGATGGCACAGCTTCTCATGACTGTACTGAGCTGCTTCATGCTCAGCGAGGTAAGTGCTATATGGGGACTTATCGAGGGCATAATGATACTCTGCGGAAGCATAAACACAGACGCAGACGGCGTTCCGCTTGCCGATTAAACACAGTAGATACAACGAAAAGACCGCTTGAAGGGGCTTCCCATTCAAGCGGTCTTTTCATACAGTTAGGAGAATAGAGGTATGCGTATCAATCAGCAGCTTCGGTGCTGCTCTTTTTGCCTGCCTTATCGGCATTAGCGTCCTGTAAGGTAAGGCGGACATCAATATCCGAGCCGTCGCGGCTTATCTTGAGCTTGATAGTATCGCCGGCCTTGTACTTATTCTTGATTTTGTTGAGCTCGTCCATGGAGGTAACAGCCTCATCTTCGATACCGATAATGACGTCACCGTGCTTGATACCGGCTTCTTCTGCTGCGCTGCCATCGGAAACAGCAGTAACATACACGCCCATAGGCAATCCGAGGTAGGTAGA
>JAGCHA010000094.1 GCA_017649325.1 Ruminococcus sp.
CTGTGAATCAGATGACTCAGGCTTGTAAGCGCTCTCTCTGCCGTTTATAGCAGTCGAAACGCTGAATGATACTGTCTCGATACCCTTATCATTAGGGTCGTCACTGTCCTTATCAATAGCAACAGTATAACCCGAATATGAAGCTGTTTCAAATATTCCTTTATTATCACTGAAACCATCATCAAGGAGATTATCGATGTAGAGCGAAGGGAGCTTCTGAACCATTTCCTCGCTTCCTGCTGCGGAAACGCTAAAGCTGAACACGCCGCTTCCATACGAAGGAGTAGAAATGACAGCGTACTCAAGGTCAAGATCCTCTGCTGTCTTATCAAGGACATTCTGAATAGTCTCATACTTTTCGCCATCAATAATAGGCTGCGAGTAGAACGCATCGTGTGCATTAACTATTTTAGTATTGTAAGTATTTACATTTTCCTTGATGCCAAGGAGCTTCTCACGGTGAGTAAGCTTCTTCTGAGTAGCAGGGTCGTTGATGTAATCATAAATCTTCTGGGTCTTGCTTGTGTAACCCAAGTCGATAAGCGACATAACACCCCATACACCGCCAACGATAATGCCTGCACCGAGGATAAGAGCGAGCATCGGGAGAAGACCTGCATTCTCGCTGTTACCGCCGCCGCTTGCTCTCTTGATAACTGCACCAAGCTCGGTATCAAGGAGGTTGATCTTCTCAGTTTCCTTGTTACGCTTGAACATAGCGCCGATAGCGTTAGCGTAGAGAGAGAACTCAAGGTTCTCATGACCATGTATCTGCGGAGGAACATTGATAAGGCTCGTATTGAGGTCGAGTTTTTCGAGCTCATCAGTGAGTCTTACATAATCGTGGGTATCGCCGTAGAAAACTACGTTCTCGATAGTCTCACCCGTATTACGGCTCCTGTGGAACTGTAACATACGGAAGATATTCTCGTTTACAGCCTCGAAAACGTAGTCAGCGGATCCGCCGTAGTCATCGGCATCGATCGTAGCGAAACGTGAGAACGAAAGCTGACCTGCCTCATAAAGGTTGAGGGAGATGAAGTTGTTGTCGATCTGAACAGCGAGGAGCGGCATCTTCGACTTGATTCTTGTATCAGCAAGAAGTACCTTAGTGATACAGTTACATCCGACCATTACCGAACGGAGTGAGATGCCGAGGAGCTTGAACACTTCTCTGTAGCTGTTAACGATCTCATAGGGGCAGGCTGTAGCGAGGATACGGAGCATCGGCTCACCTGTATCGCCTCTCTCGGAAGCCTCACCAACTACTACATATGTAACACTGTAGGAATCATCAAGGTTGAGCTCAGCCTGAACCTGCGCCTTAACGGTTTTCTGGAGATCCTGACCCTTAACGCGGGCAACAGTCATTTCCTTGAATATCGTGAGGTTCGAGGAGATAGAAACGATAGCCTCTTTATCAGGCATCTTGTTTCTCTTGAGCACGCCGTTGATGAGTGTAGCAACATTGGGCACGTCTCTTACGTGACCGTTAACGATAAGTCCCTCTTCGAGGTTAAGTGTAGCAGCGGAGCTGATCTTGATCTTTCCGTTGCTCTCAACGCCCTTAACAACACGGACGTTTCTGTCAGTTATATCAAATGAAAGCATTTTTCTTTTTCCACCTTTCCGTTATTATTCGTTTTCGAGACCTTCCATCGAGCCGTAGAGCGCGGGGTAGATACCGATAACGACCATACCTATGATAACGCCCATGAAGATGAGGAGCACAGGCTCAACAAGACTTACAAGGCGCTGTACAGCAGAGTCAGATTCTTCCTCGTAGTAGTCGGAAGTCTTTTCAAGGATAGAGTCGAGGGCACCCGACTCCTCACCAACGTAGATTACCGAGCAGAACATAGGCTCGAAGATCTCTGTTCTGGTGATAGAGGCTGAAAGTGTTTCGCCCTGCTTTACCTCGTCGACAACGTCGATGAACTTTTCATCAATGTATCTGTTGCCGAGGATAGCCGATGACTTCTGTAAGCACTCGACCATAGGAATACCACTGGAATAGAGTGAAGAAAGTGTTCTTGCGAAACGGCCCGTATAGATCTTTGTAACAAGAGGTCCCCACATAGGTCCCTTGAGGATAAGTCTGTCCATCTTATAGCGGAATCCGTCCGTCTTATAAGCGTATCTGAAGCCGAAGAACGCACCGAGCACAAGGATAACAACTATATACCACTTGTATCTCAGGAAGTCCGAGATAGCCGCCATTATCTTGGTCAGAGCGGGCATCTTGTCGGGATCGTCGTACATTCCGATGAATGTAGGCATGATGAATATGAAGAGGAACATTACGATAACTACGCAGAGAACGGCAAGTATGATAGGATATACCATAGCGCCCTTGATAGTGTTCTTGAGCTTGTTCTCCTTGGCGTAATGCTCGGACATTCTTGTCATGATGACATCGAGCGAACCGCTCGTTTCGCCCGCGTTCGCCATTGAGATAAGGAACTCGGGGAATGAGCCTGCGTGCATCTCAAGTGTTGACGAGAAGGATTCACCCTTCTGTACGTTCTCGTAGATGTCCTGCCAGATAGCTCTCGCCTTTTCGTTTTCCTGTTCCTTGACCAGAATGTCGATCGCTTTAACAAGGGTCAGACCTGACGTGAGCATGGCGCTGAGCTGTCGGCAGCAAAACGCGAGCTCCTTGGTGCTGAACTTGTAGATTGATCTTGTGTTACTTGAATCGTCTTCCTTGTAATCCTTGATGAACACTCCTCGTTCTTTCATCTTTTCGAGGAATTCCTGTTCATTCTCGGCATTAGCCTTGCCCTTGACCTGCTTGCCTCTTGCGTCCTGAGCAATGTAGGAATAACTCTTCATACAACCACCTCCATAGTTTTTGATTAAGCCGGAACAATCCATACTGCCCTAATAATAACAATTATACCATTTAAACAGTTATTTTTCAATCGCTTTTTTGCCATAAATAATCAATCGGTTTTTATTAATATTCACCAACAATTATACCGTTCGTAATATTCGTCAGGGCATAGTTCGATTATTCTACAAAAAACAATCTCAAGGCAGAACAAAACGCAGCATTGTTGTACCCATGCTGCACGTTGTTTAACTTACACAAATATTATATCACAACACAACTTAAATTGCAACATAAAATCTCGGATTTTCAGATTTTTTTATATAATTGTAAACTACAACAAAATGATTAACTTGTAATTCGTCATTTTGCACTGATAAAGTACATAAAAGGACGCGCTTGCTGCGTTAAATAGTAAATATAATTCCATTATGTATCAATACTATTATAATATAAGGCGAGCCGCCGAAGTCCCCGGCGGCTCCGACCTGCTCAGACGAGCCTTATCCCGTAGCGTTTCAGCCAGTAGTCAAGCTGCACAAAAAAAGCTATAGTCTGCGGCAGATTCATAAGCTGCCCGTACCACCGGACCTGCTCCTCATGACGCAGCAGCCGCTCGAGTTCCTCACGGCGAACGAGCTCCGTAAGCGGCGTATCCTCGGCAAGTATCGCTTTCAGACACTCCGTCACAGCCGCAAGGAAGGCGGGGTTGTGTGTCTTCGGATAGGGACTCTTTTTCCGCCACAGCACCTTCTCGGGCAGCCACTCGCTCATAGCCTCACGGAGCAGCCCCTTCTCGCGCCCCATATAGTCCTTGTACTTCCACTTCACGTTGTACATATACTCCGCGATACGGTAGTCGCAGAATGGCACGCGCACCTCCAAACCGCTGTACATCGACATCCTGTCCTTGCGGTCGAGGAGATTCTGCATGAACCAGCGGAAGTTGAGCTCAGTCATCTCGCGCATACGCCTCTCGAGCGGACTGTCCGTACCGAGCCCCTCTGCGCCGTCGGCAGTGCGTCGGTAGGCAGAATAAACGTACTCGTCGGCATTTATCAGCCGCGCATACCTCTCGCACATAAAACGGCCGCGGTAGGCAGTGCTCTGCGCCCACGGGAAGCCGTCCGTCTCGCGGATATCCTTGTCACGATACCACGGATAGCCGCCGAAGAGCTCGTCGGCACACTCGCCTGAAAGCGCTACAGTACCCGCCTTTTTTATCTCACGGCAAAGCAGGAGCATAGACGCGTCCACATCTGCCATAGCAGGCAGACCGCGAGCGTCGACTGCGGCTTCGAGTGCCCCGACGAGCTCAGGCGTGTCGACCACCACCCAATGGTGCTCCGAGCCGAGGTATTCCGCCATTATGTTGATGAATTCATTGTCGCTGTTCGGCTGAAAATGGCTCTTTTGGAAGTATTTGTCGTTGTCGCGGTAGTCCACCGAGAACGTGTCGAGGCGCTTGCCCTGCTTCTTCAGCTCCGCCGCCGCGACCGACGAGATAAGGCTCGAATCCAGACCTCCCGAAAGGAAGGTGCAGACAGGCACATCGGACACAAGCTGCCGCCTTATCGCGTCGAGCACGAGCTCGCGGGTGTGCTCGGCGGTCTGCTCAAAGGTCTCATTGAGCTCATAGGCACGGAGCCTCCAGTAGGTGCGGAGCCTGAGCCCATCCGCCGAATAATAGCCGCATTCACCGCTTTTGAGCTCCTTCACGCCACGGATGACTCCGCAGCCCTGTGTTCGTCCCGGCGCCATGAGCAGGAGCTCTGCCGCCCCGTATTCGTCTATCTCATGCGGGATATCAGGGTTCTCGAGGAGCGCGGACAGCTCTGAGGCGAAAATGAGCTTGTCGGCAGTTTCATAATAGAATAGCGGCTTCACACCAATCCTGTCACGCGCAAGGAAAACGCGATGCTCGGCAGGTTCGTAGACTGCAAAGGCAAAAATACCGTTGAATCGGTCGACGCAGTGCTCTCCCCACGCGATATAACTACGCAGAACGACTTCGGTATCGGAGCGGGTCGTGAAGCCGCAGTCAAGCTCGCGGCGGAGCTCGTCGGTGTTGTAGAGCTCGCCGTTGTAAACTATCGTGTACTCGCGCCCGTCAGCGAGGACAGTCATCGGCTGGCGACCGCCCGATATGTCGATGACGGCGAGCCGCGTGTGGACAAGCGCCGCCTCCTGCGAAAGGTAGACTCCGCGCTGGTCGGGACCGCGGCGAAGCAGGGCATTCTGCATATTTCTGCAAGCGTCGAGCTCGGCGCGCATATCGTCCTTAAAGCTGATGATTCCTGCAATTCCGCACATAATGGTACTCCACCGCTTCACGGCATACGGCACGCCGTAGTAATACGGTACATTATATGCGGCAGATGGCGGAATGTTGCCGTCGGCAGCTTAATCACACCTTATCCCTCTGCCTGAAAATGAGGGAGGCAGCAAATCCCGCGAGCAGAGCCGCTGCGATACCTCCTGCGGCGGCGGTAAG
>JAGCHA010000095.1 GCA_017649325.1 Ruminococcus sp.
CCTCCTCAAAACTACTGATGGTGGTGAGCGCCGATTGTGCTGTGCCGATAGCGGCGAGCGGCGAGGTCATCGACCGCGCCTGCATAGAGATTTTCAAGAGGTACGGTATCGCGACGGTGAACGTGGTTGCTCGCGGTGTACCCTATGATACTGTATCGGAGCTTGCCATTTCGGCTGAAATATGATATACTGGACAGGTGAACGCTATGGCTTCAAGCAAGAGCTATCTTGAATATGTTATGGAACAGCTCGCCGCCCTCGACGGCATATCGTACAGGGCGATGATGGGCGAATATATACTGTACTGCCGCGGACGTATCTTCGGCGGTATTTACGACGACAGGCTGCTCGTCAAGCAGACAGCGGCGGCGGAGCGGCTTATGCCGAACGCCCCGCTTGAGCTGCCTTATGAGGGAGGGAAGCCGATGCTCCTCGTGGAGGACGTCGACGACAGAGACTTCCTCTGCGCGCTCGTCGAGGCGATGTACAGCGGGCTTCCCGAACCGCGCAAACGAAAGCAGGGGTGAACGAGATGAAAAAGATATACGGAAATACACAGCTGCTCGCCACACTGGCGGGTATGCGCGACAGCGGCAGGACGGCCCACTCGCTGATATTCTACGGAGAAAAGGGCAGCGGCAGAAAGCTCATGGCTGACCACTACGCGGCTCAGCTGATGTGCGAGGAGCCCGTCGGCGGCGAGCCCTGCGGCAGGTGTGCGGCGTGCAGGAATGTGAGCACGATGTCGCACCCCGACGTGATATATGTTCCGACGGAGGGCAAGCTCGAGGGCTATACGGTCAAGATAGCGCGCTCCGTCATCAGCGACTCCATAGTCAAACCCAACAACGCAACAGGGCGAAAGGTCTACATCTTCCGCGACTGCCGCAAGATGAGCACTATAACGCAGAATATGCTCCTCAAGCTCATCGAGGAGCCGCCCGACTACGCCTACTTCATCTTCACGTCAGAGTCGAAATACGAGTTCCTGCCGACCATAATCTCACGCTGTGTGTGCTTCGGAGTCTCTCCCTGCACCGAAGAGGAGGCGGAGCAGTCGCTTCTTGAGAGCGGCTTTGACGAAGGAGAGGTAAAGTCGGCGGTGAAGTGCTTCCACGGCAATATCGGTATGTGTACCGACTATATCGTAGACCCCGAGCTCCGCAAACGCGTGGATTTGACAAAAAGGCTCGCCGATAGTATAATAGGTAAGGACGAGTACGGACTGAATCTGGCGCTGTTTTCACTGGGCAGCAGCAGGAACGATATCCGCGAGGTGTTTTCCATGACGGACAAGCTCATGCGCGACTGCGCCGTACTCAACCGCAGCTCCGACGCGGCTCTTACAGGCTGCTACCGAGAGGGAGCCGAAAGGCTCGCGAAAATGGTAACGGCGTATCAGGCAGCGTGTATCCACAACAGTATCGAAAAGGCGTGGGGAGCTATGGAGGCAAATGTAAATCCGCCGCTCGTGCTTGCAGCCCTGAGCGCGGATATGATAGAAATAGTCCGCTGAAACGGACGGGCAAGGAGCTTTTTATGAAAGAAATAGTGGGTATCCGCTTCAAGAGCGTCGGGAAGATATATTACTTCTCGCCCGGCAATATCAAGGCAAATGTCGGCGACCGCGCGATAGTCGAGACCGTAAGGGGCGTGGAGTGCGGCGAGGTCGTCATCGCCAACAGGCAGATAGATGACAACGCGATAAATTCGCCGCTGAAGCCGATAATCAGACTCGCAGACGCCAACGACCTCAAAACGGTCGAGAAGAATAAGCAGCGTGAGAAGGAAGCCTTCCGCATATGCGAGGAGAAGATAGCTCTCCGCAAGCTGAAAATGAGCCTTGTGGACGTCGAGTGTACCTTCGACAACAACAAGATGCTGTTCTACTTCACAGCCGAGAACCGCGTGGACTTCCGCGAACTGGTAAAAGACCTCGCGGCAGTGTTCCGCACACGTATAGAGCTGCGCCAGATAGGCGTCCGCGACGAGGCGAAGATACTCGGCGGACTGGGTATCTGCGGCAGGGAGTTCTGCTGCAAGGCGCATATGGGCGACTTTAACCCCGTGTCCATAAAAATGGCAAAGGAGCAGGGGCTCTCGCTGAACCCGACCAAGATATCGGGCACCTGCGGCAGACTGATGTGCTGCCTGAAAAACGAGCAGGCGGCGTACGACTCGCTGCTGAAGATAACGCCGAAGGTAGGCGCTATCGTAGTCACTCCCGACGGTGACAAGGGCAGAGTCGAGGACGCAAACCTCATCACGGGCAAGCTGAGGATAAAGACCGAGAAGTCGGAGGTGCCCGTAACTCTCGACAGGAGCGAGGTCAAGCTCCTCAAGGACGTTGAGGTCAAGCTCAGCAAGGAGGAGCTCAATGCTCTGAAAAATCTCGAGGACAAGTAATGCAGAAGCCGAATTACGGAAAAATGCTCGACGACAAGCTCGCCGAGCTGGAGAAGAGCGGCGAAAAACCGCGGCTGATGCTCCATGCGTGCTGTGCTCCGTGCAGCAGCCATACGCTGCTGTACCTGTACGGACACTTTGAGATAACGGTCTACTTCTGCAACCCGAACATCGCCCCCGAGGAGGAGTACAACTACCGCAAGAACGAGCTGAAACGGCTGATAGCGGAGCTCGGGCTCGAGGTGGATATGATAGACGAGGACTATGACCCCGTGCCGTTTTACGAGCTTGCAAAAGGGCTCGAAGACCTGCCCGAGCGCGGTGAGCGCTGTCAGAGGTGCATAGCCTACAGACTGCGCAGAACAGGCGAAAAGGCGAGGGAGCTCGGCTGCGGCTATTTCACGACCACGCTGACGATAAGCCCGCATAAGGACTGCGCGTTCATCAACGAGTGCGGCGGAGCGATAGCGGAGGAATGCGGTGTGGAGTATCTGTACTCCGACTTCAAGAAGCACGACGGCTACAAGCACTCGATAGAGCTCTCCCGGCAGTACGGGCTCTACAGACAGAACTACTGCGGGTGCGTTTATTCAAAGCGCGCCGCGGATAAAGCTCAGAACTAAGAATTCAGAATGTAGGGAACGCCGCCCTCGGCGTTCCGCCAATGTACTGATAAAACCGACGGGCGCACACTGTGCGCCCCTACGATCCGTTGAATCAAATCAATTTCGCAAGGCACGGGCGGATACTATCCGCCCGAAGTGTTATACGCAGAAACCGATGTTCCACAAAGGAGGTAATCATGACTAAGAGACACATCAGCATCACAGCAGGATTTGCAGCAATAGCCCTCTCCGCAGCCGCGGCGGTACTGTGCGCGTGCGGAGCAGAATCGCAGGAGCAGGAGAGCATAATCAAGCCCGACCCGCCCGTCACACACGCGCCAATGACTACTGAGCCTGTTCTGACAACAACAGCGCCCGTGACGACCGTCAAGGTCACAACTACTGTCACCACGACTACCAAGCCCAAGAAGTTCGACATCAAGATAGACGACGTGCTCGCGCTCGACGTGAATGAGCTCTGCCCCGATTCGCGGAGAAGGTCCGGTGTGTGCGTGCTGACAGAGAGGTACGGCGATACGGACGCCTACCTCACGACAAGGTACGAATTCTCCATTGACGACGACCTGCAGGCAGGCTGGTACTTCGGCAAGAGCGTCAACGAGGACGGACAGGTCGTCAGTGAGGACTTCGACTTCGAGAAGAGCATTTACTTCATCGAGGGCGAGGGCAGGTATGCGGCATACGACCGCGAGACAAAGACGTGGTCGCCGCTGGACGAGCCAAGGAAGACCTGCGCCGCATACGACCACTTCGCCGCCTACTGCTACGACGTAGTGCCCGTTCAGCTTATGTACGACGTATTTCAGCAGAGCGCCTGCAAGCGCAACATAACAGTCTTCGACGACTGCAAGATAGCCGATGTGAAGGAAAGCGGCGGTAAAAAGATAATCTGCCTGACCGATGAACACAATATGGACAACGAAACTATCGGCAGAAAGTATTACTGGGAGCTCGACGCCGAAACAGGTCTGTGCCTTGTTCAGAGGCTCTACGATATACACGATACTTTGCTGAGGGAAAGCGTTTTCGAGGACATCAAATTCGGCGACGAAGCAACTCCTCCGCTCACTCAGCAGGAGGTCAAGGACTTCATACTGGACAACAGCTACAAGACTGATATGCTTGGAAATCACCCCTATCCGATAATCCTCGACGAGGAGATAACCCTCATGCCCGACGTGTACAAGGAATATCTCGGCGAGGAGGAGTACAACAAGATAATGGAGAATAGGAAGAATGCCCAAGGAACTGAAAACTAACGCGATGCGCTTCCTCGAAAAGAGCAAGATAGAGTATACCGTGCAGACCTACGAGTGCGAGGAATTTATCGACGGCGTACATACGGCGGAGGCTCTCGGTCAGCCTGCGGAGGAGACCTTCAAGACTCTTGTCGCGCACGGCAAGTCGGGGAGCTACTACTGCTTCCTGCTGCCCGTAGCGGAGGAGCTCGACCTCAAAAAGGCGGCTAAGAGCGTGGGCGAGAAGTCTGTGGAGCTCCTGCACGTCAAGGATATTACAGCGGTGACGGGCTATGTACGCGGAGGCTGTACTCCTATCGGCATGAAGAAGCAGTTCATGACCGTGGTGCACTCCACCGCCGAGGCTATGGAGCTCTTCTATATCAGCGGCGGACGCATAGGCACGCAGATACAGCTCTCCCCGACCGCGCTCGTCAAGGCGATACGCGGCAGATTCGAGGACATAATAATGTGAACGAAAACGAAAGGGCGCACATATATGTGCGCCCTTTGTGCTTGTATTGCAGGGAACGTTGCCCCACGACTTCTGAATTCTGCCCTTGTTCACCCGATAATATCCTTGTCGAAGAGCCGCATAGTATCGAGTTTCAGAGCGCGGTGCTGAGGCTTGCTGAGGGTAGGGTCGTTCGCGAGGATACGCTGAGCGCATTCCTGCGCCTTTCCCGAGAGCTCCATACTGCACGCCACATCCGCAATTTTCAGCGGCGGCAGACCGTGCTGAGCGCTTCCGAAGAAGTCTCCCGGACCGCGCATTTTCAGGTCCTCCTCGGCTATCTTGAAGCCGTCGGTGGTGTGGGTCATTATCTTCATGCGTTTGAGGCAGTCCTCGTTGGTGTTGTCGGTGATTAGTATGCAGTAGCTGAGAAACTCGCCTCTGCCGACTCGTCCGCGGAGCTGATGAAGCTGCGAAAGACCGAAGCGCTCGGCGTTCTCGATGACCATGACAGCCGCATTCGGGACGTCCACGCCTACCTCCACGACCGTAGTGCAGATGAGGGCCTGGATCTCGCCGTCACGGAACTTTTTCATGACCTTTTCCTTTTCAGCCGCACGCATACGCCCGTGCAGCAGAGCAGTAGAATAGCCCTTCAGATTGCCGTTTGCGGCGTCCTCGGCGTAGGTCTTGACTGCGAAGAGGTCGCTGTCGCTGTCTTCTATCATCGGGCAGACCACATACGCCTGCCGTCCGTCGTCGATGAGCTTGCGCACGAAGCCGAAAGCGTCCGCCCGCTTCTTTCCCGTGACAGCATAGGTCTTGACGGGCTGCCTGCCCTTGGGGAGCTGTGATATCACCGAGATATCGAGGTCACCGTATATCATCAGTGCAAGAGTGCGGGGGATAGGGGTCGCGGACATGACCAGTCTGTGCGGGGAATCGCCCTTTTCCGCGAGCGCGGCGCGCTGAGCCACTCCGAAGCGGTGCTGCTCGTCGGTGATTACGAGCCCGAGCGTCTTGTACTCCACGTCCTTCTGGATTATTGCGTGAGTGCCCACTATGACGTCTATCTCGCCCGCCGCGAGCCTTGCGCGGATATCGTTTTTCTTCTTAGCCGTTGCCGCGCCCGTCAGCAGACACACGTTCAGTCCGAGCGGCTCGAGCAGTGCCGAGAGCGTGCTGTAATGCTGCGAGGCGAGTATCTCCGTCGGAGCCATAAGTGCCGACTGTATACCGTTTTTGGCGGCAAAGCAGCACGCGGCAGCCGCAACGGCAGTCTTGCCGCTCCCGACGTCGCCTTGCAGAAGACGGTTCATCGGCGTATTTCGGCAGAGGTCGCGGATGATATCGGTGACCGCCGAGCGCTGCCCTTCCGTGAGCTCAAACGGCAGATTCCGCGTGAAATCGTCGATGCTGACGGAGCTGTCCATAGCGAATGCGGTAGTTTTCCTGCGGCGGAGCTTCATCATCGTCATGCCGAGCTGGAGTTTCAGCAGCTCGTCAAAGGCAAGACGGCGGCGCGCCTCCTCAGCGGCGGCGTCGCTCTCGGGGAAGTGGATATTTTCGAGCGACCACATCAGTGGCGGTAGCTTATACCCGTCGAGTATCTCCTGCGGGAGCGTCTCGAACGGGAACTTCTCCATAATGCCGAGCGCCTGCCGCATATTCGTGCGCACCATATTGACGGAGAGCCCCTGTGTGAGGCGGTATATCGGCTGTATCAGCACGCTCTCCTCTGCCTTGATGAATACGGGAGCGGAGATCTCGCGGCGCATGAGGCTGCCGTTGACCTTGCCGTACATATAGTAGGTCTGCCCTTCCTGCATAGCCTGAAAGCCGTAGATGTTGTTGTAGACGACGATGACGATGGAGTCGATGCCGTCGGTGGCGACAGCATTGCAGATCACGAGTCCGCCGCGGACGCGCTGAGGGCGGTTTTTCTGCAATATGGTGAGCTTCAGCACGTTGTAGTCGCCGAGCTTCGACTGGCATATCGGGACATATGCGCGGAAGTCGAGGTAGGCGCGCGGGATATGGTAGATGAGGTCGTAGGGGGAGTTTATGCCGAGCTTGCGGTACTTCTCGCCGCGCGCCTTGCCTACGCCCTTTAGGTATTCTATCTCGGAGAAGAGGTCGGCAGCCATGGTGAGCTCCTTTCTGTAATATCATAGTAATTATAGCGCAGGCGCGTGTAAGTGTCAAGCCGACCATGCGGGAGCATACCCGCTCTTTATATCACCACCACCACCTTGTATTCGGAAGGCTGACCTGCGGTGTTTCAAACGTGAACAGCTTGTCGGGGGCATACTGATAATCGCTGTATCCGACAGGTGTTGCATCGCTGACGGCATCTCTGCGACTGAGCATTAAGAGGGAGGCAGTTCCGCCCGACATTCCGCAAATGTACTGGTATCCCTCTCCGATGCGGTACTCCGCACCGAGCTCGGGGATTATGTAGTACACTTTGTGTTGCATCTCCCCGCTGCCGCTAAAATCATTTGAGTTCACGATGGTGACAAAGGCTTTATCAGTCTGGAGGAACTCCGCGTTCTTGAAGCCGTCAAACTTCATCTTCAGCCTTTCGCGGCTCTTGATATCGTAGGTGTACAGCCATTTCCCGCTTATGTCCTCGAAGCTGGCGATACAGAATTTGTCCTTCCAGAGCAGTATCTTCGAGTAGAAGTTGAGGTCGGTCTGCACCGTGTAATACTGGGTCTTAACGGTTATGGACGTGTATTTTTCGCCGTCGAAGCCGCCCGTCACTTCCGCAGGCACGCCGTCGCAGTACACCGCACCGTAGTACGTCACGGAGGTGTCGAGGCTCTCTGCCTGTTCCGCGGTCAGAGGCTCGCCTATCTCCTTGGTGGAGAGGTCAAATTCCTTAATTTCCATGGCATCGACGCCGTTGTCAACATAAAAGCCAAAGCCTTTCTCGCTTTCATAGAAATACTGTATCAGCCCGCTGATCTCGCAGACCGTCTCCTCCTCGCCGCTTTCGGGGTCGATTGAGCGGACAGAGGTCTTGATGCCGCCGTTTTCCTCGTCGGGAACTTCAATGCGGTACATGGGCTTTCCGTGAACAGCTATCAGCCCCTTGAAGCTCTGGTCGTAATCGAGCCCCGTGTGCGTGACGAGCTCCCTGCACTCGTCCGTTTCCGTGTCGTAGCAGTAGAGGGCGGAGTCGTGCTCGCCGCACCAGTCGTCGTAGTTTACGGCGATATAGAGCTTGTCATCGATGAATATGCCCTTGTCGACGAATCCTCTGCACGGCTCGGAAAGTATCTTTGCGCTCGCTTCCTCGTATTTTTTCAGCATTTCATCGTTATCGACAAGCTCTTCCCACCACATGTGCTCGTCGATGACAGCTTCGGCCTTGCAGGGTGACATCCTCTCGCCGAAGCTGAGACCGCTTAGGTCGGTGCAGCTTATCTCCTCTGAGGGCATTCCCTCAATGATGTCGGACTGAATGTCGACGGGGGTGAAGTCCGCCTCGGTGAGCTCAAGAAATTGCGGCTCGGCGGAATCCGTGGTCACAGCGGGAGCAGTCACATCGCCGACGGGTTCGCTGTTGTCGGGCTTATCCTCGCAGGAGCACAGCCCCGCGAGCAAAGCGCCTGTCAGGATAAGAGCTATATATTTTTTCATGGTCGTTACCTCCTTGTATCTGATAGCAGTTTCCGCGTGTACACACGTGTTTGACCTACTCGAACCGATAGAGTTTCTCGGGCAGTCCGTTTCCCGTGCTGAAGCCGTTATCGCTGCGCTCGGGATCTCCCATACAGAGCAGATATGTCGTATCGCCGCTCGTGGCTTTTTCGTATATTGTAGCTTTGTTGAGCTTATATATCGTCCCGAGTCTGGGAATGAGCATATCCATTGAGTAAGCCGTTCGATAGCTGTAGCCCATATCCGTAGTTGAGACCACACCGCTCATCATAAGCGCATCCTTCGTCTGGAAATCATTTCCCCAGCCGCCGCTGTAGAGATCGAACTTCATCTTAAGGTGTTCGCGGTTGGTGATATCGTATGTGTGGAGGTAATCCCTGCTGTAGTCGTTATCCTCGACGATGCAGACCATATCCTTCCAGAGGTACAAGCCCGTTAACTTAACAAGGTCGGTGGAAAGCGTGTAATACTGAGTTTTCACGGTTATCGGGACCCATTTCTCACCGTCGAAGCCGCCCGTCACCTCCGCAGGCACGCCGTCGCAGAGGTATTCCTCCTCCTCACTGACAGCCTCGGGAGGCTCATAGTCGTGCAGCTCGCCCGTCGAAAAGTCGTACTCCCCCATGCGGGCCTCGTCTGCTATTTGCGGGGAAAAGGCTTTGTGGAAGAAAAAGCCTTTTTCGGTCTCGTCCATAGCGTATATGTCTGTGTCGATATCGAAGAGCTTCTCCTCCGTGCCGCTTTCGGGGTCTATGGAGTAGACAGATGTCGTATTCGAGTCGCCTGTCAGTATTGTTTCGACGATGTCATCGCTTCCCATAAAATAGATGTAGGATTCTTCGTTGTCTGTGCCGATATGGGTGGTATCGTGGTAGATGAGCCTGCCATGAGCTGTCGTCAGCCCTTTGAAGCAGCCGTTGTATTCAAGTCCCGTGTGCCTTACGAGCTCCTTTATTTCGCCTGTTTCCGCGTCGATGGAGTAGAGCGACGAATCGTGACAGCCGCACAGGTCGTCGAAATTGACAGCTATGTAGAACTTACCGTCGAGGAAAACGCTGCTCTGAAACATTCCCTCGCACTTTTTTTCGAGGAAAGTGTCGGGCTCGTTCACGGATTTGTAAACTCCTTCCATGGTCCGGTTCCCATTGTTCAGGTATTTCTCGTACAAGTCCTTGTCCTTGCAGGGGGAGCGTCTCTCTCCGAAGTCGAAGCCGCTGAGGTCGAGGGAGTTCAGCTCCACGGGCGGAGCAGTATCGGTGATATCCATGGCGATATCCACGGGAGCGAAGTCCTCCTCTGTGAGTTCGAGGACGGGCTGCTCATCGGGAGCAGTCACGTTGCCGCCGTCGGCGGGCAGATATTCCGCGGCTGCAGTGGGAGCAGTAACGTCAACAGGTTCACTGACATCGGACTTGTCCTCACAGGCACATAGTCCCGCGAGCAAAGTGCTTGCTATGATAAGTGCGATATATTTTTTCATAATTATTCTCTCCTTGAAAGTCCTCATTTTTGGCAGACACACTTATAGTATCATATATAAGTGATTTTCAGAGGCAAAATAGACGAAGTTTTTTGAAACTTTGTACGTTCGCACAAATCAACACTGTATATCTTGTGCAATGTGTATAGTTTAAAGCTGCTTTTCACAGGGGACGCCGCCGGTGAAGTTCCGCAGCCTTAAAATTACGCAAAATAATTGACACCCGCTGAGTGTTATGCTATAATAAATATGTATATGCGGTCACGCATACATCATATTATATGATACAGACAACAAAAACGGAGATAGAAAATGATAAAAACTATTAACGGACTAAAGATAAACTACGAGGAAAAGGGCGAGGGCGACCTCATCGTCCTGCTTCACGGCTGGGGCAGCAATATCAAGCTCTTCGCCAACCTCATCGACCTCCTCGCAAAGAAGTACCGCGTCGTCGCCATGGATATGCCGGGCTTCGGCGAGAGTGAAGAGCCCAAGGAGGTCTGGGACGTCGGCAGCTACGTCGATTTTGTCATCGACTTCATCAAGGACTACGGCGTCAAGGAGGTAATGCTCCTCGGACACAGCTTCGGCGGACGCGTCATCATCAAGATGCACAGCCGTGAGAGCCTGCCTTTCAAGGTCACGAAGGTGATACTTGTGGACAGCGCAGGCATCATGCCGCCCAAGACCAAGAAAAAGAGCTGGCGCACGCGCTACTATAAAATGGGCAAGGCGATTCTTTCGACGGGTATAGCGAAGAAGATAGCCCCTGACGCGCTCGAGAACTTCCGCAAGAAGATGGGCAGCGCCGATTACGCCGCCGCTTCGCCGATGATGAGACAGGTAATGGTCAAGGTCGTGAACGAGGACCTCGAGCCGTATCTGCCGAATATAAAGTGTCCCACGCTGCTCGTGTGGGGCGTGAACGACACCGCTACACCGCTCTCGGACGGCGAGAAAATGGAGAAGCTCATCCCCGACGCGGGACTCGTAAAGCTCGAAAACGCAGGACATTACTCCTTCCTTGAGCAGCAGTTCATCTTCAACCGCGTGATGTGCTCGTTCATGAAGATAGAGGAATAAGGAGACTTTTGATGAATACGGTCATTTGGTTTATTTACGCGGCAGTCACACTGCTCGCGATAGTTTTTCTCGGGCTGAGGGAGTTCCATATGCTCCAGCTCAACGGCTACAAGACCCCCGAACATTCGTGGTGGATGAAGAAGAACTTCAAGCGTTATATACCGCTGATACTGCTGTTTATCGGGCAGTTCGCGCTGCTGGCGTTCCCTGTGATACGCAAAGACGGCGGGGTCGGCGATATGGAGGAGCTCAATGCCAAGATAGTGACGGGCATAGTTGCTTTCCTCGGTGTGATGAACCTCATCATCGCACTGCTCAACAAGCCCGGCAAGAAGTTCAAGAAGCCGTTCAAGTACACGGCTCGCGTGAAGCGTATGCTCACGACTTTCTTCATACTCATTGCGATAATCATTGTCGGAGCGTATTTCGCCGCCAACAGGGAACAGCTCTACAAGGCCGGCTGTGAGACGAGCTGGCTGTACCTGAGAACGCACACCTACCATTTGGGCGTGCTGCCATACATCTTCGTCGGCTCGGCGCTGTATCTGACACCGCTGCTTGTCCCGCTAGCGAACCTCATAAACAAGCCGATAGAGACGGCTATCAACAACTGGTACATCAATGACGCGAAGAAGAAGCTCGCCGCGATGCCCGACCTCCACAAGGTAGGCATCACGGGCAGTTACGGCAAGACCTCGATGAAGTTCTACCTCAGTGAGCTGCTCTCATCGCAGTACGAAACGCTCAAAACGCCCGAGAGCTTCAATACTCCCATGGGCGTGACGATAACCGTCCGCCGCGACCTCAAGCCCACGCACGAATACTTCATCTGCGAAATGGGCGCGAGACGTGTCCGCGAGATAAAGGAGCTCTGCGGCATCGCGAATCCGCACGACGGCATAATCACTTCCGTAGGACCGCAGCACCTCGAGACATTCGGTTCGATAGAGAACGTGGTAAATACCAAGTTCGAGCTTGCCGACTGCGTCAAGGCTAACGGCGGCAAAATTTACCTCAACTACGACAACGAGCTCATACGTGCAAAGGTGAGCGAGTATCCCAATGCCGTCACCTACGGTACGACCGAGGGCAGTATGTGGCGCGGAAGCGATGTCACAGTCTCCGACCGCGGCACCGAGTTCACGGTCACAGCTCCCGACGGCAAGAGCTGCCGGTTCGGCACGAAGCTCCTCGGAGAGCACAGCGTACAGAACCTCCTCGGAGCTATCGCCTATGCCTGCGGCACGGGCATACCCATGGAGAAGCTCGTTCTTCCCGTCAAGCGTATAGCGGCAGTTCCGCACAGATTGCAGCTCCTTGACAAGGGCGGCGGAGTCACCTACATCGATGACGCCTACAACTCCAACCCGAGCGGCTGCCGGGCGGCTCTTGCGGTGCTCGGGCTGTTCGACGCCTGCCGCATACTCGTTACCCCGGGTATGGTAGAGCTCGGCGCAAAGCAGGCGGAGCTCAACTTCGAGTTCGGACAGGAGGCGGCGAAGGCGTGCGATTATATAGTCCTCGTCGGCAAGGCACAGACTCAGCCCATATACGACGGTATCAGGGACGCGGGCTTCGACATGGAGAAGGTCTACGTTGCGGACGGGCTCAATGACGCCCTCGCAAAGGCGAATTCCTACCAGACGGACAAGAAGAAGGTCGTCCTTCTGGAGAATGATTTACCCGATAACTATTGACAATAGACCGTCAGCCATTAGCTAAAGGCTGACGGCTCGATATAAAGGAGAGGTTACTTATGAAGATAAACTTAGCAGTAATTTTCGGCGGAAGAAGCGTTGAACACGAGGTATCCGTCATTTCGGCGGTTCAGGCTATGGCAAGCATGGACAAGGAGAAGTACAACATCATCCCTGTTTATATGACAAAGAAGAGCGAATTCTGGACGGGCGAGAAGCTCATGGACATCAACAGCTTCAAGGATATCCCCGCCCTGCTGAAGGAGTGTACCGAGTGCGTATTCGTGAGAAGCGAGGGCAAGGTACAGCTCATCCGCCAGAAGATAAAGAAGTTCGGCTCGAACCTCATCTCCGACGTTGATATCGCGTTCCCGATAGTTCACGGCACCAACGTTGAGGACGGCGCATTACAGGGATATCTCCAGACACTCGACCTCCCGTATGTCGGCTGCGACGTGCTCGCCTCGGCTGTGGGAATGGACAAATTCGTCATGAAGATACTGCTCAAGGACGCGGGATTCCCCGTGCTTGACTGCTGCCGCTTCTCGTCGTTCGACCTCGACAAGATAGACGATATGGTTGCACAGGTCGAGAGCAAATTCGGCTACCCCGTTATCGTAAAGCCCATCAACCTCGGCTCGAGCGTCGGCATTTCCAAGGGCAAGGACAGAGACAGCCTCATCAGGTCTATCGAGGAGGCATTCGAGTTCGCTGACCGTATCCTCATCGAGCCCTGCGTTACAAACCTCAAGGAGATAAACTGCTCCGTCCTCGGAGACAGCGAGTCCGCTGAGGCGTCAGTATGCGAGGAGCCCGTACAGGCGAGCGATGACGATATCCTCAGCTACGAGCAGAAGTACGTCGGCGGAGGCAAGGGAGGCAGCAAGGGTATGGCTACGCTCAAGAGAAAGATACCCGCTGATATCACTCCCGAGCAGGACGAATTCATCCGCAAGACCGCAGTAGATGCTTTCCGTTACCTCGGCTGCAACGGCGTAACGCGAATCGACTTTATGATAGATATGGACACCGACAAGGTCTATATCAACGAGATAAACACTATCCCGGGCTCGCTCGCATTCTATCTGTGGGAGCCTAAGGGCGTTAAGTACCGCGAGCTCCTCGAGCGTATGATACAGCTCGCGATGAAGCGCCACAGACAGTCCGCGAAGATAAGCTACACGTTCGATACGAACATCCTCTCTATGGGCGGGAGCTTCGGCTCGAAGGGCTCAAAGAGGTAAGAGCTAAGAACTCAGATGCAGGGGCGGATTCCTCTCCTCGTCGAATCGCATTAAGCACGGACGCCCGGAGGGCACCCTGCAATCGGGACTGAAACCGCTTTCGCAGGGGCGGCCTTTGGCGGTCCGCAATTCAAATAATCAAAAATGAATGGAGGGTTAATTATGACCGAAAAGGAAAAACAGCAGGCAGGGGAGCTCTATCTCTCTGCCGACCCCGAGCTCACTTCAGACCGCGTCAAGGCAAAGAAGCTCTGTGCGGAGTACAACGCTATCGAGTACAACGACTACCAGAAGAGGGTGCGCCTTCTTGACAGACTGCTCGCACTCAGGGGCGAGAACACTGTTATCGAGCCCAATTTCTTCTGCGATTACGGCTACAACATCATCATGGGCGACAACTTCTATGCCAACCACAATCTCGTTATCCTCGACTGTGCGGAGGTCACTTTCGGCAACAACGTGTTTATCGGTCCGAACTGCGGCTTCTACACGGCGGGACATCCAATAGACGCCGAACAGCGCAACAGCGGGCTTGAATATGCGAAGCCGATAAAGGTGGGAAGCGACGTCTGGATAGGCGGAAATGTCTGCGTAATGCCCGGCGTTACCATCGGCGACAACGTCGTTATCGCGGGCGGAAGCGTCGTTACCAAGGACATACCCTCGGGCGTAGTCGCGGCGGGAAATCCCTGCAAGGTGGTAAAGAACATCGATGATGACAAGCCCTCCGAGGTTCAGCAGGTGTCCGACGGCAAGAAAGACGCTGGTAAGAAGTAAGCACAGAGAGGAGCGCTATGAATACACTCCACTTCAAATACGCGGTAGAGATAGAGAAGACGCGCTCTATCACCCAGGCCGCCGAGAATCTGTATATGGCACAGCCGAACCTCAGCAAGGCTGTCAAGGAGCTTGAGAATTCGCTCGGCATCACTATTTTCCGCAGGACTTCCAAAGGCGTTATCCCGACCGATCAGGGCATGAAGTTTCTCGCGTGTGCCAAGCAGATACTCATGCAGATAGACAATATGGAGGCGATAGGCTCGCCCGACAAGCCGAGAGAGCGCAAAATGCGCATATCCGTACCGCGCGCGGGATATATCTCGAAGGCGCTGTCGGAGTTCATCGCCGCGTCGGACGCCTCCGACGATATGGAGGTCTACTTCTGCGAGACGAACTCCCTGCGCACGATAGAGAATGTCCGCGACAACGGCTATAATTTCGGTATAATCCGCTTTAATGCGGCGCACGAGAAGTATTTCACGGACTATCTCGCTGAGAAAAATCTTGAGAGCCAGCTTTTGTGGGAGTTCGAGGCACTCGCGGTGATGTCCGCGGAGCATCCCGCCGCCAATGACGAGCTCACCTACGGGGAACTTTCCGCGCACTATGAGGAGGTCGCACAGGGCGACGAGGCGGTGCCGTATGTCCCGAGCGCCGTGGACAGGTTGTTTGCGAACAACCGCCCCGCAGATACGAAGGTGCGGCGCGTGTATATGTTTGACCGAGGCAGTGCGCTTGATTTTCTGCTGACAGTGCCGACGTCGTTCATGCTGGATTCGCCTGTCCCCGAGAGCTTGTGCGGCAAGTACGGACTTGTGCAGAAACGGTGCGAATTTGCAGACAACTGTTTCAGGGATATGCTGATATTCTCGGCAGGCAGGAAGCTGTCGGGAAGCGAGCTTGCACTGATAAACAAGCTCTACGAGGCACGCAACGAAGCCGCATATATGCGATGATACGGAGCACAGATGCAGGGAGGCTGTAGCAGAGCCCCGGCAGCCCCCAAGGCAGAGTCCTTGGCAATGGTGCGGGAAAGAGTCCCGTGAAGAAAAATGCTTGAAATTTCAGAAATAATGTGTTATAATAACACGTATGCTATGCAATGCCTGTATCTGTCTGCGTCAAAGGCGACGCCGCGGAAGTTCCCGCGTTGCAAATCCATTTGTTAGAAGGTAAAAGACAATGTTTGAAATTCTTGAAAAGAAAAGTCTCAACCCTACTGTAACACTGATGAAGATATATGCTCCGAGAGTGGCCAAGAAGGCTGAGCCCGGACAGTTCATCATCCTCAGAACAGACAGTGAGGGCGAGCGCATACCGCTCACAGTAGCCGATTACGACCGCGAGAAGGGCACTATCACCATCATCTTCCAGATAGTCGGCGGCACAACCGAGAAGCTCAACCATATGAACGAGGGCGACTGCCTGCAGGACTTCGTAGGTCCTCTCGGACGTCCCACCGAGACAGAGGGCCTCAAAAAGGTCGCTGTTGTCGGCGGAGGCGTTGGCTGTGCGATCGCATACCCCGTAGCGAAGAAGCTCCACGAGCTCGGCGTTGAGGTACACTCGATAGTCGGCTTCAGAAATAAAGACCTCGTTATCCTCGAGGACGAGTTCAGAGCCGCAAGCTCTAAGTTCGTGCTCATGAGCGACGACGGCACGGCAGGCGAGAAGGGACTCGTTACCGACGCCCTCAAGAAGCTCATCGAGAGCGGCGAGAAGTACGACCGCGTCATCACTATCGGACCGCTGATAATGATGAAGTTCGTCTGTCGCCTTACCAAGGAGTACGAGATACCCACTGTTGCTTCCATGAACCCCATAATGATAGACGGCACGGGAATGTGCGGCGGCTGTCGTCTCACAGTCGGCGGCGAGACAAAGTTCGCGTGTGTTGACGGCCCCGAGTTCGACGGTCACCTCATCGACTTCGACGAGGCTATGGCAAGAGGAGCTATGTATAAGCCCTTCGAGCGCCGTGCTCACGAAGAAGCGTGCAATCTGTTCAAGGAGGTAAAGTGAAATGGCTAATATGTCCCTGAAAAAGAACGAGATGCCCGTACAGGCTCCCGATGTAAGAAACAAGAACTTCTCTGAGGTAGCACTCGGCTACACGGAGGAGCAGGCAATAGACGAGGCAAAGCGCTGCCTCAACTGCAAGAACAAGCCCTGTACCACAGGCTGTCCCGTGCAGATAGACATCCCCGCATTCATCGCAAAGGTAGCGGAGGGCGACTTTGCAGGCGCTTATGACGTTATCACGAAGTCGAGCTCACTGCCCGCAGTCTGCGGAAGAGTATGTCCGCAGGAGAACCAGTGCGAGGGCAAGTGCGTCCGCGGTATCAAGGGCGAGCCCGTAGCTATCGGACGACTCGAGCGCTTTGTTGCCGACTGGCACAACGCACAGCCCGAGGCTCCCGTACAGAAGCCCGCTTCCAACGGTCACAAGGTAGCTATCATCGGCTCGGGTCCTTCGGGTCTTGCGTGCGCGGGCGACCTCATCAAGAAGGGCTACGACGTTACAATATTCGAGGCGCTCCACGTTGCGGGAGGCGTCCTCTCCTACGGAATCCCCGAATTCCGTCTCCCCAAGGCTATCGTGCAGAAGGAGATAGAGGGACTGAAAGCACTCGGCGTTAAGGTCGAGACAAATACAGTAGTCGGCAGAACAGTTTCAGTCGATGAGCTCATGAAGGAGGAGGGCTTTGAGAGCGTATTCATCGGCTCGGGCGCAGGACTCCCCAGATTCATGAATATCCCCGGTGAGAACCTCAGCGGCGTTTACTCCGCGAACGAGTTCCTCACACGTATAAACCTCATGAAGGCATACAAGGAGGACAGCGCAACTCCTATAAAGGCAGGCAAGAGCGCAGTTATCGTAGGCGGCGGAAACGTTGCTATGGACGCAGCTCGCTGTGCAAAGCGTCTCGGCGCAGACGTTACTATCGTTTACCGCCGTACAGAGAAGGAGCTTCCCGCGCGTGCAGAGGAAGTCGAGCACGCAATGGAGGAGGGCATCAACTTCAAGTTCCTCACCAATCCTACCGAGATAACAGCAACTGAGGACGGCTGGGTAAAGGGCGTTGTCTGCCAGCAGATGGAGCTCTCCGAGCCCGACGCATCGGGCAGAGCAAAGCCTGTTCCGATAGACGGAGCATTCTTCGAGATAGAAGCTGACTGTGTTATCATGTCGATAGGCACATCACCGAACCCGCTCATCAAGGCAACAACAGCAGGTCTTGACACACAGAAGTGGGGCGGCATCATCGCAGACGAGGACGGACTGACCTCGAAGGAAGGCGTATACGCAGGCGGCGACGCTGTTACAGGCGCAGCTACCGTTATCCTTGCAATGGGCGCAGGCAAGAAGGCTGCGGCAGCAATGGATGAGTACATTCAGAACAAGTGATAATTGGATAAAAACCAAAGAGCGCACTTCGGTGCGCTCTTTTTGCGCCGTGTTTGCGTAATGTGTCTGTAATCAGCGCATTGACTTGCATTTTTCGTCGGGATATGATATAATTATAATAGAATATTATGCGTTTACGCACTATAAAGGAGTTTTTTACAATGAGCGGTAATAAAAACAGCTACGAAAGCCCATTCTGCACACGTTATGCCAGTGAGGAAATGCAGTACATTTTCTCTGCGGACAAGAAATTCACCACATGGCGCAAGCTCTGGGTCGCACTTGCGAGAGCAGAAATGAAGCTCGGACTTCCCGTAACGGAGGCGCAGGTCAAGCAGCTTGAGGAGCACGTGAACGATATCGACTACGAGGCAGCGGAGGCACGCGAGCGCATCACGCGCCACGACGTCATGGCTCACGTTTTCACATACGGACAGGCTTGTCCCGATGCCGCGGGTATTATCCACCTCGGTGCGACTTCCTGCTACGTCGGCGACAACACCGACGTTATCATCATGCGCGACGCGCTTCAGGTAGTCCGCCGCAAGCTTCTCAACGTTATGAACAATCTTGCGAAGTTTGCCGACGAGTACAAGAATATGCCCTGTCTTGCGTATACTCACCTCCAGCCCGCACAGCTCACCACAGTCGGCAAGAGGGCAACTCTCTGGCTCAATGAGCTCCTCATGGACTTCGAGGACCTCGAGTACCGTATCTCTACGCTCAAGCTTCTCGGAAGCAAGGGTACAACAGGCACACAGGCGTCGTTCATGGAGCTCTTCGAGGGCGATACCGACAAGATAAAGCAGCTCGAGAAGATGATAGCGGAGGAAATGGGCTTCGACGCGGTAGTACCCGTATCGGGACAGACCTACTCGCGCAAGATGGACTCAAAGGTGCTTGAAGTTCTCAGCGACATCGCGCAGTCGGCAAGCAAATTCTCGAATGATATGCGCATACTCCAGTCCTTCAAGGAGATGGAGGAGCCCCGCGAGAAGAAGCAGATAGGCTCGTCGGCGATGGCATACAAGCGCAATCCCATGCGCTGCGAGAGAATAACTTCGCTTGCACGCTATGTCATGATAGACAGCCTCAACCCCGCATTCACAGCGGGCACACAGTGGTTCGAGAGAACGCTCGACGACTCCGCGAACAAGCGTATAAGCGTAGCCGAGGCATTCCTCGGAGTTGACGCTATCCTCAACATAATGATGAACGTGACCGACGGACTCGTCGTATATCCCGAGATGATACGCCGCCGCGTTATGGCGGAGCTCCCGTTCATGGCAAGCGAGAATATCATGATGGACGCCGTAAAGAAGGGCGGCAACCGTCAGGAGCTCCACGACCGCATCATGGACTATTCAATGGAGGCGGGCGCAAATGTAAAGGTACGCGGACTCGACAACAACCTCTGCGAGCTTATCGAGGCTGACCCGATGTTCATGGTAACGAAGGAGGAGCTTGAAGCAGTGCTCAAGCCCGAGAATTACGTGGGAAGAAGCCCTCAGCAGGTGGACGAGTTCCTCGCGGAGTGCATTAATCCGATACTCGAAGCAAACAAGGAGCTTCTCGGCGAGAACTTTGAGATGAAGAACTGAGCGCTGAGAGCTCAGGAATCAGAATGCAGTGGGCGTTCCGATTTGAAAGGCAGATATATGAAAAAAGGCAAGAAAACAGCAATTGGAATTGCGGCAGCGATACTGGTATTGGGCGGCGTGGGATATTACCTTTCGCAGACGCTCATCAAGTGGAAAATGATGGAGCACTATATTTTGCCCGCTTTCATCCTCGAAGAGAATGATATTACCGAGCATTATCCCTACGCGGATATTGAAGTCCCCGATGAATTCAGGGCGTGCTCGATAAAGGGCATCGACTTCAAAGCACCCGACGGACTGTTCTGGATGTACCCCGATGAGACAGAGGGCGCGAAATCAGGTATTATCGTCGATAACGATGATATATCGAAGCGCAGTTTGCTCATATGTGTAGCGGACAAAGAGGAAAACGGTATTCGGGTGGAGGACTTTGGAGCCTTTTTCGACAAGCGAACGCTCAGAGGGATGAAAAAGCTCGGCTATGAAAAGCCCGAGAATTCCCATGACCTGATGTTCATGTGCGAGACCTTTGACTATAGGAAATGCAATAAATTCTCGCCTTCCGAGGTCAGTGCGACATATAACATAATGATGCTGAAGGCGATATTGGTACCTTCATATTTGTCTCTGGATCTCAGTGATCGGAAAGTTGATCTCGGCGAGGATATTGAGAAGAAGCGGTACTGGTACGACACCGACAGGATGAAGTCCTTCATTCAGCAGGGGACAGCTGAGAACGGCTCATATGAACTCGTGTTGGACGTATTCAGCCCCGATGACCCAAACAACGATCAACTGGTACTGATAATCGGAAATGACATCGACACGGTGCGGCAGATAGCCGCGACTGTCCGTATAGCGGAGGACTGACATGAAAAAGGAATTCCTTGAAGCTGGCAAGATAGTCACGACCCACGGCATACGCGGCGAGGTAAAGATAATGCCCTATACCGACACACCCGAGCTGCTCGCGGAGTTCGACCGCCTGTTCATCGGCAAGGCGAAGGACGAGGTCATCATCGAGCGTTCGCGCGTGTTCAAGAACATGGTCATTGCCAAGATAGAGGGCGTTGATACGCCCGAAGCCGCCGAAAAGCTGCGCAACAAGGTGCTTTATATGCACCGCGACGACCTCGAGCTTGACGACGATACCTACTTTATACAGGATCTCATCGGCATGGAGGTACGTGACGCTGATTCCGACGAGCTGTACGGCGTCATCGACGACGTTATGCAGACGGGCGCAAACGACGTTTACGTCGTAAAATCGGGAGATAAGGAGCTGCTTGTGCCTGCTATCGCGGACGTGATTATCTCCACCGACATCGACGGCGATTTGATGAAGATACGCCCTCTCGACGGACTTTTTGACTGACGGAGGCCACATGAAGATAGAGATAGCAACACTTTTTCCCGAGATGTGCGAGGCGGTGCTCGGCGAGAGTATCGTCGGCAGAGCGCGCAAGGCGGGAAAAATAGAGGTGCACTGCCGCCAGATACGCGAATATACGCAGGATAAGCACCGCCGAGTGGACGACACTCCCTACGGCGGAGGCATGGGCATGGTAATGCAGTGCGAGCCGATATATAACTGTTATATGGCAGTCTGTGAAGAAATGGGCAGCAAGCCGCATACAATATATATGTCGCCGAAGGGAAAGGTACTGACCCAGCAGAGAGCGGTCGAGCTCTCGAAAATGGACAATATCCTTATAATCTGCGGTCACTACGAGGGCGTAGACCAGCGCGTCATTGACAAGATAGTCGACGAGGAGCTGTCCATCGGTGATTACGTCCTCACGGGCGGGGAGCTCCCCGCAATGGTGCTGACCGACTGCGTGGCACGAATGTGCGAGGGCGTGCTCTCGGACGATATCTGCTTCGAGGAGGAGAGCATATACAGCGGACTGCTCGAATATCCCCATTATACGCGCCCCGAGGTGTGGGAAGGGGAGAGCGTGCCTCCGGTACTGCTGTCGGGACACCACGCCAACATCGAGAAATGGCGTCACGAGCAGAGCCTTGAGCTCACGAAGGAGCGCCGCCCCGACTTGTATGAGGCGTACAAAAGCAAAGAAATAGTAAAATGAATAAGTGGAGCATCGGGCGGCGGAAGTCCGTCCCTACAGGCAATATCAATGATTGCATAAGTAGGTGACGGACTCCCGCCGCCCGTGTGTCATTCTGTATTTAAGCGGGAGACCGAAAACTGATAGGTTCGCTATCAGCCGATTTATGGGCAGTTTCGGATAATTTAAGCGGAATAATTTAGCTAAACGCAAATTGCCCGAATCAGATTTTTTGAGTAAATTTAAAAGGTAAAATATTTATCCAGTTCTTACATTTGCTATATAATCTGAATATATCCTTATAGCAAATGCACATAAACAGCCTGTATAGTAGAAAATGCTTTTTCCTTTTAGCAAATGTAGACATATTCTTGCAGGGAAAATATACAGATTGAACAATAAAAATCCACTGTAATTTGTAGTGATAATTCACAAGCAATCTGTATAATTCTATCGGTCATTTAATCTAAATGTAGAATTTAGAGAAAACAATCACTTTTGAGACAAAAATGCGTTGACTATGAAAAAAAATGAATGTATAATAAATATCAGCAACGAAACAATTTGCATGAAACGCCCGCATAGCACACGGGCGACTACAGAGAATAGGAGAGTTGTATTATGTTTGTCAGAGAAGTAATGGTAAAAAATCAGGTAGGTCTCCACGCAAGACCGGCAACATTCTTCATTCAGAAAGCTAACGAGTTCAAGTCGTCTATCTGGATAGAGAAGGAAGAGCGCAGAGTCAATGCCAAGAGCCTGCTTGGAATCCTTTCCCTCGGTATCGTAGGCGGAACAAATGTAAAGGTTATCGCAGACGGTGCAGACGAGAGAGCAGCTGTTGACGCTCTTATCGAGCTCGTAGACAGCGGTTTCAGCGAGGAAAACAGATAAAGAAATCCTTTTGCAGAAAATCGGGGCGTTACAGAAGTAACGCCCTTTGTTTTTGATATGGGTCTACTGCGGAGAGCCTATCATATTTTCTGCGAAGATCGCATAGCCGCGTGTCGGGTCGGAGACGAAAACGTGCGTCACCGCACCGATGAGCCTGCCGTCCTGAATGATCGGACTGCCGCTCATGCCCTGCACAATACCGCCTGTTTCGGCGATGAGGTCGGGGTCGGTGATGTGGATGACCATATTTTTCGTGGAGTCCGAGCCGCTGAAGTCGACGGATTCTATCTCGGCGGAGTATTTCCGCGGGACTGAGCCGCAAACGGTCGCACAGACCTGCACTTCGCCCGTTGTGACGTCCTGACGGTAGCCGAGCGGGTATTCCTCAGCGCCGTCGGCAGCGGCAGTGAGTGCCTCCTCGGACAACCACCCGTGAATGCCGCTTGTGCAGTTGCGGTCGAGCACACCTATCACAGGCGAGCGCGTGAAACGTCCGCGCAGCTCACCCGCCTTGCCGCTGACGCCCTTGCGCGCGCCCGTTATTTCCACGGGGACAGCCTCGCCGCTCTGTATGGGGATGATCTCGCCCGTGTCGGTGTCGCAGACAGGGTGCCCGAGCCCTGCGAATTCGCCTGTATCCTTGTTGATATAGGTCAGCGTACCGATGCCCGCGATGCTGTCGCGCACCCACATACCGCCGCGCCATGTTTTAGCGCTCTCGGAGTACACGGGGTGGAGGCAGGCTGTCAGCTCGGCGCTGCCGCGTGTCAGCGAAAGAGTAACATCCTTGCCGCCGCTGTCGGAGATAACGCGCTGCAAATCGGCATTTGAGTTCAGCTCTACGCCGTCCGCGAGCCGAATTATATCCCCGACCTCGACCCCCGCGAGCTCAGCGGGACAGAGGTCATCGCCCGCGCAGTCGACCTTTCCTGTCGCTGTCACCATCACGCCTTCCATGAGCAGCTTCACGCCGAAGGGCGCACCGCTCGCAATGAGCGTAGGCGGCTCTTCGCGGCGGACGCTCACATTCTTGACGGGTATCGCGCCGAACAGCGAGAGAGTAGCCTTGTCAGACGCGCCGCGCGGCTCGGAGACGCTGCCGATGCAGCGCAGCTCGGGGTACTGCGCGAACTGCACGCTCTGTGCTGAGCCGACGGTCACACTTTCGGGCAGACGGAGCGAATAATAGCCCGCAGTACCGAATAAGCCGACGGCAGCCGCAGATAATACTACCGCAGCAGTTTTTTTGATTTTTACGAATAATTGCATTTTATAGTCCTTTCAGTCGGAAGAGCCCGACTAAAAATAGTATGTATCACAGTCTGCGCGATATGATTGTGAATTACTCACAGCAGAAGATATCCCGCAACAGTCGAACAGGAGTAAAATTATGGAAAAAAAGCGCAAAAACCCGTTTATCACCGCGGTGAAAGCGGTCATGCTCGTGCTGACGGCGGTGTACCCGCTGTTCATGGTTTGCATGTCGGGAGCGGGGCTCATATACAACAGGGAAAGCTATGGCAGTGAGCTTGCCGCTGTGGGAGTTTTCCTCATAATTTCGGGACTTGTTATGGCTCTCGGAGCGGTACTTGCCCTGCCGAGGCGGAATCTTCCGAATATCGCAGCGATAGTGAGCTCGGTGGGCGGACTTGCGCTTTGTCTTGCGATGCTGTACAAGCTCTGCTTTCACGCCGACGCCGCAGGCTGGACTGACAAATTCGCGCTCACGCCCATCAGCGATATGTACCGCGCGAGGCTGTTGCCGAGCATAGCCCCCGCAGCGATAGCGGCGGTTGTGGCAGCGGTGCAGCTTTTCTCGTATGAAGCAGCCGAGGAGCGCCGAAAGCGCCGCGAGCGCGAGAACGCACCCGCACCGAAGATCATAGAGGAATGAATATATTATACCAAAAAAAGAACGCGAAAAGCGTTCTTTTTTGTTGCAGGCTCAGCCGCGCCGCTGCGAAATACCTGTCTGACACCATCTGCATGGAGACGGCATCCCGCACTATGGCAGCGCATTTTCCGCAAAAAAGGAAAGGGCTGCCCGAAAGGACAACCCTTTCCCCTCATAAGGAGGTGGAGTTTATGAAATTGAAGATAGCGTTGATCATGACTGCTCGCTGACCATGATAGATACACGGTTCTGGATTATCTCGGCAGTCTGCTTGGCGGTCTTTTCGCCTGCGAAATAAGCACGTATCTCCTCGTTGACGATATCGTTCACTTCCGAGTCCCATACCGTCATACCGTTCACCTTGGAATTGTAAATGAGATCTTTGATGAACTCGCGTTCTTCCTTGGAGAGGTTGGGTATAGTGATAGTCTCGTTGCCTAGCTGTGTTTCATTTTTGTAGTATTCTTTTTTGCCGTTCTCGTCAGTCCAGTACGGGTCTTCCATAGCCTCATCGAGTTTGGTCTCTAATACCGACTTCAGAGCGGGTATGCTCCATGAGTTCTTGTTCTGGTATTCTTCGGTGAAGAACTTGCTGACGAACTTCCAGCACTCGTCCTTATTGGGCGAATCGCTGAGGATGGAGAAGAAAGAGTTCGGGCTTACGGACATTCCGCAGCCGTCAGTAGAGGGGAAGCCGACGAGAGTGATATCATCGCCGAAGGTGACGGTTTTCTCTCTGTTATAGCCTCTGAGGTCATAGAAGTCGATGCTGCTGATGAGCGCCTTATCCTTTCTGATAGCGGTCTGCTGATCATCGTAGTATCTCTGGTACTCTTCCTCGGTCATATGCTCCCAGTCGGGATCTTCCTCGGTCTCGGGGAATTGGTTTGCGAATTCGAGTATCTTGACGAATTCGTCGGTATCGTAGTTGCATGTACCGTTCTTGTAGTCGACAAAGTTCATGTTCTGAGTGAGCGTATCGAACGCACTCTGCTTAGTGGTATTCCACAGTGTGAGCCTCGATCCCTCAGGGAGCTTGTTGTAAGTCTCGATAAGGTCATCAACTGTCCAGTTCTCCTTGTCGCAGAGCTTCGTTTTTACAGCCAGAGTAGACATATTGAACGAAGGCGCGAGCGAGTAGAGCTTGCCGTCCTCCTCACAGGCATTGAGCAGAGTGGGAATGATGTCGTCCTTAGAGACAGTGCCGTCCTTGCCGAGGTAATCGTAGAGGTCGACGAAAATGCCCTTGTTTGTAAGGCCCTTTATAGCGACAGGGTCGCTGAAGAAAATCATATCGGGCGATTTGCCGGCGATGATATCGAGCTTGAACTGCTTAGCGGGGGTATTGAGATAAGTCTCGCTCTCCTCATCCCAGTCGTAGTATTTGCTGTAGTCGTTTATCTTGATGCGGTAATCCTCACTTGTTCTGTTGAAGTTATTGACCTCGCTTGTGAAGTTGTTGTCGCCGTAGATCACAGCGATAGTGATGAGTGTCTTGTCCGCGAGCTCGGAGGCGTCGCGCTCGGTGATGCGGTAGAATCCCGTAGAGGACGGGTCTGAGTATTCGTTGACGTAGATGACGAACTCGTTGTTTCCGAGGCTCATCACGCAGCGAACGCTGTCGCCGCTGAGGTCGGAGTCTATCCACGAAGTGAGCTCCTCGAGAGTACCGTCGTCCTTTATGCCGTATAAGCCGCTGTAGGTCGTACCATAGTAGGCGTAGTTGTCATCGCCCGAGAGGAGCATGTTGATGTTGTCGTTATCGAGCCCCTTTATCGCGAGAGCCGTAGCATTGACCTTGAGCGTTTCAACATCGAGCGTACCGATGTAGTTCTGGTCACCCGACCATGATGTGAAGGCGATATTTCCGTCGGGAGTAGCGCAGATCGAGCCGAGCCACACATCGTCCGGGAAGATGACCTCGTTGCCGAAGGTACCGTCGGAATTGAGGATATGGTAGGTCTCGTGCTCGCCGCCGACGTAAGCGAGAGCGTGCTCGCTGTCAAGAGGTGTAACACCTCCGAGGTAGGGCGTCACCATATCGTCGTCCGCACCGTCCATAAATTTGTCCATATTGACCTTAGCGTGATTGAGCTCCTTGCCCGTGCTGTCGAAGGTGTAGAGATAGGTCGTAATTTCAGCGGCATCCTGAAATGCGTCCCAGTCAAAGCTGTCGTAGTCGAAATCGGGGGATTTCCAGTCGGGGAGCTTGAAATCGCCGTAATCGGTAACGGTAACTGTCTCGTAGATAGTGCCGTCGAGAGATGCAGCGATATTGCTGTACATTTCCGAGTTTTCGCCCCGTTCGTAGTCGACTTCTATTTTCTTGAAGTTCTCGAAGCTGAGGTCGGTGATGAACATATGCGATACGCCTTCGTTGTCGTTACCTACGACGAGGACGTTTTCGGTGCTGCCGAGACGTGTAATGCTGTTGACATACGCGACATCCGGCAGACTGCCGAACGGCTCGGCGCTGTAGGAGTGCGTGATGACGTCTGAGGCTGTCTGCTTGGGCTTTTCAGCGGTGCTGCCGCTTCCGTTGTTCGTTCCGGGGAGCGAGCATGAAGCAGCCGATAGGAGGCATACAGCTGCAAGGGAAGCAGCCATTGTTCTGAGTGCGCGATTTTTTTTCATTTTCATTTTCCTTTCGTGGATATTATGATGCTTGTTTATATGTTAGCTTTCTTTTGTCTGCGGCGGTATAGCGCCTTTTTATAAGCTTCTGCAACAGCCGATACGAGCTTCCGTCCGCTCTTTTTCAGCAGGCGGGCGCCTGTCCATATCAGCCGGACAGCGGTAATTAACGGCAGCACGAAGCATACCGTACGCCAGAAGTATATCGGCGCGAGTTTGAATTCCGCGATTCGCGAGGCATTCTCCCAGTACGGGTAGACCAGTGTATCCTTTCGTATCGCGAGGTCTGCGCGCTTCCTGTAAGCCTTAGCCATTTTTGAGGGCTTGAAGCGTTCTGTATTGTTGACGACGGCGTAATTGCCGTCGCCGAAGCTTTCCTTGAAATGCTTTTTGACGGTGTTGTAGGTGAAGTTCTCCACGGGGTCGGCCATGATACATTCATAGCAGGTTATCTTCGTGAGCTTTGGCTGTGCGCCTTCGTTCATGCCGATGCTGTCCGCGGCGTACTGTACCTGCGGGAGGCTCTCCGCGCCCTTGTACGAGACGTAAACACGCGGATTCTCGTCGATAGTGCGCTTTTCATACTTGTCTGACGGGTCATCAATGACCGCCGCGATGTAGAACTGCACATCGTTGATGTATATGAGCTGTCCTGCCACATTTGACGAGCTGTAGAGCGAATACGCGAGCGAGCGCTCGATTACGGCACCGTCCTGCATGACATCTCTGTCGGAGAAGTAAGCGCCGCTGAGGAGCTTGAAATCGCGGAAGAGGAAGAAGTCGCCGCCCACGGCAGTGATATCGGCTTCACCTCTGCCCGTGGAATCGCAGGTGACGTATCCCGAGCCGATCGGCGTGCTGTAAGCATCGGCAGTCTTGGGAATCCTTCCGTCGGGAGCAGTGACTGCGGCTGTCAGTTCAGTCTGCAGCTTCGAGCGCAGAGCGTACATACCGTCGGTATTGAAGCCCGCGTCCTCGGAGAAGAAGCAGCTCACCTGCGTGCTCTCGTCGTCCCTGTCCCATTTGTGCGCCGCGTAGTTATAGCTCTGTGAGCGGGCAATAGCCCCGCCTGCGAGCGAGAGAGCGAGTGCGGCGGCGAGAGAGAGGGCGTTCGCGCCTGCGATAACGGCGTAAAACAGTGGTTTTTTCAGTTTCATCGCCCCACCGCCTTATTTATCCTTCATGCGTACTTGGTCTTTCGGCTCGATGGGCTTGCTCGAAGCGGTGATGATGTATTCACCGTAGCCGAGGTTGCCCGATACAGCGCACGATGTCTCGTCCGAGGCGAGCACCTCTACGGCTACGCGTTCGGCGTAGTAGCGGTTGCCGAGCGGCGAGTTCTTGGACACGACCGTGAGCACGAAGTCACCGTTATTGTCGTGACCGACCGCATTCTTGGGTACTATCGAATCGTAGTTGCCGCCTCCGCAGGGGATAGACAGCTCGATGAACGAGCCCGAATCGACATCTCCCGTAACGGAGAACACGATGATCTTATTCTTGGAGCCTGCGACAGAGTCGCGCTTGATATCGGTAACGACAGCATCTATCCCGCCGAACCAGTTGTTGACCACCTCTGCGGCAGTACCCTTCTTAATCTTCTTAGCCTTGTCTGCTTCAACGCTTATCTCGACCGTGTAGCCCTCCTCCGCGAGGTCTATCGTCATCAGAGGAACATCGGGGAGCGTCGTATCGCCGACCTTTGCGCTGAGATTAGTCACTACACCGCTGTACTTGGCGATGATATCGGCAGAACCCGTCTCTGACTTGAGCTTGTTCACCTTTTCGCGTGCCTTGTCG
>JAGCHA010000096.1 GCA_017649325.1 Ruminococcus sp.
AAGTTTGTGACTGATGTTATTCCTGATGACAATGAGAAGATGGAGTATCTGCAAAAGGCATTAGGTTAAATGGTCGAACTGAACGTAATGTTATTGTTGGCTACAAATTACGAAGTGTGAATTATTCACGGGACTATTTTGAATAATCCAGTATTAAATAGTTTACAATGAGAATACACATTTTTCACGGTAGCGTAAGGTGTACAATAACAGTGTACACTTATGATATCACTCAGTTTTGTAAGTGATATCATCGACTGTGACTTTGAGATTTCCATCTGCGGTGACAGCTACTTTCAAATCGCAGTTTTTAAGCTGCTTAATCTCTGCAAGAAGCTCCTTAATCTTTTCCACGGATACAGTTTGAACTCCGGTAACGCCGCTAATATCAGTAGCAGCACAGATGTTGCGCTTTCTTATAAGTCTGATCATACAATCACCTCCATAATAGTAATTATAAAACAACTGAATCCAGGTTAGATCCTGCTTAGTCAGATGCATATACTACGGTTTAGTATTTGCATTTGACTTTGCGGTGCTCTTATATTATTATATAAGGTTAAACAATACGAATCAGGTTTATGAATACATTTATAACATCAATGAGGTTTGATGTTTTCAATCAGAAGATCTTCAGTGGCTTGATACAGGTCCGTTTCTCCTGACAGAAAATAAACGACTTTACGTTTAGGATCTTGCACACTTTTCCGTATCTGAGCAGTTAGTTGATGAAGATCCAGTTGCTCTTGTTCTTCGTTTGTTAGCCAAACGGTAATTGGCTTTTTACTTCCGTTGTTGATAATTTCCATAGTAACAACTCCTTGTATAGTATTGCTGAGAGAAAGCTGTTCCTCAGTTACATATATATAAGGTTGTTTTGTATTCCGACCGGAATAATACGAATATTAAAGCCCAAAATGAAGAATAGGGAGGCGATAGCTATCGAAGTTTATGTAAATGATGTCGGTAAGAGAGTAGAAATATGGCTGAGTCACAGCGAACAGTCTGACGATGAAGTAACAGAATTAGTTGATGAGATTTGCGGGAACTATTCTGAGCGGAAGTATCGCGCGGCTGTATTCATTTCGGGGGAATGTTCGTTGGAAGAATGCACTGAGTATTTGCTGTGCAGTAATCTATGATAAAAGGACGAAAAATATCGCTTTGCTCTTGATTTTTGTATTATAATATGATACAATGATAATGAGCGAAGCGATATTTATGTTTTAATATTGAAGGAGATGAGGCAATGGATTATAAATACAAGGTTGCAGGTTACTGCCGTATCTCGGTGGACGAGGATCTTGACCGTGACAACACCTCCATCGAGAATCAGAAGGAGATAATCCGTGACTTCGTTCAGCGTAAGTTCCCGGGTTGTCCGCTCGATTTCTACGAAGACCGTGACCGTTCAGGCTACACATTCGAGCAGCGTGAGGGCTATCAGGAGCTCCGCAAAAAAATGCTGCGACTGGAGTATGATATACTTATCGTCAAGGACTTCTCACGTTTCAGTCGTCGTAACAGCAAGGGACTTGTCGAGCTTGAGGATCTCCGTGACGCTGGAATGCGTATCATTTCAATAGGCGACAGCATAGACTATCCTACCTATGATGACTGGACGGCGATACAGTTCCGTTTCCTTATCAATGAGATGCCTGTTACGGACACTTCAAAGAAGGTCAAGTCTGTGATCAAGCGGCGTCAGGAGGAAGGCAAGTGGATATGTGCTGTTCCATATGGGTATATCATGCAGAATGCCAAGACACAGAAGTTCATAGTGGACGAGCCAGCAGCAGAGATAGTACGTGAGGTTTTCAATCTCTACGTTCAGGGGTGGGGGTATCAGAAGATAGCACATTACCTGACCGACAAGCATATCCCGACTCCGAATATGGCAGAGAAAATGCGCCGTGAGGCAAACGGAGAGGAGTGCCATATCAAGGCAAAAGAGGCGTGGAGCGCTGTTACGATAAGCGAGATGCTTTCCAATGATTTCTACATCGGCACGCTCAGGCAACGCAAGTACAGGCGGAAGAAGATAAACGGAGAGCCGGAAAAGCTTCACGAGACGGAGCATCTTGTATTTGAGAATAATCACGAAGCGATAGTTGACTACAGGCTCTTTTCACAGGCTCAGGAGCAGCTTGAAAAGCGTTCGAAGTCTAATTACCGCGGTGTGAAGAAATATGAAAATGTGTACTCAGGCTGTATTTACTGCGGCGACTGCGGAGCTCCGATGTTCGCAATGAGCCGTTCAACACTGTCGCCTGCATATCGCTGCGGAACATACCACAGGCAGGGCGTGAAGGGCTGCACCTCGCATCATACGAGAGTAGATATGCTTGACGGGTTGCTAAAAGAGTATATCAGGAAGGTTCGTGATAACTCTTCGGATATGCTTAAACAATTGCAGGAAGCAATTGACAAGACTCAGACCGAAACTGATTCCAGTAAGAACCTTATTGATACTTTGGAACAGCAGATTGATGATGCAAGGCTTGAAATAAAAATGCTGACCCGTCAGCAGGCGAGGGAAACTATACTCCACCCGGAGCGTGAAGAAATCCTCGATGAGATATACACCGAGCAGATAGATGAGTTGACATTACGTATAGAGGGATTGAGAAATCAACTCCAAATGGCTGCGGACAAGCATAATACATTTATCAAGACTAATCGTATTGCGAAGAGAGTAATTGAGGTATTCGACGACATACTTGCAAAGAAAAGTTTATCAAAGAGCGATGTCGGCTTCATTATCGATAAAATAGTTGTTTACAATGACCGCATAGAGATTCGCTTGAAAGCAGATATAGACAGGCTGCTCCGCTGCGGAATACCTGCCGAAGCCGTTCTCGTTGCGGCAGGAGAAAACGCAAATTTTGAGCAAGGCACGGAAACAACCGAAATGAGCCGTTTATCGCCCATATACGGAATAAAAAGGGCGATATTTTCCGTGTCAATGTGGTCAGTGACGGCGACCCCTTAGAGATATACACAAACAGTGAGGGCGAGGTAATATTCAAGAAATACTCGGCTATGAGCGAGCTCAGCGAGAACGCGGCAAACGTGGCGGAGGTAATGTACAAGACGGCGGGGTGTCCCGTGGTGGTGTTTGACAAAGACCACGTAGTCGCGTCGGCAGGAGTACCGAAGCGCGAGTTTGCGGAGCGTCGCGTTACTGCGCAGTTGGAGGAGCTCATGGACAGCCGCCGGCAGTTTTTCTGTCCCGACGGGCGGAGCAACAGTTTCTTTCCTGCGGAGGGCGTGGAGCGCACGGCTATCGCCGCTGTGCCGATAATCACGGCGGGCGATGTGTCAGGAGCTGTAGCCTTTATGACGTCGGACAAGGGCTCGGAGGCGACAGATCTGCAAAAGAGCCTGATCACGGCGGCGGCGCAGTTCCTGTCGAAGCAGATAGAGGGCTGATTACCCGATAAAACGAATAAGCCCCGAGGCTGGATGCCACGGGGCTTGTGTTTGCTTTTTAGTAATCAGACACGAACCGCCGCGCGGTCAATCCCAGCGGTTTTAGTTGACATATTTTCATTTTTGATGTATACTAGAATATATCATTGAAAGACGGTGCAACTATGGACATAAGAAGATTCCGCGAAGACGACGCCGAAGCCGTCTCCGCACTTGTAATAAAAACGCTCAGGATATCCAACGTGAAGGACTACACTCCCGAGCTGATGGAGGAGGTCGTCAAGAATATGCAGCCTGCAAACATACTTGAGCGTGCGGGCTGGACCCACTTCTACGTCGTTGAGGATGAGAGCAGGATCATCGGCTGCGGAGCGATAGGACCGTACTGGGGCAAGACTGACGAAAGCAGCCTGTTCACGATATTCGTGCTGCCCGAGTATCAGGGCAGGGGAGTCGGCAGGCTCATAATCGAAACGCTCGAGCAGGACGAGTTTTTCCTGCGTGCGAAGAGGATAGAGATACCGTCATCGATAACGGCAGTGAACTTCTACCGCCGCTTTGGCTATGACTACAAGAACGGTATAGCGGAGGTCGACGACGAGCACGTATACCGCTTGGAGAAGTTCAGATAATTGGAGACAGAAAGGAAATCAGACAATGAAAAGATGCATAATATGGGCAGTGATAATGCTTGTGGTACTGGCAGTTCTCAATATTATAGGGACTGTAGTCCACAAATTCGTGGTCTGCGATATGCTTACGCCGACCATGACGGGCTACGTGGCAAAGAGCGAGGAAATGCTCCACCCGCAGCTTAAGGAAAACGGCAAGACCAACGGTCTTGAGCGCCTTTACATACGCCAAATGCTTGACAACAGCCGCATCGAATCGGACGGCAGTATAATCCCCACCCTGCTTTTTATCGACATCAAAGCAGACCAGTCTATCATCTTGTTTGACGGTGATGGCATGAACCAGTTCTCGAAGGGCACGTTCGCCGCAGCCTACGAGGAGACCGAGGAAAAGCTGGACGGTATCAAGCGCACGATAGGACTTGTCTCCGTGGACGAGCTGTGCGGCTATGACGAGTCGAAGGAGCTCTGCGACGTGCTTGAAAAGCATATTGACGCAAATTTGCGGCTGGACTCCTACACCATCGACGACTATCTGGTAACGCCCGTGAAGGTAACGGTCATCGACGGCAGCGGCAGCGAGCTGAAGAGCATCGAGTTCCCGAGCAGCGGCGAAGTCATCGAGCGCGAGAACATCTACATTTACGGCGGTTCAGACCTTGATTCCGAGGTGGACAGGTCTGAGAGAAACAGCCTTTACACTGACATGAAGACCGCGTATCTCGGGGAGAGACGTGCCGATAAAATCGCTGAGAAGCTTGCAAAGAAGGTCGACCTGAGCCGCGACGAGACAGTGACGAAGTACAGGCTCGGCTTCGGACACGTCGCAACGCGGAGCTATGAAGTAGCGGACGGCAGAGCAATGGTATGGGTGTTCGACAGCAGCTACATGAAGAGCATACTGATATGGGCAGGGATAATATGTGTGCCCGTGACTCTGCTCGTTTTCCTGCTCGGACGCAGAAAGAAGAACGATTATTGACAGATACGGACCTGTCCCCTCGGGGGCGGGTCCTTTGCTTTTTGTGGAGTGAATGCCGTATGCTCATTTTTTTCTTGCTATTTTCAGAAAAATATGGTATCATATTACTGTATGGATTGGCGGACGCGACGTCCGCAGAACAGGAGCTTGCTATGAACATCAGAAAATCTCTCGCAATGCTTGCGGCTATGGCAGTTTTAGGTGCTGCTGCGGCGGGCTGCGGCAAGAGCGGCGGTGATAATGTGGAATATGAATGGAGTAACGTCGCGATAGGCGGCGGCGGTTACATAACAGGTATCGTTTACAATCCCACCGAGGAAGGGCTTGCCTACGTGCGCACGGATATCGGCGGAGCGTACCGCTTCGACAAGGCTCAGGACAAGTGGCTCCCGATAACCGACCACCTCGGCGGCGACGAGTGGAACCTCATCGGTATCGAGAGCATTGCCACCGACCCCGTCGAGCCCAACCGCGTGTATGCGGCTTGCGGCACATATATGGGTGAAAACGGCGCTATCCTCTCCTCCGAGGACTACGGCAAAACGTGGAAACGTTTCGACCTCGACTTCGGCTGCGGAGGCAACTGCTCGGGGCGCGGAGTCGGTGAGAGGCTGAAGGTAGACCCGAAGGACAACAAAAACGTGTACTTCGGCTCGCGTACCCGCGGACTGTGGAAGTCAGAAGACTATGGTGCTACGTGGAAAAAAGTGGAGAGCTTCCCCGTGCAGGGAGACTACTATCAGGAAGGCAACGCCATCGGCGTGATGTGGGTGGAGTTCGACCCGACGAGCGGTGACGTCTATGCCGGAGCCGCGCAGATGAACGGCGAGTGCGTGTACAAGTCATCGGACGGCGGCGTAACGTGGAAGGCTCTGCCCGCGAATAATGCGGGACTTTACCCGCTTCAGGCTGTCATCTCCGAGAATGGGCATATGTACCTCGCCTATTCGGATACGGCAGGTCCAAACACCGACCCGAAAAACGGTGCAGTCTCCGCACTCGACCTTAAATCGGAAAAGTTCGAGGACATCACTCCCGATGTCGGCGACGGCAGATACGGCGGCTTCGGAGGCATAACGCTCGACGCTCAGGCTCAGGACACCATAGTCGTGACCTCTATGAGCTTCTGGGACGACAAGGGACACAACATCTACCGCTCGCAGGACGGCGGCAGAAGCTGGAGCTCGCTCTACACGCGCACGGAAAAGAACTATACAATGGACGTGTCCGAAGCCGACTGGCTCACATGGGGACGCGAGGAGGCATCTATCGGCTGGTGGACGGCGGCTGTAGCGCTCGACCCGTTCAATTCCGATAAGGTCAGCTACGGCACGGGAGCCACGCTCTACTCGACCGTCAACCTTACCGACCTCGGGAGCGGCACGCCCGTGACCATAGAATTCGACGCAAAGGGAATAGAGGAGACCGCTGTATTCGACATCGTTGCGCCTCCCTATGAGGACGGCAAGCCGCAGATGTACTCGATAATGGGAGACCTTACGGGCTTTTCGCATCTTGATGTGGAGACTCCGCCCGACGATGCCCACTTTATGAAGAACGGCAATGCTGCGTCGGTCGCGTGTGCATGGCTCGACAGCAATTACGGCGTGTATACGACCGAGTCTAAGAAGTCGCTCAACTATACGACCGACGGCGGCGCAACGTGGAACAATATCCGCTTTCTTCCCGATAAATCGCAGGGCGGCAGTGCGTGTATGTCTGCGGACGGAAAGACCATAATCTGGCGTCCGTCGGCTCTCAGCGGCAAGTCGTATATGACACCCGACTACGGAGAGAAGTGGTACAACTGCGAGGGCCTCAGCCTTGGCGCAACTGTCATAGCGGACAAGGTGAACCCCAAGAAATTCTACGCCGTCAGCAGCGGCAGCTTCTTCGTATCCGAGGACGGCGGCTACAATTTCAAGTCTACAGGCGCGGTACTCACCGATAACAGCAAGCTTGTTGCTGTCGGAGACCACGAGGGACACGTCTGGGCGTACAACGGTTCGCACCCGATGTACAGCGAGGATGGCGGAGAGACTTTCACCCTGCTGAAAACAGTGAATGCAAAGGCTCTGGGATTCGGTGCTCCCGAGAAGAAGGGCGGCTATCCCGCGATATATATCATCGGCAACGACAACGTTGAGGGCAACTCCGCTCCTCACGGCGACGGCATCTACCGCTCGACCGACAAGGGCAAGACGTGGCAGCGCCTCAACGATGAGCAGCACCTTTTCGGCAACATCACCCCCGTCATCACTGGAGACAGCGAGGTTTTCGGCAGAGTTTACTTCGCCACGAACGGCAGAGGAATAGTTATGGGAGACGAAAAGGCTGAATGACAGACAAGAAGAAAACGGCAATACTTGCGCTCGGAGCGCTTATGACAGTGGCGGCAGTCGGCGTATCGGCAGTGCTGTCGACGGCGGTGGTCAACCACAAACGCTACCCTGTGTTCGGCGTGGACGTCTCGAACTATCAGGGCGAGGTCGACTGGCGCCGCCTCGAGGAACAGGGCGTGCAGTTCGCATACATCAAGGCTACCGAGGGCAGCGGACATGTTGATGAATCCGCGCGCCGCAACATTGAGAGCTCCGCAGAAACGGGCATCAAGCGCTCCTGCTACCACTTTTTCAGTTTTGACAGCAGCGGACACACTCAGGCGCAGAATTTCATCTCGACAGTCGGCAGGGACGAGATAGACCTTCCGCCCGTGGTCGACATCGAGTATTACGGCGACAAGCTCATTGACAAGCCGAGCCGCGACGAGGCGGAGGAGATACTGCTTCCGCTGCTTGACGAGCTTGAGGACTATTACGGCACAAAGCCCGTGTTATATACGACTCTGCCCGTGTACTACCGCTATGTCAAGCCGATATGCGGCAGCGAGTATCCACTGTGGATACGGTGCGTGCAGACCGAACCCGAGTTTGTGGACTGGACGTTCTGGCAGTACGACGACCACGGTGAGCTCGACGGCTACTACGGCGACGAGCGATATATTGACTTCAACGTGTTCAGCGGCACAGCCGAGGAGCTGGAAGAGCTGACTATTAAGTGATAAAAAAGCGGCGAAGCCGCAAATCATGGGGAAGTCCCCAACGTAAAAAGCAGACCAAGCATCCACAGAAGAGTCTGCGCGGCAAATCATCAACCACAGGAGGTCAGAATGAGACCATTTGAACTGGACCCCACCATAAAGGACTATATATGGGGCGGAACGAAACTCCGCGAGGAGTACGGCAAGGAAAGTGACCTTGAACGCCTCGCCGAGAGCTGGGAGCTGAGCTGTCATAGGGACGGCGTCAGCGTGATAAAGGGAGGGGAGTTCGACGGCATGACGCTCCCCGACTTCATCGCGGAGCACCCTGAAGCGCTCGGCAAAAACTGCGGAAGATTCGCGGACTTCCCCGTGCTGATAAAGCTGATAGACGCGAGGAATGACCTCTCCGTGCAGGTACACCCCGACGACGCGTACGCAATGCGCGTCGAGGGCGGATACGGCAAGACGGAGGTATGGTACGTCGTCGACTGCGACGAGGGCGCGGAGTTGATATACGGTTTCGCGGAGGAGACCGACTCCGAGACCTTCCGCCGCGCGATAGAGGAGGGGACACTCCTTGATATCGTCAATCGCGTGCCGGTGAAAAAGGGCGACGTTTTTTTCATCGAAGCGGGAACGCTCCACGCGATAGGCAAGGGCATACTCATCGCGGAGATACAGCAGAATTCCAACACTACCTACCGCGTCTACGATTACGGCAGGCTCGGAGCCGATGGCAAACCGCGCGAGCTCCACATAGAAAAGGCGCTCGACGTCACGAGGTGTACACCGCCGACCGTGAAGTACGGTCAGCCGCAGAGCGTTAATATGGCGGGTATGTGGCGGACTCCGATAGCGGAGTGCGGCTACTTCTCCACCGAGAAGTACGATATCTTCCGCAGTATGACGGTCGGCAGTCCCGACAGCTTCACTCATCTCCTCTTCCTCGGTGGAGAGGCGGATATTGTGTATGACGGTGAGACCGTCCTGCACGCTGAAAAAGGCTCAAGCGTATTTGTTCCCGCGGGAGCGGATACGTGCGATATAAAGGGCAGATGCTCAGTAATAATCACAAAGGAATCCAGAGGAGGAAATCAAAAATGAAATATTACGTAGGAATCGACCTCGGCGGAACAAACATCGTCGCAGGCGTAGTTGACGAGCAGTACAACATCGTTTCCAAGGCAAGCACCAAGACCAACTGTCCGCGTCCCGAGAAGGAGATAGCGGAGGACATGGCAAAAATGGCGTTACAGGCTGTCGAGAATGCTAACCTTACGCTCGACGACATAGGCTGGATAGGTATCGGAACTCCGGGTATTGCAAACAGCTCCACAGGCATTATCGAGTACTCCAACAACCTCGGTTTTAAGGACACGCCCATGGTGAAGTACATCAGCGAGTTCGTCGGCAGGAGTGATATCCCGGTATTCATCGAGAACGATGCTAATGCGGCGGCATACGGCGAGTACGTTGCGGGAGCCGCAAAGGGCGCGACAAATGCGGTATGCATCACGCTCGGCACAGGCGTAGGCGGCGGTATCATCATCGACGGCAAGATATACGCAGGCTCCAACTTTGCAGGAGCAGAGATAGGACACACAGTTATCGAGGTTGACGGAGCACAGTGCTCCTGCGGACGCAAGGGCTGTTTTGAAGCATATTCCTCGGCTACGGGACTCATCCGCATGACCAAGGAAGCTATGGCTGAGCACCCCGACAGCATCATGAACAAGTCTGCAGAGGAGAAGGGCAAGGTCACAGCCCGCACTTCATTCGACTGCATGAGAGCGGGAGACATCTACGCGAAGGCAGTCGTTGACAAGTACATAAAGTACCTCGCGGCAGGCATCACGAACACTATCAACATCTTCCAGCCCGACGTACTCTGCATAGGCGGAGGCGTATGCAACGAGGGCGACCCGCTTCTCCTGCCGATGAAGGCACTTGTGGAGAAGGAAGTCTATACACGCAACTCACCGAAGAATACAAAGATAGTGATAGCGGAGCTTGGCAACGACGCAGGCATCATCGGAGCGGCATTCCTTGGAAGAGCAAACGCATAAGATGAGGTCATAATGCAGGGAAACGCGGTATCGCTGCTGCGTCTGCATTAAAGATAATGATAAAATTGGCTATATGTACCAAAAGCGAGAATAGCTATTTGTGCATATAGCCAATTATTATTTCCGAGTGCAACAATTTCTACCTTTCCCGACACCTTATTTGTGAATCGATTCAAAGGAGGGATTCGCATGAATGATTTCTCCACAGATGTGAAGCTCGCGAGAAATGGCGATACAGAAGCCTTTGCGCGGCTCTATTCTCTGGTATATAAGGACTTGTACCACATAGCTCTGTACAGTCTGAGAAGCTCCCACGACGCCTGCGACGTTGTCAGTGATACTGTCCTCGATGCATTCACCACGATAGGCAAGCTCAAGGACGAAAAGGCTTTCCGCGGGTGGATAATGAAGATACTCTCGGCGAAGATAAAGCGCAAGCAGAGAGAATACTTCGCGAATACCGCCGAGCTGACCGACGATGAGCTCCCCGAGGAGGAATTCGGCTATGAGAATGTCGAACTCAGGGAAGCTGTCGGGCGGCTCGACCCGCAGTCGCGGCTGATACTGTCGATGTCGGCGCTCGAGGGCTACACGGGCGACGAGATAGCGCAGATATGCGGCATGAACGCCGCAACGGTGCGTTCGCGGCTGTCGCGCATCAAGGAGCGGCTCAGACTTGAGCTGTCGGGTACATAATGTCCGAACTTGCGGATAACAGAAAGGTGATGCACTATGAGAGAAAATGATGAGAAGCTGAGAGAGATGCTCACGAGCGAGGAAGTCCCCGAGCAGCTCAGCCCCGAGAATATGAAGAAAATGCTCGACGAGAAGGCTCCGAAGAAGAAGCGGAGCGGCATCTCAATGGTGGGCAGGATAGCGGCAGGAGCGGCAGCCTGCGCGGTAGTAGCGGGCTCGTATGCGGGAACGGCTCATATGATGAAGGCTCACAAGGACAGCGGCAGCTCGTCCGTAAGCACACTTGACGGAAAAGGCACGACAAAGGTCAGCGGCAAGCGTGTCGAGGCTCCGTACATGAACGGCGCGGAGAGTTACGAGGAAGTCTACGAGCTTATGGAAAAATCGGCAAAGAAGTATGAGCGGGCGCAGAAAAGGAATCAGCGCAAGGGATTAATTACAGGCGGTGTCAAATACGAGGATGAAGTTTCGGCGATAGCTGATGAAGCCGTAGCCGAGGAAGCAAACTCCGACGGCGAGCTCGCTCCTGCCACGAACGGCACTGCGGAGGCAGCTCCCGAATACTCCGACACCTACGACCAGGAGGAGGGTGTCCGCGAGGCTGACATCGTCAAGACCGACGGCAATAACATCTACTATCTCTGGAATGAACGCGTAGATTACTACTATGACGAAAAAAAAGCGGCATATGTGAACAGCTTTGACCAAAACTTTCCGAAAATGAACATAGCATCGGTCAAGGACGGCGAATTTATCGACTCAACTACCATTGACCTCACTCCCGACCTCAGCGGCTTCGATATACAGGGCAGATTTGACGTTACCATCAGTGATATGTACGTATACAACGATATGATAGAGGTCATCGGCTCTGTCAGCACAATGGATTCATATTACTATGGACAGTATAACCAAAGAGCTTACTATATCGACGAAAACGGCGATTACCACCCGCCTGTGAGCAGCACTTTCGTCTCCTTCTACACTAAGGGCGACGAGCCGGAGCTCATCGGTACGTATTTTCAGGATGGCTGGTACAACGACGTAAGGATAGCACCCGACGGCTGTATGTACCTTATATCCACGTATAACACGGTCGACTTCAACAGCGTACAGGACGCTGACAACATCGAGCGCTATATACCCTGCTGCGGCACAGACGACAAAATAGAGTGCATACCTCCCGAGGACGTGCTGCTCCCGACCGACTACAACGAGCAGAAAACGTTGCTCAGCTACACGGTGATAAGCGGCATAGACCTCAACGAGCAGGGAGACTATACAGTAGTTGACAGTAAGGCTCTTGCAGGCTTCACTGGAACGATATACAGCTCGGCAGACAACATCTACGCAGCGGTATACAACAACGGCGACAGCGACATCACACGCATAGCAGTAAGCGGCGGAACTATAGAGCCTATGGCATCTGGAACGGTCGAGGGCTACGTGCTCAATCAGTTCTCGATGAGTGAGTACGACGGCTACTTCCGCATAGCGACCACTATCAACAAGTACCACGACAACAGCTCGGTAATAGGCGACATATTCGGCACAAACGAGCCCTCATACACTGAGCGTTGCAATGCGGTGACAGTTCTTGATATGGACATGAACACCGTTGGCAAGATAAAGGACTTCGGAGCGGACGAGCAGATAAAGTCGGTGAATTTCAGCGGAAATATGGGCTATGTAGTCACATTCAGACAGACCGACCCGCTGTTCGCTATCGACCTCTCCGACCCTACAGAGCCCGTTATTCTCGACGAGTTCAAGATAAACGGTTTCAGCACATATATGCAGAAGTGGGACGACGGACTGCTTCTCGGCTTCGGAGTTGACGCCGACAGCTCGGGAAGACAGTCGGGCGTGAAGATCGTAATGTTTGACAACTCCGACCCGAACGAGCTGAAACAGGTGGGTATAACCTCGATAAACGAGTACAATGGCTATGTGTACTCCACAGCGACAGTCGAGCGCAAGGCATTGCTGATAGCACCCGAGAAGAACCTCATAGGTTTCCCGATAACAGTGACTAATTATGATGCATATGACCCGAAGAACGCATATGTATTCTATTCCTATGAGAATGGAGAGTTTGTAAAGCGCGGCGAGCTGAGTCTGAGGCGTTCAGACCTTGAAAGCGGGAGCTATATCGCAGACAGAGCGCTGTACATCGGCGACTACGTGTACATCATGTCAGGCAAAGAGTTTGTGTCAGCGGACATAGAGAATATAGAACTTGTCGACAGAGTAGATTTTGAGTGAAGAACAAAGAAATAACGGACAGGGCGGATACTTTCCGCCCTGTTTTTTCGAGCACTGAACTAATGGTTGCAAAATCCTTCAAAACATAGTATAATCATATCAGCACATAATAATGCAGGAGGTGTTTGCATGAACCAGCACACACGATTCAATCTGCCTATCTGTCTTGCCGTCGAGGAGGATGCTTTCTTCTACTCCGACGAGATAATCAGGCGTTATATCCCCGACATCATCGGTAAGAAGACCCTCGTGATATCCGAGGAATTCCTCATCGGCATATACAAGGAGAAGATAACTGACATCAGCCGCGATTTCGGCAATGCCGAGATATACGCAATGGGAAGCGCGAGCTTCGACGAGGCTGTAGCTATTGCTAAAAAAGTCTGCATTGAGGACATAAAGGTCATCATCGGCATCGGAGGCGGCAGAGTGCTTGATACGGCGAAGTACGCAGCTCATATAAGCAAAGCTGTATATATTTGTATGCCGACCTCGCTCAGCAACGACTCTCTCGCTTCTCCGTTTGCAGTTCTCGAGATTGAGGGCAGCGCCCGCAAGACCCTCGACTGCAAGATACCGACAGCGATAATCGTCGATACCAATATGATAATCAACGCTCCCGAGACTCAGACTCTCTCGGGCATAGGCGATACAATTGCCAAGCACACCGCCCTCTACGACTGGAAGCTCTCGGCGGCGCGCACGGGCACTCAGGTTGACGACTTCGCCTACGCCCTCAGCCGCATGAGCTACGACTCCGTCTACCACTGCGACGAGCAGGACATGAAGAGCCGCGTGTTCATACGCATACTCTCCCGCGCTCTCGTTATGGGCGGACTCGCAATGGAGATAGCTGGCTCGTCGAGACCGTGCAGCGGCAGCGAGCACCTCTTCGCGCACGCTATCGAGGAATACTACCCCGAGATAAAGATATCCCACGGACTGGCAGTCGCTCTCGGAAGTGTGCCCGCGTGTATTTTTCAGGGGCAGGACCCGAGCGGCATGATAAGCTTCTTTGCAGCGCATAACCTCGTTATCGACCCGAAGGCTTACGGTATCACGGAGGATATGTTTGCGGATATGTGGGAGAAGGCACGCACTGTCAGAACGGGCAGGATAACCATACTCGACGACGTAAAGCATGACCGTGTGCAGCTGAATGATATATATGCAAGAATGACGGAGGGCAAATGAAAACAGGACTGATATTTGATATGGACGGCACGCTCTGGGATTCCTCCGAGGGCGTAGCTGCATCGTGGACCGAAAAGGTGCGGGAGCTTGGCTATGACCGCCCCGCGATAACGAAAGAGGACGTTATGTCTATAATGGGGCTGACCATGGACAGGATAGCCGATATCATCTTCGCTGACCTGCCCAAGGACGAGCGTATGCGTCTCCTTGACCTCTGCTGCGCACACGAGAACGACTATCTCCGCGAGCACGGCGGAGTGCTCTACCCCAACCTCGAAAAAACGTTCAAGGCACTGAAAAAGGCAGGCTATGAGCTGTACATCGTCAGCAACTGTCAGAGCGGCTATATCGAGGCTTTTCTGGAGCATTACGGTTTCGGACATTACTTCTCGGACATCGAGTGCTATGGAAACAACCTCAAAGGCAAGGGCGAAAACATCGCACTTCTTGCGGAGCGCAATTCTCTTGAAAAAGCCTGGTACATAGGCGACATACAGGGGGACTATGACGCAACGATGCAGGCGGGACTTGAGTTTATCCATGCCGCCTACGGCTTCGGCACGATAGAACAGACAGTCCCCGAGCTTGAGCGCTTCAGCGACCTGCCGAGGCTGCTGAAAACACTGAAATGACCTAAAGCGAGCATAATTCGCACAAAAAAGGCAGTCCTCGCAGGACTGCCCTTTTTATGTTTCTATTCATCAATCTCTATCAGATTTTGTTTTTCAGGGAGCGCGGCTTACGCTGTTTATCCTTAGCAGCGGATAGTCAGCGTAAGCCGCGCGATATAGGAAAGGAGGTAGTTATTCGGCTACAGCTTCTGTTGCCTCTTCTACAACTTCCTCAGCAGCCTTCTCGTGAGCCTTGGGTCCCTTAGGTCCCTTCTCATCCTTCTCGTGAGCCTTGGGAGCCTCGGGAGCTACGGGCGGAACGGGCTTCTCAGCCTCGTCGAGCTTAGCGGGTTTCTCGGGAGCTACAGGCGGCTCGGGCTTAACCTTGTCGTCCTTCTCGGGAGCCTTGGGAGGCTTGGGCTCAAGACCTTCCTTGATGAAATCGAACCATGAAGCCTTAGCGTCAGCGCTCTTGAAATCCTGAGCGTCGATGTCGAAAGTCTCGTCGATCTTCTCGCAGATCTCGTGCTTGCCAACGTGCTTCTTCGGAGCGGGCTTCTCAGCCTCTTCCTTCTCCTCGGGCTTTACGAGCTCGGGAGCTGTGGGCTTCTCAGCCTCCTCAGCGGGAGCAGCAGCCTCTTCCTCAGCAGCAGGAGTCGCCTCGTCCTCGGCAGCCTCTGTAGCCTCAACAGTCTCAGCCTCTGTAGCAGCCTCAGTTGTTACCTCAACTGTCTCAGCGGGCTTGTCGTCGGAAAGAGTGATAGCAGCGAACGATGTCACGCCTGTTGCTGTGGAGAGGATGGATACTGCTGCGATAGCAGCGATGATTGACTTCTTGTTTTTCATGATGAATTACTCCTTTTTTAAAAATTTTCAGTGTTGCTTTAGCTCTTTTCGAGCTTCTGTTAGTAGTTTACGGAGCACATTTCCAGAAAGTGGGGTAGTTGAAAAAATTTTTTGAAGTTTTTTTGAACAGAGCAAATAATAAGCCGAAAAACAAGAAATATCCGAAAAAACAGGCGGCAGAGTGGAGCTTCCTCTCTGCCGCCTGAAAATATTGTCACATTTCGGAGATGTCATTGGCTGTGAGCCTGATGATACCGCCGTTTTCGAGAGCCGCATATGCGGCGTCGTTGTCGTCGACGCGGATAACGAAAGATACCGACCTGTCAGACTTTCCGAGGAAAGCGTAGAGGTATTCGATATTGACGTTCTGTTCGCCGAGAATGTCGAGCACGCGGCTGAGCTGTCCGGGAGTATCGGGGATAGTGATAGCAACTATCTCTGTCTCGGCAACGGCGTAGGACGCCTCTCTCAGAGTGTCGACAGCCTTGTCCGTATCATCGACTATCATTCTGAGTATCCCGAAGTCCTTAGTATCTGCTATGCTGAGGGCTCTTATGTTGATCCTATGGTTTTTGAGCAGCTTCATTACGCCTGTGAGCTGATTCGGTTTATTGTCCAGGAATACTGAGATCTGTTTTACATATGCCATTGAAGTTCCTCCTTGCAGATTATTTATGTATCGGAGCTTACTTCTCCTCGTACATTACGAGAGCAGAGAAGTCCTCGATGAACTCGTTTACGTGAGTCTGAGCGTCATGGCAGAGACCTGCCGCAGTGCTGTACTTTATGTCGATGACTTTAACAGTAGCGATAAACTCGTTGATATCGTTCTCGAAGTTAGCATACTTCTCGTATTTCTCCTGAGCGGGCTGGAAGCTTGTTGAAAAGATTTTTACTTTCATGATAATTTCTCCTTTAGTATAAAAATGTATAATTCGCGGCAGAAGCTCTGCCTGAATCACGTTACTTCTTGGCGGGCGCGTCGTGGAGTTTGCGCTTGTCTATGACGCGGACTGCCTTGCCTTCACTTCTTGCGATGGACTTGGGTGACACAAGGTGAACCTTGGGATTTATGCCGAGCATGGTCTTGATAGCGAGAGCAAGAGCGCGCTCCTGATCCTGCATATCCTTAACCTTGTCCGAGAACTGCTCGGGCTTCATCTCGACGCTGATGTCGAGGGTGTCGCTGTTGTTTACGCGGTCGACCTCGATGATATAGTTGGGAGCATAGCCCTCAGCGATGAGTACGGTCTCTATCTGCGACGGGAAAACGTTTACGCCGCGGATTATCATCATATCGTCGCTTCTGCCCATAGGCTTGGTCATCTTGACGAGTGTACGTCCGCATGAGCACTTGCCCCTGCTGAGCACGCAGAGATCGCGTGTGCGGTATCTGAGGAGCGGGAACGCCTCCTTGGTGATGCTTGTGAACACGAGCTCGCCGACCTCACCGTCGGGGAGCACCTCACCAGTATCAGGGTCGATTATCTCGGGAATGAAGTTGTCCTCGTTGATGTGCATACCCGTCTGCTCCGAGCATTCGAACGCAACGCCGGGACCGCTTGTCTCGGTGAGTCCGTAGATGTCGAACGCCTTGATTCCGAGTGACTTCTCGATAGTCTGACGCATCTCCTCAGTCCACGGCTCGGCTCCGAAGATACCGGCCTTGAGCTTGAGGTCGTCGGGAGATATACCCATTTCAGCGACTGTCTCGCCGATATACGCCGCATAGGAGGGCGTACAGCAGAGTATAGTAGCTCCGAGGTCCTGCATGAACTGTATCTGTCTGTCGGTATTTCCCGACGACATAGGCAGCGTCAGACAGCCCACCTTGTGCGAACCTCCGTTGATACCTGCACCGCCCGTGAAGAGACCGAATCCGTAAGCGACCTGAACGACGTCTTCATCGGTGCCGCCTGCCGCAGTTATAGCTCTTGCCACGCAGTTGTCCCACATATCGATGTCGTTCTGCGTATAGAAGGCAACAACGCGCTTGCCGGTGGTACCGCTCGTGGAGTGTATGCGCACACAGTCCTTCAGCGGAACAGCGAGCATGCCGTACGGATAGCCGTCGCGGAGGTCAGCCTTGCTGATGAACGGAAGCTTGTGAAGGTCGTCGACGCTCTTGATATCCTCGGGCTTGACGCCCTTCTTATCCATGAGGTCGCGGTAATACTTCACGTTGTCATATACGTGCTTGACTTGCTTTACGAGGCGTTCGCTCTGGAGAGCCTTCATGTCCTCGCGTGACATCGTTTCGATGTCCTTGTCCCAATATTTTTCCATTGGACTTCATACTCCTTGTAAATAAGATATTATGCATATCCTAAGATGTTTGGATCACTGTGTATATTATACAGGGTATCAGTTTCCCGTACCCTCGTATTCGATGATATTGCTGACACGTATATATGTACCGTTGATATATGCGACGAGGTATATAGTGTGCTTACCCTCGCTGCCTCGGTGCCATTGATACTGCGTTTCAAGCGTAAGCTCGGGCTCGCCCGTATGTACATTTTCCGTACTTCGCTCAAGTATCACCGCTTCGTCAAGCTCGATGTGCCAGCAGAGGTTTCGGAAGCCGTCGTGCTCGTCGCGTGTGATAGTGCCGTCAGCGTTTCGGGTGAGGTGGAATGTCTCCACGACCTCGACCTCATCTATGCGTTTCTGCCTGTAGGAGAGGTAATCGAAAGGCTTACCGTCGACGGTCACGTCTGCGGCGCAGTTTTTGAAGGTTATAGACGTCTCTCTGCCGATTATAGCACCGTAGTCCTCACTGCCGCCCATGACTCTGCCCTGCGCGCGGACGTTCGTCCACGTAGTAGTGAAATAGATCTCACCGCCCGCGATACCCGTACAAGCCGTGCCGCTTACGTCGGCATTCGTGAAGCTTATATCGTGCATCACCACGTCGGTACCGTAGCCGATGAAGCCGCAGTCCTTGTAGTCGAGTGCTATCTTCATGCCGTTTATGTTATGACCTTTGCCGTCGACCTCGCCCGAGAACTGGTGAGTTCCCGCATTTGACCAGCCTATCGGCATCCAGTCGTAGCCCGTGAGGTCGATGTCGTTCTCGAGGGTTATACTCACGGGAGCACCATCCTTGTTGATGCCGTTTACGTAGTAGACCACAGATGCGAGCTCCTCAGGAGTGGATACGTGGAAATCGGGAGCATTGTCCTTCGCCCACTGCTTGTCGGCGAGCTCCATGATACTGCCCGTATCCCATTCGCGCTCCCAGTCGGTCTCGTAAGCGGTCGCATCGGCATCATAGGCGTATTTTGAAACGTCAAAGCCCCATGTCCCATACCACTGATAGGCATCGGCGAGGAGGTAAACTCCCTGTTTGTCTATGTATGCGGAGACCATACAGCCGTCGGTATCGAGCTTGAAGCCTTCTACAGTGTCGTAGGACTGTTCGTCCTCGTTATAGTAAAGCATCACGAGGTTTTTCTCGGGGATCCCGCGGAGCTGCTCCTTGTCGTAGACAAAGCACAGCTCGGGTTCAGTCACGGAGGTATCATAGCTCACCTGTATCGGCGGACCGACAAGTCCGACCACACCGCTTGAGATGTAATCCAAACCGTATACGTCGGTAACGTTCGCGTGCTTCTTGATATTGCCGTCGTACAAGCCCGAAAAGCGTATCTTGACCACCTCAGGCTTCTCCTTGTTGTTGAGGGTCTTGGAGCAGGTCTGACGCCCCTCATAACCGTCCGGAAGGTCGCTCTCGGAGATCACGGACGTCGTATCCGCCGCAGTTTCCTCGGTCGAGGGCTCCTCGTAGTATTCTATCATATCGGACTGGAATGGTCCGCAAGCTGTAAGAGAAGCCGCCAACAACAGTGAAAGTATAAATGTGCCAAATCGTTTCATAGCAATCCCCCAAGAATTGATATTTCTGATTTGGAATCAGCTCAGACCGATTTTGCGTTGAGTCCGAGCTCGAAAGCCTTCTTGTTGAGTTCGAGGAACTTAGCGGGTACGCGCTCCTCGATAGCCTTCTGCCAGAGCTCCATGGGATAGTCCATGCGAGCTGCGAGTACACCCATAAGCACAACATTTGAAGCCTTTGCTGTGCCTGCCTGCTCAGCGAGGGAGAGTGCGTCTACCGCCACGAGCTCCGCGCCTGCAGCTCTGAGCTTGCCGACGAGGTCTGCGGGATACTCAGCCGCGCCTGTGATTACAGGCATGGGGTCTATCTGTTGTGTGGAGGTTATAAGATGACCGCCCTTTTTGAGGTAGGGGAGACATCTTGCCGCCTCGAGCAGCTCGAACGAGATAACAGCGTCAGCCTCGCCCTTTTCAATAACGGGAGAGTATACCTTGTCGCCGTACTTTACGTATGTAACTACCGAGCCGCCGCGCTGGCTCATACCGTGCACCTCGCTGACTTTTACGTCATAGCCCTGTGCGAGAAGCACATCTCCGAGCAGTCTTGAAGCGAGCAGTGAACCCTGTCCGCCCACGCCGACTATCATGATTGATTTCGTTTCCATTTATATTACTCCTTTGATGTTATTTCGTATGAAGCATTTGCAGCTCTCCGTCCACGAAGCCCGCCGCAACGCCCTTGCTGTCAGTGAGGATATGACCGTACCTGCCGTTTTTGAGATACTCCTCTATCATCTCGCAGAAGAGTTCCTGAGCGTGCTTCCAACCTGTATCATCCTCGTCGGAGGTATCAACGATGAAGATGTTTTCCTCACAGCTCCATATCTCCTCGCAAGCCCATTCACCCTCTTCGTCGTCGGGGTCAAACTGGTCGGAGGCAATGAGCTGAGCGGCATACAGGTGTTCCTCGTCGGACTCCTCATATAGATTGAAGCAGAAAGCCACTGTATCTTCGGGCATATCGTTGTTTTCGAGGAGGTCGTCCAGCCAGTGGGCGAATTCCTCATATATCGGTAACTGTAACATTTTCTTACCTCATTTTTTGTATCTGAAAAATTCAAGCTTCAAGCACTTGGGACATTCGTAGATGCTCACAGGAAGTGCTCCGGAGAGGAGATTATCCCAGTCACCTATTATCCAGCCTGTGCGTCCGAGCTGTATACGTTTTGTACTAATGTATTTCATTTCTATATTGCAGTACGGGCAGTTGATTTTTCTGACTTTCATATAATTCTCCTTATTGCGGCGTTCCCTGCAGTTATTCTATCGCTCCGACCTTGCACTGCTCCTTGCAGATTCCGCAGCCTACGCACTGAGTATGGTCGATGACTGCCTTGCCGTCTCTCATAGAGATAGCGGGACATCCGAGTTTCATGCACATCTTGCAGCCTACACACTTCTCGGTGTTTACCTTGAAGGGCGGGTTGTGCTTGACGTATTTCAGCAGAGCACACGGTCTGCGTGAGATTATAACGGAAGCCTCGTCTGCTGCGAGTTCCTCCTTTATCGCTGCCTCGGTCTCAGCAAGCTTGTACGGGTCGGTCACACGTACGCGCTTGATACCGATAGCCTTGCAGAGCTCCTCGAGGTTGACAGCCGCAGCAGGGTCGCCCTTGAGGTTCTTGCCTGTTGTGGGGTTCTGCTGATGACCTGTCATACCGGTGATGGAGTTGTCGAGTATGATAACAGTTGAATTGGAGTTGTTGTATGCGATGTTGACAAGACCCGTCATACCGCTGTGCATGAACGTTGAATCACCGATAACAGCGACGGTCTTGTGCTCGGACTCAGCTCCGCGAGCCTTGTTGAAGCCGTGGAGTCCCGAGATGGAAGCTCCCATACAAATAGTAGTGTCGATAGCGTTGAGGGGAGCGGCAGCTCCGAGAGTGTAGCAGCCGATATCGCCCGAAACGGTAACACCGAGCTTCTTGAGGCAGTAGAACAGTCCGCGGTGAGGACATCCGGGGCACATTACAGGCGGACGAACGGGGATGTTGTCCTCGAGAGCCGCGAATTCCTTCTTCTCGCCGAGAAGCTTCTCAGCGATGACGGACTGCGGGAGCTCGCCTATGTAGCCGAATATCTCCTTGCCCTTTACGTTTGTGACGCCGATATTGCGGCAGTGCGCCTCGATTATGCCGTCGAGCTCCTCGATGACGTACACCTGCTCGTACTTGGCGGCGAAGTCCTGTATCAGCTTCTCGGGGAGGGGGTTCACCATACCGAGCTTCAGTACGGAAGCCTTCTCGCCGAGAGCCTCCTTGACATACTGATAAGCGGCGCCGTTGGTGATAACGCCGAATTCAGCCTTGTCGGATATCTCGACTCTGTTGAGGGGAGTTGTCTCTGCATACTCGATGAGCTTCTTTGTGCGCTCCTCGACGAATACGTGTCTGCCCTTTGCGTAAGCGGGCATCATAACGAATTTCTGGGGGGTTTTCTCGTAGGGCTTGAGGTCAAGCTCCTTTCTGTCCTCTATCTCAACAATGCTCTGCGAATGAGCGACACGAGTGGACATTCTCACGATGAACGGAGCGTCATACTGCTCGGAGAGCTCGAATGCGAGCTTGACGAATTCCTTGCACTCGGTCGAATCCGAGGGCTCGAGCATGGGCACCTTCGATGCGATAGCGTGGTGACGGCTGTCCTGCTCATTCTGAGAGGAGTGCATACCCTGGTCGTCGGCAACAGCGATGACCATACCCGCGTTTACGCCTGTATAACCTGCTGTATAGAGCGGGTCGGCGGCAACGTTGAGACCGACGTGCTTCATTCCGCAGAAGCTTCTTGCGCCTGCGATAGAAGCGCCTAGAGCGGTTTCCATAGCGACCTTCTCATTTGGAGCCCACTCCGCGTAGACCTCATCGTACTTAGCGACCTCCTCGGTTATCTCTGTCGAGGGAGTGCCGGGGTAGCTTGATACTACCTTACATCCCGCTTCGTATAAGCCTCTTGCAAAGGCTTCGTTTCCAAGCATGAGTTTCTTCATTTTTATGTATTTCCTTTCGTGTTAATGATTATCTATAAGCGGAGGCAAGCCATTCGGCTACCCCGTTGTCAGCGTTTGTACCTATAACTATGTCTGCAGCGGCTCTGAGCTCCTCCTTGGCGTTTCCGACGGCTATTTTAACGTCAGCCTCCTCAAACAGGCTGAGGTCGTTGAGGTTGTCCCCGAAAGCGACAACTTTGTCAAAGCCGTACCTTTCGCGAAGGAAGCGTATACCGTTCGCCTTTGAAGCTTTATCAGAGAATACCTCGAGATACCACTCACCGTTGTACACATCGAGGTAGAATGCGTGACTCGCGCCACGAATCTTTTCTATCTCGCATTTCAGCGGAAAGAGGTCGTCGTGCGGACCCGTGGTCGTGAAGTATACCGTGTCGCCGTTTGCGAAGTCTGCAAGGCGCGGAACCTGTACGAACGGCTTTTTGTACTCGTGCTTCCTTACCTCCGCAAAACTGCGCATGACCTTTGTAGTCAGTTCGGAGTAGTAGCAGGTGAGCCATTCGCCGTCAATCCTGTACATAAAGCACCGTATGCCGTGCCGTTCGAATGCGGCGAGCACTTCCGCCGAAGCTTCGGTAGATATGTATTCGCTTTTTATATAAGCTCCCGCCGCGATATCGTACACGCTGACTCCGTTCATCAGCAGGCACGGGACATTGATATCCAGAGCCGAGGTGATCGGCAGAGCAGAATAAATGCTTCGCGCGGTGGCAAAAGTGAAGTGCATACCCTTTGTGGTGAGAGAGTTGATGACCTCCGCAGTATGCTTCGTTATCGCAGGCTCGGGACTTAAAAGAGTTCCGTCAAGGTCGGAAACATACAGCGTTTTCATTTTCTTTTCTCCTTTGGCGCATAGTTAGACACAATAACAGTATAGCACACTTTTATTAAAAAATAAAGAATTAAATGCTCACGCCTCCGAGATTCGTTATTTTTTACGAATATATTCGTTTATTCATGTGTATACTGCCCAAAGGAGACGAATTTTGCTGCTTTGCACTGTTTACAAAAAAACGTTGTCAAAAATGTGCAAATCGTACACAATAACAATTTTTGTCACGACTATTGACTTGTTTCTCAGCGTATCGTATAATAATAACGGTGAAAGTAACTTCACCGCAAGCTGAAGAGTAAAAGCGAGTTCGTTAAGTGCCTGCCGGACGGGGAGTTGCCGGTGGGACGAAGGTATCATACCGCGGTTCGCGCTTTGCATCCCGCTTCATAGGACAACCTACAAGAGGTACTCCTCCTTTTCTTGTCGTATGATGTGGAAAAGGAGGTTTTTTATGTATACTTCAAAAACAAAAAACACGCCCGTGAACAACCTCAAGCTGTTCGGAAATATCCGCGTACTCATCATTGCGGCTTTCCTTACCGCTCTCAGCGGTGCTGTCGGAAAGGTATTTTCCATTGACATCATGCCGTTCGCGAGAATAGGCATCGAGAACCTTCCCATCGTTATGGCAGGTATATGGTTCGGACCGTTCGTCGGTGCGGCTGTCGGCTTTGGCGCAGATTATTTCGGCTGCTTCCTCAAGGGCTACGCTCCGAATCCCGTAACGACGCTCGGCTTCGTCGCCATCGGTTTTGTTTCGGGACTCGTCTCGATGTATATGTTCAAGACTAACAAGACTCTTGCTGTTGTCCTCGCTGACCTTGCCGGACATATCGCAGGCTCTATGATAATCAAGACTATCGGACTGTATTACCTCTTTGGCGGACAGTACCCGATAGCGATAATGTTCGCGTGGCGTATACCGCTGTATATAGGCATCGTAGCTGTTGAATCCTTTCTCATCGCAATTATTATGAAAAACGAGGCATTCTCACGCAGCCTCGACAGGATATGTAATCATGGAAAGACACGCACAAACGCTTGACTACTTAAAAAACGCCGCCAAGAGGGGCAGTAAGCTCGGGCTCGAACGCATAACGGAGCTCTGTCGCCTTCTTGGCGACCCGCAGAACGAAACAAAGATAATACACGTGGCAGGAACTAACGGAAAAGGCTCGTTTTCCGCTATGCTCAGCCATATTCTCCGCGCAGCGGGTTACGTGACCGGGAGCTTTTCCTCGCCCGCACTCACGGGTGTTACCGACAGCTTCCGCATAAACTGCCGCGAAATATCCCTCAATGTCCTCGACTGGGTGATGTGTGACGTCATCCCTGCGGCTGAGTCCATGGACGATAAGCCGACCGAATTCGAGGTGCTCACCGCCGCGGCATACGAGCTCTTCCGCCGCGTGGACTGCAATGTCGCGATAATCGAGTGCGGCATGGGCGGAGATACCGATTCTACGAATGTTGTGGAGTCGCCGCTGCTCTCCGTCATCACCAATGTAGCCATTGACCACACAGCCTTCCTCGGCGAGACTGTCCGCGAGATAGCCCGCCACAAGGCAGGCATCATCAAGGAGGGGCGTCCCGTCCTCTACGGCGGCACCGACCTCGACGCTTTCGAGGTCATAACGGCGGCTGCCTTCGAGAAGAATGCCCCCCTCAGCGTCACCGACCACTTCCGCACACTCGGCACCTCTACGGGCATAAACGGCACTGAGGTCGAGTTTGACGGCTTCGGCAAGGCGCGCGTGCCGCTTATCGGTACATATCAGATATACAATATCGCAAACGTCCTCACCGCTGTTGAGCTTCTCCGCCGCGAGGGGCTGGATATTTCGGACGAAGCCGTCCGCAGAGGTCTCTCCGAGACCAAGTGGCACGGCAGATTCGAGCTCCTGAGCACCGACCCCGTTGTCATATTCGACGGCGCACACAATCCCGACGGCATACGTCAGGCGGCGGCGAGCATTCGTCAATGCTTCGGAGGCGGAAAGGTTGCTCTGCTTGTCGGCGTGATGGCGGACAAGGAGTACGGACTCTATCCGTCGATACTCGGACAGTACGTCAGCCGCGCATTTACGGTCAAGCCCGATAATCCGCGTGCTCTCGAGAGCAATGTTCTCGCCCATGAATTCAACCGCGCGGAGATAGAAGCGCAGAGCTTCACCGACCTCGGCGAGGGCGTCAGGGCAGCTTACTCCTATGCTAAGGAGAGCGGACTGCCGCTGGTGGCACTCGGCTCGCTGTATATGTACAGGGAGTTCTGCGAGGAGTTGGAAAAAATCGAAAAGTAAGGCGGGCGTTTTGTATAGCACTGACACCCGCGGAAGCAGACTTGCAGTTCGTACATAGCGAGCTCGCGAGCGGCAGCGCGAACTGCCGGCGGGGGCTCCCTGCCGCTGCAAAAAAATTGCAAATTCTCGGCTGTTTTGTTTACAAATGCCGAATTTTATGGTATCATAGAAAAAAAGAAACAAAACGGAGGACAAAATGGCTTCGGCAAACAGAAAAAGCGCTCTCTTCAAGGTCATAGCGCTCCTTGAAGCGATGATAATACTCTTTATGGCAGTCGTTTTCGTCGGCTTTATATTCATTCGCGGAAGAAAAGATGCTGTCGCTGCTGCCGCGCAGGACCCCGAGGTCCGCACCCGTGCGGTCATAGAAAAAGAGGAGACCTACTACCAGCTCGACGGAAAGAAGATACTCATGCACGATACAACGCTCGGAGAGGTGTTCGTGCCTGTATACAGCGATGTGCCCGCCAGCGACATCGACACCGATAAGATAGTCACCCGCAACGGCTACTCTTTCTATATGGAAGGAGACACGGTCAAGTCCACTACTGGCGTTGACATCTCCGAGCATCAGGGCGAGATAGACTGGGGCAAGGTCAAGGGCGCGGGTATTGACTTCGCGATAATACGCGCAGGATACCGCACATATGGCGGCGGAGTAGTCACCATGGACGAGAGCTTCACCGACAACCTTGAAAAAGCACACGCCGCAGGTATCGATACGGGAGTGTACTTCTTCTCACAGGCGACCACCACCGACGAGGCTATCGAGGAGGCTGACGCAGTTCTCGATGCGATATCGGGCTATGACATAAAGTACCCCGTTGTATACGACTGGGAACTCATTTTCGACGACCACGCCCGCACCGATGAAGTCGGCGTAGAAACGCTTGCTGACTGCTGTATCGCGTTCTGCGAGCGCGTCAGGTCAGCGGGATATACACCGATGATATATCAGAACAAGTCCACCGCGATGCACAAGCTCGACCTCCCGCGCCTGAAGGACTACGGCTTTTGGCTCGCGGAGTACGGCGATAAGCCTACATATTACTACAGGTACGACATCTGGCAGTATTCGAGTGATGGCACAGTCCCTGGAATAAACGGCAGAGTCGACCTAAACATTTGCTTCCGCGACTATTCGGGAGCAGAACAAACAGCTTTGGAAGATGGATTAACGTAACACAAAGCCCGAGAAGTTCATACTTCTCGGGCTGTTTTGTTATACTGCTTCACTTTTTCCGATGCTGAGTGCGAGTGCCGAGGCGAGAAAGAGCATTCCGATGACGAGACAATACGCTGCCGACAGTCTGACGTGGGTATCGTAGAGGAGCATATATGTCCCTGCGAAGAGCATATTCACGAGCAGCCCTCCGAAGAGGAAGAGACAGCTCATCAGAAGACCTTTTTTGCGTCCGACGGTGAGAAAGAGCACAAGCAGGGCGGTATCCGTGCCCTGCAAAGCGACGGTCAGAGCCGAAAAAAACAGATCGAAGCAGAAGGTTATCGCAGGGACGGTGTCGCTGACGCGCTCACGGGTCATCAGAGATATTATAAGCGATACACCCGGCGGTATCAGTGCGAGGAACATCAGCGCTCCGAGAGTCGTTCCCGCAAATCCGACAACTCTGTTGACAGTAGTTTTCATTTTATCTCCCCCTTTGCAAGTATTATACCCCATTTCGGAGTGGGGGTAAAGATTGAAAATGTCACTACAGCAGTGACATTTGTCACAGGTTGTATCGGCAAAGCTGTCTTTGCGGACGATATTTCTGCTCGGTGAGTTGATTTGTCAGAAGTCATTTTTGTAAAACAATAGACAAAATCAGAAAAAATTTGAAACCCCTTGACATTTTTTTAGAGAAATTGTATAATAGATATGCAGAGGCAGTGGGAGCCGAGGCTCGCTGCTGCACGTTCGGCATATAATACAATAGGAGTGATGTTCAATGGGTCTTCTCGATAAGATCGGTGACGCGAGCAAGGGCTTGACTGATAAGACCAAAAGTATCTCTGAGGCTAATAATCTGAAGAGAAAGATACTGTACGAGGAGGAGCGTATCGTAGAGATATTTACCGATATCGGTAAGAAATACTACAAGAATCCCAACGAGGATCCCGCTAACCTCAAGGTGCTTTGTGATGACATTGATACAAGACGCAGAAGAATAAAGAAGATGAGATTCGAGCTCAACGGCATCAGAGGTTACAAGATCTGCCCCAAGTGTGACGCTGAGGTCAACGAGCGCTTCCAGTTCTGCGGACGCTGCGGAGCAAGACTTCCCGACATGGAGGACGATGATTTCATGTCGCTCGAGCCCAACGATTATTATACAGAGAGCAGCAATCAGTTCTTTAATGCGGATTCTAACCAGAATTACTAATACCAATTGGACTGTTGCACACAGGTGCAGCAGTCCTTCTTTTTTATAATTATGAGATTTTTAGACCTTATTTTACTACTTGTATTTTACAATCTTGTCCCATTGTGGACAACGTTCACAGGCGTGCCTGTCGCGGCGAGAGTGATATTCACCGTCGCAATCAGCATAGCCTACCTTGTCATTCTGCTGCGTGGCGAGAAAACGCCGCTGAAAAGCTTCCGTATGAGGTCGCTGCGGCGCGGACTCAGCCTCACGTGGCTTACGGGCGCCTCGATACTCTGCGAGTGGATGATAATCGCGGTTTACATTATCCTCACGCCGCGCGGAGCTGTCGCAAAGACGTTCTCGGTGGTGATGCCTGTACTTTCAGTACTGCTGACGTTCACCGTCGCGATTATACGCACGGCGATAGGCTCAAAGCAGATGAAACTGCTTGATTACCTGCTGCTGTTCATTTTCTGGTGGGTGTTCCCGATGAATCTCATCCTCCTCGCCCACTTTTTCAGGAAAGCAAGGCGCGAATACTGGTTCGAGGCGGACAAGGCGGAGCTTGACAACTCCCGCGCGGAGAACGAGATATGCAGGACGAAGTACCCGATAGTCATGGTGCACGGGATATTCTTCCGTGACTGGCAGTTCTTCAACTACTGGGGCAGAGTCCCCGCGGAGCTCAAGCGCAACGGCGCGGATGTCTACTACGGCAGGCAGCAGTCAGCCCGCTCGGTACATGACAGCGCAGTGGAGCTGAAAGCCGCTATAATGCAGGTCATCGAGGCGACGGGTGCAGAAAAAGTAAACATCATCGCACACTCCAAGGGCGGCCTTGACTCGCGCTATGCGATAAGCTGTCTGGGACTGGATAAGTACGTGGCGACCCTCACGACGGTAAATACGCCGCATAAGGGCTGCGATATGGTGGACTATCTTCTCGGGAAGATACCCGAGAAGATAGCTGACGGCATTGCCCGCAAGTATGACGGGATATTCGGCAGACTCGGAGACAGCCGCCCCGATTTTATGGCAGGCGTACGCGACCTCAGCGCTGTGCGGATGAAGTCGCTGAACGAGGAGATGCCCGATTCTCCTGCGGTCTCCTACAGGAGCTGTATGTCGGTGATGAAGTGCTTTTTGTCGGCGGGATTTCCGCTGTGTATAAGCTACCTTATAATTAAGAAGCTCAACGGGCGCAACGACGGGCTTGTGTGGGAGGAGAGCGCGAAACACGGGCGGTATAAGCTTGTGGATACGGGACATATCCGCGGAATAAGCCACGGCGACGTCATCGACCTCATGCGCGAGAATATTGAAGATTACGACGTCCGCGAGTTCTATACTGAGCTCGTAGCGGAGCTGAAGAGCGAGGGCTATTGAGCCGCGCGGGCGATCATGCCAGTTGGCGGGCAATGTGTCGACACAGAAAGTACGCAGGTATGCACAGCACGAACCACAGCAGACTGAACAGCGGACATACCTGTCCGAGGACATTCAGCGGGATATCAGAATAATCCCACACCTGCCAGCCCATGATGATATTGTCGAATACCCCGACAGCAAACTCTATCGCGGTTATCGTGACAGTCCCGAGCATACAGGTTCGTATCAGCGATGTCGCAGGCCTGCTGCTGAGAGTATACATTACCGCGAGGACTATACCTCCCGTTATACACATTGTCCAGTGAGTATAGCCTCTCCCCGCGACCTCAATAAATGCATACAGAAAGAATCCCATTAAAAACACAAAAACATAGTGCGAAAGCTTCATAATACACCTCTTTACGGATAGTATTTGCAGCCGCGCCTTGATTATACATTATACATTTAGGAGTGAATATATGAGAAAAAGCTGCATAATAATGCATATATCGAGTCTTCCGTCTGAGTACGGAATCGGCAAAATGGGGCGTCACGCTTTCGCCTTTGTCGACTTCTTGAAAAGCGCGGGCGTGAAGTGCTGGCAGATACTGCCGCTCTCGCCGACGAGCTACGGCGACTCGCCCTACCAGTCGTTCTCCGTGAATGCGGGCAACCCCTACTTCATCGACTTCGAGGTGCTCGAGGGCGACGAACTGCTCGAAAAGCACGAGTATTCGAGCTTTACGTGGGAGAGTGAGCCTGACAAGGTCGACTACAGCCTCATCTACGAGCACTGCTTCAAGGTGCTGAGGATAGCGTATTCGCGCTTCAAGCCGTCGAAATTCCCTGAATACAGGCGCTTCTGTGACGAGAACAAGGACTGGCTCGATGAGTACGCGCTCTTCATGGCGCTCAAAGCGAAAAACGGCGGCAAGGCGTGGTACGAGTGGGAAAACGACCTCGCGATGCACAAGGGCAAGGCAGTTTCCGCTGCGAAAAAGGAGCTCAAAAACGAGATAGGCTTTTACAGATTTATGCAGTTCGAGTTTTCGCGTCAGTGGTCTGAGCTAAAAAAGTACGCCAACGACAGCGGAATAGAGATAGTCGGAGATATACCGATTTACTGCGCTCTCGACAGCGTCGAGGCGTGGGCGGACCACAAGCTCTTCTGGTTTGACCGCAAGCGCCGCCCCGTATGCGTGGCAGGTTGTCCGCCCGACGAGTTCTCGCCAACGGGACAGCTCTGGGGCAACCCGCTCTACGACTGGGACTACCACAAAAAGACGGACTATAAATGGTGGATAGGACGTATCAGAGCCGCCGCGGAGCTTTACGACATCGTGCGCATCGACCACTTCCGCGGCTTCGAGAGTTACTACACCATTCCCTACGGCAGCGAGGACGCGACAGTCGGCGAATGGAAGAAAGGACCTGATTACGAGCTGTTCAGGCTCGCGGAGGAGAAGCTCGGCAGGCTGAACATCATTGCCGAGGACCTCGGTTTCCTTACTCCCGAGGTACACGTAATGCTCGATAAATGCGGATATCCGGGAATGAAGGTCTTGCAGTTCGGCTTCTCTGACGGCGAGAACGACTACCTCCCGCACAATTTCACGACCACCAACTGCTTCGCATACACGGGCACTCACGACAACGAGACGCTTGTAGGCTGGGTGGAGTCGATGGACAAGAAATCGCTTAAATTCGCGAAAAAGTACCTGAACGTCAAGAAAAAGAGCGATATCCCCGAGGCTGTGATACGCGCCGCATGGGGGAGCGTCGCAATGGTCGCGGCGGCACAGATGCAGGACTTCCTTGGAAGCCCTAAGGAGGACAGAATGAATACCCCATCAACTCTCGGCTGCAACTGGCAGTTCCGCACCAAGGAGAGCGATTTCACGCCCGAGCTTGCCAAGAAGATACACAAACTCAATAAGATGTATAACAGATGAAAAATCACATTAAGGAGTAAAAGGATGAAACAGTCTATAGAAAATTTTTATAACGATAATATTCATATGGACAAGAAAGCTTTTATCGAGAAATTCACGGGCAGGCTTCCCGGCGATATCAAGTCTGCGACGCCGCAGCAGATCCACAACGCGCTCGGCGAGACAGTCATGGAGCTCTACTCCGAGCGGTGGAGCAAAGCACGCGAGGAGCACCTCTCCAAGCGCCGCGCTGCCTATCTTTCTATGGAGTTCCTTGTGGGACGCGCAGTGTTCAATAATCTGCTCTGCCTCGGCATTTACGGCGAGGTCAATGACGCTTTCAGGGAGCTCGGGCTCGACCTTGCCGACCTTGAGGTCATCGAGGACGCCGCCCTCGGAAACGGCGGTCTGGGACGACTTGCTGCCTGCTTCCTTGATTCTGCGGCAACTCTCTCTCTGCCCCTTGACGGCTACGGCATACGCTACAAGTACGGACTTTTCAAGCAGTCCATCGTTGACGGTTTCCAGCGCGAGGACATCGACGACTGGACGAAGTACGGCGACCCGTGGTCACGCCGCTGTGACGAGGATACCGTCCTCATTGAGTACAGCGGACAGACCGTTAAAGCTGTGCCATACGATATGCCGATTTTCGGCTGTAGGACGGAAAATGTCGGCACTCTCCGCCTGTGGCAGGCAGAGCCCGTCAAGGAGTTCGACTTTGACACCTTCAACAAGCAGGACTACCTTGAAGCCTCGAAGGAGAAGATATACGCGGAGGACATCTCCCGCGTACTCTATCCTAACGACGACACCAAGGAGGGCAAGAAGCTACGGCTGAAGCAGCAGTATTTCTTCAGCTGTGCGTCACTGACGGACATTCTCCGCAAGCACAAGGCTCGCTTCGGCACACTCGACAACCTCGCGGACTACATCTCTGTTCAGCTCAACGACACCCACCCTGTAATCTCTATCCCCGAACTTATACGCCAGCTCGTCGACAACGAGGGCTGGACATTCGAGAAAGCGCTTGCTGCAGCCAAGAAGGTGTTCAACTACACCAACCACACTGTAATGCAGGAAGCGCTCGAGAAGTGGTGGACGGGACTTGTTGAGGAAGTCCTGCCGCGTATCTACGAAATAATCATACAGATAAATGAGGAGCTCATCGCCGAGATGTACGCAAACGGCGTACAGAAAGACAAGATGAACCGCATAAAGATAATCAAGGGCGAGCTCATCCACATGGCGGACATGGCTTGCTACGCTTCGAGCCACATCAACGGAGTAGCGGAGATACACACGCAGATACTGCGCGATTCCGTGCTCGCGGACTGGTACAGCCTCTACCCCGAGCGCTTCCGCAACGAGACCAACGGCATCACCCAGCGCCGCTGGCTCGCGCTCTGCAACACTGAGCTCTCGCAGCTCATCACCGAGAAGATAGGCGACGGCTGGCTGACAGACCTCTCGCAGCTCCGCGAGCTGAGCAAGTACGCGGACGACGGCGCAGTACTCGACAGCTTCATCAAGGTCAAGCAGACCAAGAAGCAGCAGCTCGCCGACTTCATCAAAGAGCGCGAGGGCGTGGAAATAGACCCGAATTCCGTGTTCGACATACAGATAAAGCGCCTCCACGAGTACAAGCGTCAGCTTCTCAACGCCTTCTCGATACTGTGGATATACTACGGCATCAAGGACGGCAGCATCACGAATTTCAAGCCCACCACCTTCATATTCGGCGCGAAGTCTGCTCCGGGATACAAGCGAGCGAAGGCTATAATCAAGTATATCAACGAGATAGGACGCATCGTGTCCTCAGACCCCGACACGCGTGACCTTATCAAGGTGGTGTTCGTGCAGAATTACAATGTCTCCTACGCGGAGAAGCTCGTTGCGGCGGCTGATGTCTCCGAGCAGATATCGACTGCGGGCACTGAGGCGAGCGGTACAGGCAATATGAAGCTCATGCTCAACGGCGCGGTGACTCTCGGCACATATGACGGCGCAAATATCGAGATAGTGCAGGAGGCAGGCGAGGAAAACAACTACATCTTCGGCGCAAGGGTGGAAGACCTTGCGCGTATCGTCCCCGAGTACGACAGCCGCCGAGCTTTCGCGGAGGACAAGATGATAAAGCGCGTGGTATCATCGCTCATAGACGGCACGGTATCGGACGGCGGCAGCGGCGACTTCCGCGAGCTGTATATGTCCCTGCTCGACGGCGCGAGCTGGCACGCTCCCGACCATTACTACCTTCTCGGCGATATCAGAAGCTACGTGGAGACGAAGCTCCGCTGCATAAGCGACTACAGCTCCGACAGAACAGCATTTGCGCGTAAGCAGTGGCTTAATATGTGCAATGCGGGCAAGTTCAGCTCTGACAGAACTATCGCAGATTACGCAGAGAATATCTGGAACATCAAGTAAAACAAAAAGCCTGAATGAGCGTTCTCATTCAGGCTTTATCATTATTTTGCGTTCTGATTTGCCGTAAGTCCGTCAACGCTGTAAAAAGCGTATTTGATGTCCTCATTGATGGCTTTGAAGCTCTGCGTAGACACCGTGAACTCGTATGAACCTACAGACTGACTTTTTCCGTTGTCCTCATTGTGGAGTAAGACGGAAATCTTGAAATCTCCTCTGTCGGTTTTGAAGTAGGTCGTATAGGAGTTAAGTGCGGGAACAGTGAGGAGCGAGGTCGTACGGCGCTGAGTCTCGTCCTCGTAGCTGATGATGTATTCCAGTGTGAATCTGCCCTTGCCGTTTACGGGGAAGGGAGTACAGAATGCTATCCTGTCTTCATCGGAGTCCTCTTCGACGATATAGCTTTCAATCGGTACATTCTCGGGGGCATCCGTGGGGACAACCTTAACCTTTATCTCAGCCTTAACATCGGGATTATCCACGCTGTAAACTGTAACTACGCATTCGCCTACGCTCTTGGACGTTATCCAGCCCAGATTATCAACAGTTGCAATACTTGTATCCGAGCTCACCCACAGCTCGTCCTTGTTTGCGGCAGTGGCGGGGAGCATTGTGACGAACGATATCGCTTTATTGCCGAGCTCTATTTCCAGCTCGGTAGAAGTGAGGTTTATCTTGCGCACCTTATCCTTGGGGAAGACCTTTACGCTGACATCAGCCTTGACGTCGAGGTTATCGGCGCTTCTGACGGTGACGACGCATTCGCCCACACTGACAGCGGAAATGTTGCCGTATAAATCGACAGTTGCGACCTTCGGGTCGTTCGATGTCCATATCTCGTTTTTGTTGAGAGCGGTCTTTGGGAGCATCGTAACGTATGAAATGCCCATTTCGCCGACGCTCAGCTCTATTGAAGTCACGCTCAGCTCTATTGCTGAAACGCGGCTGGCATCGAGTGTGGTGGAGACAGTAGTTGTTGACGGCTCGGTAGTTGAAGCGGCAGTAGTCGTAGTCTCAGCTGTCGTTGCCTCAGTGCTCGCAGTTGCGGACTCTGTTACAGTGGAAGCTACAGTAGTTGCAGTCTCTGCAGATGTCGTCACCGTCGTTGTATCGGCAGTGCTCGTTGTTTCCGAGATAGTAGTTGTTCCGCCCGTGACCGTTACATCCACAGTAGCCTTTACATCGGGATTATTTGCACTCTGTACGGTTATCGTAGCAGTACCCTCTGCTTTGGCGATGACCCAGCCCACGTTATCGACCACCGCTACATTCTCGTCGCTGCTCGACCATATCTCGCGCTTGTCCGTAGCTGTGGCAGGGAGCATGGTCACATTAGCCGACAGCGCACCCATTCCGACCTCAAGCGTGAGAGCAGTACGGTCGAGTCGGATCTCCTTGACCTTTTTTGTGTCAGTGACGGTGAGTTCTACAGTCGCCTTAACATCGGGATTATTCGCACTTACAACAGTAATGACGCAGCTTCCCTCGCTCTTGCCCGTGACCCAGCCCTGCGAGTCAACAGTCGCAACGCTTTCGTCGCTGCTTATCCATATCTCACGCCTGTCAGTGACTGTGAGCGGGAACATTGTTACAGTAGCGGACAGCTTACCCTCATCGACCTCAACGCTGCATTCGGTATTGCTGAGCCGAATCTCCGACACCTTGTCAGGGGCGGCGGCAGTAGCAGTCGTAGAAGCGGGAGCTTCTGTTGTGGCTGCCGCAGTGGTGGATACAGTCTCGGGAGCCGATACTGCGGTCGAAGTTACTGCTGAGGCAGTCGTTGTGTCCGCAGGAGCGGCCGCAGTCGCAGTAGTCGTGGTCGCCGTACCTGTTTCCGACTGCTTCGGTGCCGCAAGGTAAGCGGCAAAGTCCTTGTCTCCGCCGGTGGAGACATAGGAATAGAAGCGGAGAACGTCAGAAGCGTCGGAGGAGTCTATCTTTCCGTCCTTGTTGACGTCCGCAGCCTCGGCACGCGAGCCCTTGAAGTACCCCTCCTGACTTGTCGAGAGCCGTGAATACTCGGCGAGTATTTCGGAAGCGTCCTTAGCGTCGACGATACTGTCGCCGCTGGTATCACCGAGGGCGAAGGTCACCCCGCCGTCGTTTGCGTAGGAGACGAGCCCTGAGCCCGTCGTGAGATTTCCGACAGCCATAGCAAAAGCGAGCAGGGCTGCCGTCAGATTCTTTCTTTTCATGGTAAATTCCCTCATCATTGATTTTGTTTCAAAAAACGTACAGAAAAAATTATACATCTAAAGTGTAAAAAAATCAATAGATTTTACGTAATAGAAGCACATTTTCAGAGAATCGCACAAAAAAAGCACCCGCTCAGCGGGTGCTTTTTTATCAGCCTTAGTTTGTTTTTGTACGTTTAACGGATACCTTTGAGTTTGTAGTTACCCATACGTTGTCGTACTTACACGAGAACCTCGCGTTCCAGCTGAACGAATCCGAAGTGATATTCGCGTTCAGGAGGTCGATATCCACCATGATATCCTCAGGGGTCACTTCAGCGAGCACATCCTCGGGACCCATTATGGTTATCTCGAGACGCTGGCTCTGCACCTCGTACTTGTAGTTCGAGGCATCTGGCTCATTGCTCGTATTTATGCGGCTCTTATCGAGTATCATCGGCTTCTCCACGAAGTCGGAGTCATTGAAAGTAACGGTTATCGCCTCAATATTTGATACGTTCTCGTAATCCGTACCCTCGAGCCTGCTGCTGAGCAGGAAGGTCTTGCTGAATCCCTTCTTTAACTCACTGAGCGATACCTTGCCGATATCGAGCTTGTCGGGGATCTCGGTCTGAGTGTTATTGCAGGCGAGGACCACCGATTCAGCCGAGAGGTCGAAGTTGATTATGCTTGCATCGAAGTTCTCGGGAGCGTCGATTATCGAGACGAACAGCTCAACTTCCTTCTGCGTGAGCACAGGTACAGTGATATCGAACCGCGACTCATTGATCTTGAGCCCGCTCTGGTCGATGAGGGCGTTATCCTCGGTATAGAGCTGTATCTCGTCAGCGGAGACGACATAGGTTCTGTCGAGGCTGAACTCTTTGTTTGCGACAGCATAGCACTTGGATATCTTGTCAAGCTGTGAGGAAGGACCTGTTATGCGTATTACCGAGGGGTCGCAGGTCATATCGTTCTGATCGACAGCCTTGCCCTCGACCACGCGGACATTCGGTACCTTCGGTACAACGTCGAATTCACGGGTATCCATCTTATCGAAGACGACGTTGGCGGTAGCAGGCTTTATGGACTTTATTTCGTAGTTGATATTGCTCGCGCCCTTTATTTTAATTGTGAGGTTGCGCGTGCCTGCGCTCGAAACGGAGTCGGCGTCGATGTAAGCTTCAAGGTTCTCGTTGTTGAGGTTGCCGACTTGGAGCTTATTGCCGAGCAGCTCGACCGTCACCTCTTCAACATCCGAGGAGATGAAGCTGAGACCGTTGCTTTCTGCGACCGAGCCCGAAATATTGCGCGAGAGCGGGATATGCTCTATTGTCTTCTGTGAATCGGGGTACTGCGTGAGCGAGATTATCAGCCAGACGAACATGGCGATTATGACCGAGAGTATCGCGAGTGCGAGGTTGCTCTGCATATGCTTCTCGCGGAATTCTTTGAGAAATCTCATTTTTTCTTCCTCCTTTCAAATAAGGAGGATATCTTTTTCTTACGCCCTGTTCTCTCCTCGTTCACAGCGAAGAGCTCCTTTTCGAGCAGAGCCTTTAGCTTATCGCGGGTGAAGTCGCGGGTGAGCACGCCGTTCATCGCGACGGATATCTGACCCGTTTCCTCGGAAACGACGATTACCACAGCATCGGAGTTCTCGCTCATGCCGATAGCGGCACGGTGGCGCGAGCCGAGCTTTTTGTTGATAGCCGCATCGTTCTGCGGCTTCGGAAGGAAGCACGCCGCCGCGAGTATCATACCGTCGCGCATTATCACAGCTCCGTCGTGGAGCGGAGTCTTAGGGTAGAAGATGTTGCCGAACACCTCTTTGCTTGGGGTAGCGTTTAGTATGGTGCCTGTCTCTATTTGTTCACCGAGGCGTGTCTGCCTCTCACAGACTATGAGTGCGCCCGTACAGCTTGCCGAGAGCTCCACGCAAGAATCGCAGATAGCATCTATCGCAGTCTCCCATTTCTGCTTGACGTCGCCCGAGAGCGTACCTATGCCGAGTAGAGTAACTCCGAAGCGGGTACGTCCGAATTTTTCGAGGGCGCGCCTGAGCTCTGGCTGGAAGAGGATTATCATTGCGATGAGACCGATGTCGAGAGCGTGACCGAGGATATATTTCATCACCTTCAGCTGGAAGAAGCTGCTGGCGAAATAAGCTGCTACAAGCAGGAGGATACCCTTTACGAGCTGACCTGCGCGGGTCTCGCGGATGAGCTTCATCAGAAGATAGACTATGTACGCGAGAGCAGCGACATCGACGATATCTTTCAGCTCAATTGTGCTGATGAGGCTGAAGAACGCATGCTGCATTTCATTGAACGAGGGCATCTTTCCACTTCCTTTCTTTTGCGGAGCCTGCCTTGGGAAGATAAGCTCCTGTATTCTACATTATATTTATGTACGTCCCCCGACCGAACGAGGGACATCTCCTGCGGACATATCTCTCGCGTCCGCAGCGGCATACGCTGCCTATCATATATATTGTACCACAAATCGAGAATTTTTCAATAGTTTTTTTCGATTATCACGTAATCATCACATTTTTTTTATTAATTCGGTGAGCTTGTCGGCGTCCTCACCGCGGCTGAAATACGAGGGTGAGAAGCGTACAGTGCCGTTTTCGGTGCCGAGAGCGGTATGCGCGAGCGCCGAGCACTGGTAACCCGCCCGCAGGCAGTAGCCCTCCTCGGCGAGCCGTGCAGCGACATCAGCCGAGGTCAAGCCCACGATGTTGAAGGACACTATCGGCACATAGCGCGCGGCTGGGGAGCGGTATACGGTTATGCGGCTGTCTCCCGAGATACCGCGCAGGAAGCGGCGGCACACGGCGTCCTCATGACGGCGTATATTCGCGATACCCGTCCGCTTTACGAAGCCGACTCCCGCCTTGAGCGACATAATGCCGATGACACCGACAGTGCCGCTTTCGAGACTTTCGGGCGGCAGTTCGGGCTGACGCAGGCTCATCGAGTCTGTACCCGTACCGCCCTGGATTATCGGAGCGATAGGGAAGCGTCCGTCCGTGATGAGCAGCCCTGTCCCCGTGATGCCGTAGAGCCCCTTGTGCCCCGCCGTGCAGAGGATATTGATGCCGTCCGAGAGTTTCACGTCTATTACTCCGCACGCCTGTGCTCCGTCTGCGATGAAGCAGATACCGTGCTCGCGGCAGAGCCGTCCTAACCCGCGGAAGGGGAGTATCTGTCCCGTGACGTTGCTCGCGAGTGTACAGACTATCGCCTTTGTATCGGGACGTATGAGGCTGCGGAAGCTCTCGAGCGTACGTTCGTCCTCGGGGTACACCTCCGCGACCGATAGCGTTATCCTGCCCTCGGCAGCGAGCTTAGCCGCAGGACGAGCCGAAGAATTGTGCTCAAGGCTGCTGATTATGAGGTGACCGCCTTCTGCCATAACGCCCTGTATCGCCATATTGAGCGCGTGGGTGCAGTTCATGGCAAAGACGGTATTTTCGGGCTCTGCACCGAAGAATGCGGCTATCTCCTCGCGTGCGGAGTACACCGCCTCGGAGGTCTCAGCCGCGAGCGCGTGTCCGCCTCTGCCCGCATTGCCGCCGTATCTTTCCATAGCCTCCCATACCGCCGTTTTTACGCAGTCGGGCTTGGGGTAGGTGGTAGCCGCGTTGTCGAAATTGACTGTCATGGCGAGCTGCCGTTTTCCCTCAGGACATACGGTATGCCGTACCTGTCAAGTATATGTGCCGCCGTGCGGCACTCCGCCCCGACGTGCAGGGCGTACCCGCAGCCTGTACTGCGCCGTTTGATATCGCTTGGTATCCCCTTGGTCCTCAGCAGACGTTCAGCCTTCTGCGCGTAGGTGTAGGAGGGCATCTCCAGAATACACTTGTTCATATTATCACCCCTGACGGGAGGCAGCGCTGTCGGTATTGCGGTACACCTCATTATATGACTGCGTGAGCTGACGCGTGATAGACAAGCTGCTGTTTAGTGCGGATTTGATAAAAACAGCGGAACTTATCTGAATAATTGACAAAGAAGTATATGTGTGATATAATAAAATATAAGTATTGTCACTTCGGTGATATGCGAAAAAGCCTTCAAAGGAGGTATTACAAATGAACATGAAAAGAATACTCGCATCGGCTATGGTAACAGTATGTGTATTAGGCAGCGGTGTATTCACGTCGGCTCCCGCGGCTATGGCGGCTGACCCTGCTGACCACTACGTCTCCCTCGAGCCTATGTCCTACTACGTCAAGGCAGGAGATATCATCGTTATCAAGGTCAAAGTCAGCAACTACAGCGATAACGGGTTCGGCGGAATGCAAGTAAAGGTAGACCAGACCACCGGCGATAAGCTCACGCTCAACGCTGTCGGTTCATACAACTATTTGACGGGAAATATCGAGGCAGGCGAGGCGGCTGTCATTTTCAATGAGAATGATTCCGATTACGTCGTAGAGTACCAGTATCAGATACCCGACAATGCCGCTGTCGGCACGAGCTATGCGTTCAGGTTGAACGACGCCTTCACTTTTGCCTGCGACCCTGACGGCAACGAGGTAGCTCTCAGCGGTCTGGGCTCTGAGACGTATATAACCGTTGACGATAAGGGACAGAAGGACGTTGCTTTCGCGGCTTCTCCCGTAACTATCGTTGCAGAGCCGGGACAGGAATTCAGCGTTGATATCACTTCGCTCGGTGCTGACCTGAATGCTGTTTCGGGCTTCCAGTTCAAGATAAAAATGCCCGAGGGCATCGAGTGCCTCGGACTCGCAAAGAACACCACAGACGAGGGCGCAGACCTCGTCTTCAACAAGGATACGCTTGAATTAGCCACAGTTCAGCAGAAGGGCGCTCCTATCGGCTTGAAGGAGAACGAGGTCGTTGCTACGGTCAAGTTCAAGGTGCCCGATAACTTCAAGGAGGGCGACTACAGCTACAGTGTCAACGAGGCATACATCTCCGATGAGAACGGCACGATTTCTACTCCCGTGACCTCCACATCGCTCAAGCTTTCTGTAGGCAAGGACACTCCTGCGGGCGGCAAACTCGGCGACGCTGACCTCAATGGCGTTGTTGACGCCAAGGACGCTTCCAAGGTTCTCGGTGAGTACGCGCTCCTCTCAACGGGTGCGGAGGGTACGTTCAACGATCAGCAGAAGGAAAACGGCGACGTGAACTTCGACACCAAGGTCGACGCAAAGGACGCATCAAGGATACTCGCATATTACAGCTACCTCTCAACAGGCGGCAGTGACATAATGGAAGAGTGGGTCAAGACTAACTGATAAATGCAGACCGCTGTCGGGTGCTCCGACAGCGGTTTTCTGTTTGAATATGTATTGACTTTGTGTCTGAAATGTTATATAATAATAATGTATACTTTGACGCTTCTCGGAGATAATAGCTTTACAACATTTTATCGGAGCGTGAAGTATGGAAAATGAGAAAAATATCCCGTCTTCCGAGGAAAACGGTGGCCAGAACACCAAGCATCTTATCCACTGTCTGACAGTCATCGGGCAGATAGAGGGACACTACGTCCTTGCCGAGCAGAACAAGACGACCCGCTATGAGCACATAATCCCCGCGCTTGTCGCCGTAGAGCAGGACAGGAGCGTTGAGGGGCTGATGATAATCCTCAACACGGTCGGCGGAGATGTCGAAGCAGGGCTCGCAATAGCCGAACTCATCGCAGGCATGAAGACTCCGACGGTCTCGCTTGTGGTGGGAGGAGGACACTCCATAGGCGTCCCGCTCGCAGTCAGCGCGAAGAAGTCGTTCATCGTGCCGTCGGCGTCGATGACTATACACCCTGTCAGGATGAACGGGACAGTGCTCGGCGTACCGCAGACCCTTTCCTACTTTGACAAGATGCAGGACAGAATAATCGGCTTCATCACGCGAAACAGCCGCGTCCCCGAGGAGGAGCTGCGGCGGCTGATGATGAATACCGAGGAGCTCGTGCTCGATGTGGGCTCGGTGGTGGACGGTGCGAAGGCTGTAGATATCGGGCTGATAGACAGCCTCGGCAGTCTCGGTGACGCCATGGACAGCCTGTACGAAATGATAGAGAGCTCAAACGAGCGCTACAGATAGAGAAAGAACAATTAAGGAGAACAAAGCAATGCCCGCAAAGAAGAAAAAAGCACCTATGGGCGCGGATTTCCGCGACGAAGACCTCACGCCCAAGGGCAAGCCCAGAAAGAAAAAGGCAAACGAAGCAATTGCCGAGCCTGAAGACGACAGGGAGCAGAACCGCATATGGTCGGTGATACTGTTCGCACTTGGCGTACTCATAGCCCTCATGACCTTTATCCCCGGCACCGCAGGGTGGCACGGGATACATACATTCATGCTCGGATTGTTCGGCATATCGGCATTTCTCGTACCCGTGGTGCTGATATACACCTCAGTGCTCATCGGACTTGAAAAGAGCCGTGACAACGTCGCGGGAAAGGCGATACTCGGCATCGTGATGACCCTGCTCATATGTTCGGCGATACAGGTGTTCATGGTCGGAGAGATACCGGGGCATTCGCTCGGTGAGCACATCTCCAAGGTCTATCGCGACGGCACTCAGCTCAAGGGCGGCGGACTCGCAGGACTGCCCATATCAGGACTGCTCCTGTCGGTGATGGGCAAGCTCGGAGCGCGCATACTCACGGTGATACTCTTCTTCGTGATAGCGCTTCTGCTGACGGGCAAGAGCCTTATCGAGTTCCTTGAAATGCTCGCATCGCCCGTGATATATGTGTACAAGCTGTTCACAGGTGAGGATGAAGAGCTTGCCGATGTGGAAGAATCCGCTCCCGTGCCAACTGTCGAGAAGACGGTAAGGATACGAAAGACGACCGAACGTCCCGAAGTGAACTCCGCAGAGGACCTCGAAGCTGTTGCTATGATAAATACGCAGGCTGCTGCTCCGACAGAGCAGACAGCACAGTCCGCTGCCGAGACAAAGGTCGGCGAGGACGAATTCAGTATGTTCTTTGATATACCGCTCCCCGATGAGAACAGGGAAGCGCCCGCACCCGCCGCTCCCGCACCTGCTGCGGAGAAGGCACCGACTTTCGATAAGCCTGCCGCTGACGGTGACGATATCGACATAGACATCGACCTCGAGAACCTCATCACCAAGGCAGCCGAAGAAAAGGCAAAGCGCGACGGCGAGACCGCAAACGAAGAAGTTGAGGAGGATAAGCCGCCCGTTCAGCAGCAGCTCTACATACTCCCCGGTATAGACCTTCTCACGCCGCCCGAGGTGCGCTCCAACACAGCGGAGGCAGCCGCAGAGATGCGCGAGAAGGCTGACAACATCGTAAACACGCTGAAAAGCTTCGGCATAGACGTAAAAATACGCAACATCTACCGCGGACCTTCAATAACCCGCTACGAGATACAGCCTGGCGCAGGAGTCCGCGTCTCGAAGATAAAGGGACTCGAGGACGATATCTGCCTCAGCCTCGCGGCTCAGGGCGTGCGTATCGAAGCACCTATCCCGGGCAAGGCTGCCGTGGGTATCGAGGTGCCGAACATCAACAAGGATACGGTAACGCTCCGTGAGATACTCTCCTCGTCCGAGTTCCGCAGTTCGCAGAGCAAGCTCGCATTCGCGGTCGGCAAGGACATCACAGGCAACGCCGTAGTCGGCGACATCACGAAGATGCCTCATGTTATCATCGCGGGAACTACAGGTTCGGGTAAATCGGTCTGCACCCGCTCGATAATCATGAGCATACTCTACAACGCCAAGCCCGACGAGGTCAAGCTCATACTCATAGACCCGAAAATGGTCGAATTCAAGGTGTTCGAGGGTATACCTCATCTGCTCATCCCCATAATCACACAGGCTGAAAAGGCGGCGGGTGCGCTCAACTGGGCAGTACTCGAGATGATGCGCCGCTACAACATCTTCGCCGAGGTGGGCGCGAACGACCTCAAGTCGTACAACGAGCTCTCCGAGGAGGACGAGGAGCTTGCCTTCATGCCGCAGATAGTGATATTCATCGACGAGCTCGCCGACCTCATGCTCGTTGCGGGCAAGGAGGTCGAGGACTACATCTGCCGTCTCGCACAGATGGGACGAGCGGCGGGTATGCACCTTGTAGTTGCTACTCAGCGTCCTACCACGGACGTCATCACAGGTCTTATCAAAGCCAATATCCCGAGCCGTATCGCGCTCTCGGTAATGTCTCAGGTCGACTCGCGAACCATTATTGATATGGCGGGCGCGGACAAGCTCCTCGGCAACGGAGATATGCTCTATATGCCGATAGGAAGCGGAAAACCCGTCAGAGTACAGGGCTGCTTCGCGTCGAGCAGAGACATAAACGAGACGCTCACCTTTATCCGCTCGCAGATGTCGGAGGAGTACGACAGCAACATCATCGAGGCTGTCGAGAACTATGTTCCCCAGACGGGCAAGGGCGACAAGAGCGGCTCGACCGACAGCGGATTCGAGGTCGGAAGCGACGAGGATTACATCATCAGAGCGGCGGAGGTCGCTGTCAATAATGGTCAGCTTTCAACGACCATGCTCCAGAAGAAGCTGAAGCTCGGCTATGCAAGAGCTTCGCGCATAATCGACGAGCTCGAAGAGCGCGGTATCATCGGACCGAGCGAAGGCTCGAAGCCGAGAAAGGTCTTGATGTCGAAGATGCAGTTCGACGACTGGAAGCTCAGAATGCAGGAGGATTGATATTATGCTGCTTGTCATACTTTGCGGTATAGCGGCGTTGTTCGCGGCGCTGGCGGCTTTTGCCGCATACAGGAAGCGCAAGTTCTACCGTGAGCACACACAGAAGATGTCGGCGAAAGTGACGTCCCACAGGCAGGTCACGCTCATGGGCGACAAGGCTTACGAGCTCATAGTCCTTGCCGAGAACTGCTTTACCTACAAGATAACCACCACCTGCCGCGCGGCGAAGAATCTCGTGGCAGGCAAGAGCGTGGATATCCTTGTGCCCGACCGAGCCGAGCCCGATACGGGAGACATCATCATGGAGGACCTCCAGAACAAGGAGGCAATGGGAATACTCCGTCCCGACGAGGCAGAGACTCTCGCTCTCCTGCGCGAGCTTGCCGAAGTGACGAGCAGAATGGGCAGCATGGCAGTTCCCGAGGAAAAGCGCGTTATACTTTGTCAGGAAAGCGTGTCATCGCTCGCATTCTGGCGTAATGTTGCTGTTTCTGCCGTGTTCATGATGTTCA
>JAGCHA010000097.1 GCA_017649325.1 Ruminococcus sp.
GCCTCTTCCCTGGCGGGAGCTGCCTGCTGAACAGGTGCTACAGCCTTGGGAACGTTCTGTGCTGCTGCTACTGCGGAAGTGATGTCATCTATAACGGGCGCCTCTTCCTTGGCGGGAGCTGCCTGCTGAACAGGTGCTGCAGCCTTGGGAGCGTTCTGTGCTGCTGCTACGGCAGAAGCGATGTCGTCTATAACGGGTGCCTCTTCCCTGACGGGAGCTGTCTGCTGAACAGGTGCTGCAGGATTGGGAACGTTCTGCGCTACAGCTTCAACTGCTGCGGATATATCGTCTATAACGGGCGCTGATGCCTGATATACGGCGGGCGCGATAGCCTTGGGAGCTTCTTCGACAGCCGATGCAACGTCGTCGATAGCGGCTGCCTCAGCCTGATGTACTGCGGGCTGAAGAGTCTTGGGAGCGTTCTGTGCGGCGTCTACGGCTGCGGATATATCGTCGATGATGGGTGCCTCTGCCTGATATACGGCGGGCTTGATAACACCAGCTGCCTCTGCGGCCGGAGCTTCTGCCCCGGGGGCGTCAGCGGCGGGTGCAGTCTGCTGTGCGGGTGTCTCTGCCTTGGGTGCGTCGTTGTTGACAGAGTTTACGCCGAAGAGCTGGTTCGCGATGAGATCCCACTCGCTTACGTTCTCTGCATCCTTTGCGGGTGACGGTGCCTGAGCGGGCTTTGCCGCCTGAACGGGGGCGGGCTGTGCGGGAGCTTCATACTTGGGAATGTTGTTCTGAGCAGCCTCGAGAGCTGCGGATATATCGTCGATGACGGGCGGTGCTGACGGCTTTGCGGGCTCAACAGCGGAGAGGCTCTCCTCTGCCACGTCGATAACGCTCGAATCGTTGTCGTATGTACCAACAGCAGGCTTTTCGGGGGCTTCTATGGAGAACATACTGAGAATGTCATCCTGAGCGGCAGGCGCGGGAGCGGGTGCTGCCTGTACGGGTGCGGGCGCAGGCTCAGCAACGGGCTGAGGTGCGGGCGCTATATTATTATTTGCAGCTGCGATAGCTGCAGATATATCGTCGATAACGGGCGGCGCTGCGGGTGCTGCCTCCTGAACGGGTGCGGGCTGAGAGGGAGCAGGGATAGCGAACTGTGAGAGGAAGTCGTCCTGCTTGGGACTCTCGGGAGCGGGTGCCTCGTCCTGCGGCTTGTTTATAGCGAACTGGTCGAGGAAGTTATCCTGATTCTCGGGCTCTGCCTGCGGCTTGTTGATAGCGAACTGAGCAAGGCTGTTGTCGATAGCGACGCCTGTTCCCGGGATAGTCGCAGCTACATTTGCGGGCTGTTCGGGAGCCGCCTGAACGGGGTCGTAAACAGGCTTCTGCACGGGCTTGAGTGCGGGTCTGGGGGCGGGCTTTGCTGTCTGGTCCTTGGTGATCTTGGCAGCCGATCCGCCGAGCGGCACGATGCCTTCGTCAACTATGCCCTTCTTTGCTCTGAGCTTTTCCTCCTTGAGAAGGAGCTTCATCTCCTTCTGGTCGGATTTTATCATTTCCTTGGCAATCTTCGTCTTGCACTTTTCACAGGTGAGCTCGCCAAGGTCGGTCATAATTCCGCCTCTGTGGTAGCGAGTCACGTTTTCCGACTTCAGGAGGTTTATTCCACAGCCTGTCTTCTTTTCGTTGAAGGTGCCGTGTACCTCATCGTTGAAGGAAGTCGTTACGAGCCTAATATCCATAACATTCTCCAATCCTGCGTTGACCGCAGCTCCGCTTTACGGCAGCGAGCAGCCGATTTCTGTGACCGAACTGTCGGTCCCCCAAACGCTTTGCTGTGATAGGTGGCAAACGGCTTGAATAGAAAGAGCGACAGACTGCCACAGGACACAAAGCGATACCATTACAGGTATATTATACCCGATACGACAAAAAAAATCAACAGTTTTTTCATAATAAAACGGAGAAATTATACCAAAAATTATTTTTTCGGCGGAAATAACAAATTGTTATTGATTTTTTCGTCAAAAACTTCTATTCAGGTTAGTAAAAAATGAGAAAATTTTACATTTTGACTATAGCTTGACGCTGAATCGCTGTAAAATGATTTAAAGAAGTTCATATTTATGATGCGTTTGAAAAAATATATGTGAAAAGTTACGAAAATATCATTTCAGCTATTGCAGTATCCTTTCGTTTGTAGTATAATTAATAGTGTATTTATTAATGTCGGAAACGGCTCGCGCCGCTGTACGATATCCCCAAGGAGGCAGACAATGAAGCTCATTTCAGTCGTTGTGCCGTGCTATAACGAGCAGGAGGTGCTCCCGCTGTTCTACGACGAGATAATAAAGGTCTCGAACGCCATGAAACAGGAGCATTCCGATATTGATTTTGAATTTCTCTTCATAAACGACGGTTCCAAAGACCGTACTCTTGAAATATTCAGAGAGCTCGCCGATAAGGACGAGCGCGTGAGATATATCTCCTTTTCAAGAAATTTCGGCAAGGAAGCAGGTATGTACGCGGGCCTCAAAAATGCCAAGGGCGACTTCGTGGTCGTCATGGACGCCGACCTCCAGCATCCGCCAGCTTTCCTGCCGCAGATGTACAACTACGTCAAGGACGGCGAGTTCGACTGCGCGACCACACGCCGCGTCAGCCGCACGGGCGAATCAAAGATACGCTCGTTCTTTGCAAGAATGTTCTACAAGATAATGAACAAGATATCCCAGACCGAGATAGTAGACGGTGCTCAGGACTTCCGCTTCATGTCGAGGCAGATGGTGGACGCGGTGCTCGCTATGTCCGAGTACAACCGCTTCTCAAAGGGCATTTTCAGCTGGGTCGGGTTCCGCGTGCAGTATATGCCCTATGAGAACGTTGAGCGTCTTGCGGGTACTACTTCGTGGTCGTTCTGGGGGCTCTTCAAATATTCGCTCGAGGGCATTATGGCGTTCTCGACCGCGCCCCTCTCATTCTCGATATTCTTCGCCATTTTCGGCGCGATACTCTCAGTGCTCTTCGTTGTTGCGGGTATCGTGACCATGTTCTTTATGCCCGCTCTCGGAGCGGCACTGCTCGTCATCGGTGCCCTCCTCCTCGTCGGCGCTTTCCAGCTCGGCTGTACGGGCATTCTCGGTATGTACCTCGGCAAGACCTACATGGAGGTCAAGAACCGTCCCATCTATCTCACGGGCGAGACCGACGAGATGTACCGCGAACGCAGAAAGAATGCCGATAAGTAACAGCTTTCGGGAGGTGAGCCGCCTTGAATAAGCAGACAAGGCTGGTGGTGTCGTTCCTGTTCGTCGTCCTGATAATCCTTGCGGCGGCGATAACACACTTCTATCTCAGCGTCCCGGAGAATACAGCTACGAAAAGCTCGCAGCCCGAGATAGTTCGCAAGGGCGCTGCCGACGGCAACGGTCACTTCATCTTCACCGATGCCAACGGCAGATACGGTGTCGCCGACTCCGAGAACAGGATAATGATAGCACCCGAGTGGACAGACCTCCGCTTCGCTAATACGGAGATGTGCATTGCGGCGCGCGGTATCGGCAACAGCAAGCAGTTCGGATGCGTCGATTTCGACGGGAACGTTGTCATTCCGCTGATATACAGCGGCATTTCCAAGCTCGAGGCGGGCGGCGGTACGTACTTTTCCGCGGAGAGCAGCTCCGACGGGCGGTACGTCCTCTATGACAGGCATTTTGAGCCGTGCTTCCGCAGAACATGGAGCTCCTGTACGGTGCAGGACGACGGGCTGCTGCTCACGGACGGCGGCGGCAGATACTCGTTTTCGCACAGCAGCGACGGGCTGCTCTTCAACCGTGCCGTGTACGAAGGCACGTCGGGTACGTGTCCGTACAGTGTCGAGATAAACAGCCGTGTGCTGCTTTCGAAGCTGTCGCCCTCTATGATAGAGGATATGACGCGTATCACCGAAAAATACATAGAATATGCCTTCACGGGCAGCAGTGAGGCACTCTCGGAGATAACCGAGAAGAAACATGCCGATGATTTCAGGGAGCTTTTCCGCGGTGACAGCAGACTGCTCTCGAAAAAGCTCGTGGGCATTTCCGACGTTCATATCTACTCCGTGAGAAGCAAGAACGATATACCTTGCTATGAGGTGGCGTTCGCGGCGGATACGGAGCTTGCATATACCAATGAGAGCGGAGAACAGAAGTCGCTCCGCAATAAGTATAAGGCGGCTGTGAGATTCAGCGGAGGCTCCGAGAGCGAACTCAAAGCAGTTTCGGCTCAGTTCGAGAAGGATGCTCCCGATTACCCGCAGCCCGAGGTAAAGGATGAAAAGCCCTCCGATACAGACGAGAGGGAGAAAAATACAGAAGGAGAATAGAAAATGTCTAAAAAGGTTGCAGTTATCATGGGAAGCGACAGCGACTTCCCTGTTGTAAAGTCGGCTCTCACCGAGCTCAAAAAGTATGGCGTTGAGTTCGAGTGCCGCGTCATGAGCGCACACAGGACTCCCGCGGAGGCGTGTGAATTCGCTTCAAATGCAAGAGCAAACGGATTCGGCGTTATCATCTGCGCGGCAGGTATGGCGGCTCACCTTGCGGGTGTTGTTGCGGGACATACCACGCTCCCCGTTATCGGTATCCCCATGAAGTCAAAGGCTCTCGAGGGCGTGGACGCACTTCTCGCGACCGTTATGATGCCTCCCGGAGTGCCCGTGGCTACAGTCGGTATCGACGGAGCGAAGAATGCGGCTGTGCTCGCGGTGCAGATGCTCTCTGTTTCCGATGAGGGGCTCGCAGAGAAGCTCGCTGCCGAGAAAAAGGCTATGGCTGACGGCGTTATCGCTAAGGATAAGGCTCTTCAGGAGCAGATAGCTGCTCTCTGATGAACAGCTTCAGATACCTTTTATTCGACCTCGACGGTACGCTCACCGATTCGCGTGAGGGTATCATGAACTGCCTGCACTATGCGTCGGAAAAGCTCGGTTTTGAGCTGCCCGATGACCCCGACCGCTTCCTCGGCCCGCCGCTCGGAGATTCGTTCGCGATGTTCTGCGGTATGGACAGGGAGCACTCAGACGAGGCTGTGCGAGTTTTCCGCGAGAGATACAGCACCGTCGGTCTGTTCGAGAACAGCATCTACGACGGGGTGGAGGAAATGCTCGCGGCGCTCAGAAATGCGGGCTTTTACCTCGCGGTCGCGACCTGCAAGCTCGAATGCTACTCCGTGAGGATACTGGATAAGTTCGGCTTGACGGGATATTTCGGCGTCATCGGCGGCGCGGATGCGTCGGTCGGGCGTATAACCAAGGCGCAGGTCATTGAGGATGTGCTCGCAAGGGCGGGCGTGACCGACCGCTCGCAGGTGCTTATGATAGGCGACAGGAAAAATGATGTCGTCGGCGCGCATCAGGCAGGCATAAAATGCCTCGGCGCACTGTGGGGCTACGGCTCGCAGGAGGAATTCACAGAGGCGGGCGCGGACTTCGTTACCGCAGCACCGCTTACACTTACTGATATGCTCATCGGAAAGGAATGATACTATGTTCGGCAGCGAAAAGAAACCCAAGGAACGCGGACGCTTTATCGTCACGCACGAGCAGAGGCTCGAAAAGACTCTCGGTATGGGAGCTTTGCAGATACTCGTCGATACCGAAACAGGTGTCAATTACATTAATACCGTAGGCGAAGGATACTCGGGCATTACGCCTCTCCTCGACACGGACGGCAGAGTCATCGTATCGCACCCCTCGGAGTACGATACACAGGATTAAGCTTACAATTCCCGCAAGGAAGCGGGATTGCATATACACATTACATATAAATCTCAAGGAGGATCTTGGAAATGGAAAACATCGTTAAAAAGGAACAGCTCTATGAGGGCAAGGCTAAGAAGGTCTTCGCCACAAACGACCCCGACCTCGTTATCGTCGACTATAAGGACGACGCTACCGCTTTCAACGGCGAGAAGAAGGGTACTATCGCAGGCAAGGGCGTCATCAATAACAAGATGACAAACTTCATGTTCAAAATGCTCGAGAAAGAAGGCGTTCCCACCCATCTCGTCGAGGAGATAAGCGACCGCGAAACTATCGTTAAAAAGGTGTCTATCGTTCCCCTTGAGGTCATCATCAGAAATGTTGCAGCAGGCAGCTTCTCCAAGAGAATGGGCGTTGAGGAAGGCAAGCAGCTCCTCTGCCCGATACTCGAGTTCAGCTACAAGAACGACGACCTCGGAGACCCCTTCATCAACGACTACTATGCTCTCGCTCTCGGTATCGCTACTCAGGAGGAGATAGATACTATCGCTAAGTATGCATTCAAGGTGAACGAGTTCATGGTCAAGTTCTTCAAGGGCCTCAATATCGACCTCATCGACTTCAAGATAGAGTTCGGCAAGACAAGCGACGGCACTATCATCCTCGCTGACGAGATATCGCCCGATACCTGCCGCTTCTGGGATTCCACCACTCACGAGAAGCTCGACAAGGACCGCTTCCGCAGAGATATGGGCGGCGTTGAAGAAGCATATCAGGAAATCATGAAGAGACTGATGGGAGAATAAGCTATGGGCGGATTTTTCGGTGCGGCTTCCAAAAATGACTGCATAACTGATGTTTTCTTCGGTACGGACTACCACTCTCACCTCGGCACGCGCCGCGGCGGTATGACGTCCTACTCTGAGGACAAGGGCTTTCAGAGGAACATTCACAGTATTGAAAATTCACCCTTCAGGACAAAATTTGAAGACGACGTTGTTAATATGAGGGGCAAGCTCTGTATCGGCTGTATCAGCGATACAGACCCGCAGCCTATCCTCGTACGCTCGAAAATGGGACTTTATGCGGTATGCTCCGTCGGCATTATCCGCAATGCAGACGCGCTCGTGGACGAGCTCCTCGAGAACGGATGCGCTAACTTCGAGGCTATGTCGAGCGGAAATATCAATTCGGGCGACCTCATCGGTGCGCTCATCGCTCAGCGCGGAAGCTTCGTTGACGGCATCCGCTACGCTCAGAGCAAGATAGAGGGAACTATGTCCCTCATCATCCTCACCAAGGACAGCATCATCGCTGCCCGCGACAAGTTCGGCAGACTGCCTATCGTCATCGGCAAGCGCTGGGACGGCTACTGCCTCTCCACCGAGAGCTTCGCTTTCCAGAAGCTTGGCTATGAGACCTGCAAGGAGCTCCAGGCGGGCGAGATAATCCGCATGACCGCCGACGGCGTTGAGGTGCTCGCTGAGGGCGACCCCTCGCAGATGAAGGTCTGCACCTTCCTGTGGACTTACTACGGCTACCCGACTGCATGCTATGAAGGTGTGAATGTCGAGGTCATGCGTACCCGCAACGGCGAGATAATGGCTGAGAACGACATAGCCGCAGGCAAGCTCCCCGATGTGGACTATGTGTGCGGTGTGCCCGATTCGGGAACTCCTCACGCTATCGGCTATGCCAACAGGAGCGGCATCCCCTTCGCCCGCCCCTTTATAAAGTATACCCCCACGTGGCCGCGCAGCTTCATGCCGACAAATCAGAGCATGAGAAATGTGGTCGCGAAAATGAAGCTCATCCCCGTTCACGAGCTCATCGAGGGCAAACGCCTCCTTTTCGTGGACGACAGTATAGTCCGCGGTACTCAGATGCGCGAAACGGTAGAGTTCCTCTATGAGAACGGCGCTAAGGAAGTTCATATGCGTTCTGCCTGTCCGCCTATCATGTATGGCTGCAAGTACCTCAACTTCTCGAGAAGCCACTCCGAACTGGAGCTCATCGCCCGCCAGATAATCGACGAATTCGAGGGCGAGGAGGGCGTTAAGTATATCGCAGAGTACAGCGATACCAACACCGAGCGCGGCAAGCGTATGCGCGACGAGATATGCAAGCGCCTCAAGCTGACTTCGCTGGAGTTCCAGTCGCTGCCCGGCAAGGTAAAGGCGGTAGGACTTCCCGAGTGCAATCTCTGCACCTACTGCTGGAGCGGAAAAGAATAATCAATGCGTAATGCGTAATCAGAGCGTTATGTAGGGGCGGGCGTCCTCGACAGCCCGCAAATAAATATGCCGAGGGGACGTCGGGGACGCCGTCCCCTACAGAGTGTTACATAGCAAGGGGCGATGCCCAACAGCAGAGCTGCATATAGCTGCGAAATCCAAATCAAAGATTTGGTGCGCAGCTTAACATCGCCCCGCAATTCTATCGTTCATAACGGGCTGATGTGGGCATCAGCCCCTACAACGTTAAATATGGAGGACTAACCCATGAACAACAGTTTTTCCGAGAGCTACAAAAAGGCAGGCGTTGACGTGACCGCAGGTTACAAGTCAGTCGAGCTCATGAAGCAGCATATCGCCCGCACTATGATACCCGGAGTTCTCGACGGTATCGGCGGCTTCGGCGGTCTCTTCGAGCTCGACCTTACAGGTATCAGCAAGCCCGTTCTCGTTTCGGGTACGGACGGCGTCGGCACTAAGATAAAGATAGCCTTCATCATGGATAAGCACGACACCGTCGGCATCGACTGCGTCGCTATGTGCGTAAACGACATCATCTGCTGCGGCGCAAAGCCCCAGTTCTTCCTCGATTATATCGCATGCGGAAAGAATATCCCCGAGAAGATAGCCGATATCGTTTCAGGTGTGGCTGAAGGCTGCGTACAGGCTGAGTGTGCCCTCGTGGGCGGTGAGACTGCCGAGCACCCGGGTCTCATGCCCGAGGACGAGTACGACCTTGCAGGATTCTCTGTCGGCGTTGTCGACAAGGATAAGATACTCAAGCCCGATACCCAGAAAGCGGGCGATGTCCTCATCGCTATCAAGTCGAGCGGCGTTCACTCCAACGGCTTCTCACTCGTAAGAAGCGTGTTCGACGTGAACGAGGAGAAGCTGAATATGCACTTCGATGACCTCGGTGCTACCCTCGGCGAGACTCTCCTCACTCCTACAAGAATTTACGTTAAGGCTGTAATGAGCCTCCTCAAGGCGGTAAACGTGAAGTCTATCTCCCACATCACGGGCGGCGGCTTCTATGAGAATATCCCGCGCTCGCTCCCCAAGACCCTTGCGGCTAAGATCGAGCGCAATGCTGTTCAGGTACTGCCTATATTCGACCTCATCAAGCGCTGCGGCGATATCCCCGAGCGTGATATGTTCAACACCTTCAATATGGGCGTTGGTATGGTCGTTTGTGTGGACAAGAACGACGCCGACAAGGCTGTCGCCGCTATCAAGGCAGCAGGCGAGGACGCTTATATCCTCGGCGAGCTCGTTGAATCTGCAGAGGGCGTAATCATCTGCTGATTCCACTGATATCGCGCGGAATAATTCCGCGGGTGAACGATTATGGAACGGAAGAAGGGGACGCCTTCACTTGCAAGGCGTCCCCTCTCGAAAAACAGCTCACTGGGCTGTTTTTCGATTCACCCCTTGCGAGGCGCCTTCGATTAATTTCGCCGTTCTTTAAAAACTGTGAACGGCGACCAAGGGCGCTGCCCTTGGAACCTGCAAGCCTTTGAAAAGGCTTGAGCGAAACTTTCGGTTTCGCGCGGAAGATACATAAACATTAAGTAGTTCTCCGCGATCGATACGATAAGGTGATGTTATGAAAAAGCTGACAGTATTGGCTGCGGCGGCAGTTGCTATTATGACCGCGACGGCTGTTCCCGCATTCTCTGCGGAAGATATCCCCATGGACTATAACTCGGACGGGCGCGTAGATTCATTCGACCTCATCTCTGCACGCAAATCAGGTGCGGATAAGGCGGAATTGCAGGCTCTCTCGGATTTCGTTCTCGGTAAGCCCGCTCCGGCTTCGGGCGGCTATGACAGCGAGTTCACGATCGATGAGAGCTGTATCCTCGAGCCCAAAGGCACCGTCCACACGGGCGAGGGTACCTTCTACGGGGGCGGTTACGAGGGCGGTCACGCTATGCTCGACCCCGTATCACGCGATTACTGGATAGTCGCGATGAATCATTCCGACTACAACAGCGCTCAGCTCGCGGGAGCTTACCTTGAGGTCACAGGTGAGCTCGGGACTATAAATATGCTCGTCACCGATGAGCTACCCGAGGGCAAAAAAGGCGACCTCGACCTCTATACCGACGCTTTCCCGCTGATAGCGCCCGTGGAAAAGGGGAGAGTTCCCGTAAGCTGGAAGATAGTCCCGCTCGATTCTGCGGAGGATGCGCCGATATGTTTCAAGTACAAGGAGGGCACAACGCAGTTCTGGTGCGGAGTGCAGGTGCGCAATCACCGCTACCCCATTACTAAGCTCGAATATCTGAAGGACGGCGAGTGGGTCGAGATAGAACGGCGCCCGTACAATTACTTCGAATCGCGCGAAATGGGCGCGGGACCGTTCGATTTCCGTATTACCGACATATACGGTCAGGTCATCATCGACAAGGGGATACCGCTCTCGGAGGATGATACCGAGATAATTCAGGGACATGTGCAGTTCCCGAAATAAAGGGGAGGGTAAGCTATGATGAAGGTCGGACTTCCCGACTGCATCTGGGCGGTCGTTTCATTCATAATAGTCGGCGTGACGTTCCACTACGGCTATCTGCTGTACGGGCTCCTTGCCATATACCTTCTTATGGTGGGGCTCTTTATGTGGCACATCTCGGTCGTCAGAAAGCGCATGAGCCGTACCGTGGCGGTATTCGGCACAGTCTCCGAATACCATGAGGCTGTGGAGGTGCGCAGACATTACTACCCGATAATGAAATATGAGACGGAGGACGGCAGAGCCGTCAGCTCCGTGTATACTGTGGCGGATACCGTTATGAGGTATGAGATAGGCTCGCAGGAGATGATATGCTATGACCCCGATGACCCTATCTTCTTCTACTTCGCTAACAGGGAGAACGATATGGTGAAGGACTACTACCGCTGTATCGTATTCGGCAGCGTGCCTGCGCTGCTCGTGCTGATGATAATCGTGTTCGCACACTGACAGGAGGGCTCACCAATGAAAAACATAGTTGTACTCGTCTCGGGCGGAGGTACTAATCTGCAGGCTCTTATCGACGCCGAAAAATCAGGCATCATCAGGGGCGGTAAAATTACCTGCGTAATATCCTCGAAGGAGGGCGTTTATGCTCTTGAGAGAGCCTCGCAGAACGGCATTAAAAGCCGCGTTATCCCGCGGAAGGAGTATCCCGATATAGCCTCATACACTAAGGCTGTCGTCGGGGCGCTGCTCGAGGAAAAGGCTGACCTCGTGGTGTATGCGGGCTTTATGACCATTCTCGACGAACAGGTGGTAAAGGCGTTCCCGTATAAGATGATGAACGTTCACCCCGCGCTGATACCGTCGTTCTGCGGTAAGGGCTTCTATGGGCTGCACGTCCATGAGGCTGCGCTCGCGGCGGGAGTTAAGCTCTCGGGCGCGACAGTACACTTCGTGACCGAGGTCTGTGACGGAGGTCCGATAATTTTGCAGAAGGCTGTTCCCGTTGAGAACGGCGACACGCCCGAAACTTTGCAAAAGCGCATAATGGAACAGGCGGAGTGGAAGATACTCCCCGAGGCAGTATCGCTGTTCTGTGAGGACAGGATAGAGATACGCGACGGAAAGGCTTACGTAAAATGAGCTTCGCTGAGATAAAGGAAAAACAGCTCGTTCAGAAGGCGTTCCTGTGGTTCTGGATGTATGCGGTGTTTGGTTGGTGCTATGAGGTGTTCATGGAGGTCTTCATCAAGCATTGGGGCTTCCACAACAGGGGCGTGCTCTTCGGTCCGTACTGCCCGATATACGGCGTGGGAGCGCTGCTCTTTCTGCTCTGCTTCGGGAAGCTGATGAAGAAAAAAGAGCCGAAATGGCTCGTCCGGGTAAAGCCTCTGCTGATATTCCTCGGCTGTATGGCGGTCGCGACAACGGTCGAGCTGATAGCTTCCTACATAATGGAGTTTCTCACGGGCGCGTGGCCGTGGCAGACTTATTCCGAGTACAAGTATAACTTTCAGGCGCGTATCGCTCTGCCGACGTCACTTCGATTCGGGCTCGGCGGTGTGCTCTTCCTCTACGTCATTCAGCCCATATTCGAGTGGCTGACGAATAAGCCGAGCAGAAAGGTTCTGAACATCATCGCTTTAGCCGTGCTGCTCATAGTCGCCGCGGACTTCATCTACGTCAAGGCAACAGGTTATGAGCCCGTTCTTGCGGAACTGCCGTCGGCGGGATAAGATACGAATAATCAGCGGGACGTAGTCCCTGCAATACATATCAAACCAATCATTTCCGAAAGGAGTATTTTTATTATGAAAAAGCTTGATCTAGCACAGGAGCTCAGCTCGAACGCTTACCCCGGCAGAGGTATCGTTATCGGTAAGTCCGAGGACGGCAAGTTCGCCGTTACCGCTTACTTCATCATGGGCAGAAGCGAAAACAGCCGCAACCGCGTTTTCATCGAGGAGGGCAAGGGTATCCGCACCGAGGCTTTCGACCCCTCTAAGCTCACCGATCCCCACCTCATCATCTACGCTCCCGTGAGAGTGCTCGGAAATAAGCTCATCGTTACAAACGGCGACCAGACCGACACTATCTACGAGCTCATGGATAAGCAGTACACATTCGAGCAGTCGCTCCGCTCGCGCGAGTTCGAGGACGACGCTCCCAACTATACGCCCCGTATCTCGGGCATTCTCCGCTTCGACGACAAGGGCTTCAACTACGCTATGTCGATACTCAAGAGCGCTAACGGCAACCCCGATTCCTGTCAGCGCTATACTTTCAGCTACACTAACCCCATTGCGGGCGAGGGTCACTTCATCCACACCTACATGGGCGACGGCAGCCCCCTCCCGAGCTTTGAGGGCGAGCCTAAGCTCGTAGGCATCAGCGGCAGCATTTTTGAGTTCACAGATATGCTCTGGAACAACCTCAACGCTGACAACAAGGTGTCGCTGTTCGTTCGCTATGTGAACCTCGAGGACGGCTCGGAGGAGACACGTATCGTAAACAAGAACAAGTAATGCAGGGTATAAAAAAACGGTTCGCTGTGCTCCTCACGGCGGCGGCACTCGTACCGCTCGCTTCCTGTGGAGCGGATAATGACAGCGAAAACAGCAGTGTTTCCATAACGGCAGAGCCGGAGACGACGACAGAGACGGAAGCTCCTGAGAACAGCTCAGAGGCGTCAGCCGCAAGGACGGGGCCTCCCGAGGAAAGTAAGGAATATTACCTCGAAAAGCTAAAGGCATTTGAGTTCAGCTTCGATGACGTAGATATGGCTTTTGACGCCGAAGGGAAGTATATGATCCCGCCGCTCACCGATGATGTTCCCGAAACTGCCGCATATAAGGAAACGATCAAAACCTTTTCAAGGGACTATGAAAACAACGAGTCCAACGAGACCACGGTCATCTACTATGACGAATATGACAACGAGCTGCTGAATATGTCGTCTATGGACGGCGGCGCTTTCGAAGTAAAAAAACGCTGTGAATATGTGTATGACGCAAACGGCTCAATTATCCTCGAACGCATTTTATGGAGCAATCTGGAAAGGATAGCAAGATTCCAATATGACGATTCGGGCAGAGAAACGGCATATGAGTATATGGACAACGGTGTCCCTGATAAGCGCTGCTATAAGGAATATGACGAATACGGTAACACTGTGCTTGAATGTCACGCGAACTATGAGCTCGGTGAAACGAATGTGCTGAAGTCTCCGTATTACCTTACCGAAAAGCGTAATATCCGATACGATGATCGCGGTGATATGCTCTCCTATGACAAGTATATGTTCTGCCATGACTTTCCTGATTCATCGTTCACGATGACTTATGATGACAAGGGACGTATGCTGTCTTCGGAAGAGATAAATGCGAAATATGACGATGCGTCGGGAGATAGTTACTGCTGGAAGGAGACATTTGAATATGGAGCCGACTGCGACCAGCCTACGCTCTATACCGAAACTGTAATGGACAAGCCGGACCATGTTGATGTGGTCTCGACCGAGGAGCGCAGATACGACAAAAAAGGACGTATCGTGTATTATAAAGGCTATAATTCGCGTCACGACAACGTGGTCAGGATCATAGAAACTGAGTACGAGGAATTGAAATAACAATTATGCATTACGCATTATGAATCAAACATAAGGAGGACATTATAATGTCAAATGAAATGCAGTTGAAATACGGCTGTAACCCAAATCAGAAGCCTTCAAGAGTCTATATGGCTGACGGCAGCGAGCTCCCGATAGAGGTGCTCTGCGGACGTCCCGGCTACATCAACCTGCTCGACGCTCTCAACGGCTGGCAGCTCGTGAAGGAGCTCAAGGCTGCTACAGGTGTTTGTGCGGCTACTTCATTCAAGCACGTTTCTCCCGCGGGTGCTGCTATCGGCAGACCGCTCAGCGACGACCTCAAGAAGATATACTGGGTGGACGACCTCGGCGAGCTCACACCTCTTGCAAGCGCTTACGCAAGAGCCCGCGGCGCTGACAGAATGTCCTCCTACGGCGACTTCATCGCTCTTTCGGACAAGGTCGATGTCTGCACCGCTAAGATGATCCAGCGTGAGGTATCCGACGGTGTTATCGCTCCCGACTATGACCCCGAGGCTCTCGAAATTCTCAAGTCCAAGCGCAAGGGCACTTACTGCATACTCAAAATAGACCCGAGCTACAAGCCCGCTCCTATCGAGACAAAGCAGGTTTACGGCGTTTCCTTCGAGCAGGGACGCAATGAGCTCGATATCAACCGTGAGCTCCTCTCCAACGTCGTTACCGAGAACAAGAATATCCCCGACGACAAGAAGGACGACCTCCTCATCTCGCTCATAACTCTCAAATACACACAGTCAAACTCCGTATGCTACGTCAAGGACGGTCAGGCTATCGGTATCGGTGCGGGTCAGCAGTCGCGTATACACTGCACTCGCCTCGCAGGTCAGAAGGCTGACAACTGGTGGCTGAGACAGTCTCCGCAGGTTATGGGGCTCCAGTTCGTTGACGATATCCGCCGCGCAGACCGCGATAACGCTATCGATGTCTACATCGGCGACGAGTACGAGGATGTGCTCCGCGAGGGCGAGTGGCAGCGTATCTTTAAGGTAAAGCCCGCTGTCTTCACACGCGAGGAGAAGAAAGCCTGGCTCGCTAAGAATACGGGCGTTTGCCTCGGCTCCGATGCGTTCTTCCCCTTCGGCGACAACATCGAGCGCGCGAAGAAGTCGGGCGTTGAGTTCATCGCTGAGCCCGGCGGCTCTATCCGCGATGACAACGTTATCGAGACCTGCAATAAGTACAACATCGCTATGGCGTTCACAGGAATCAGACTTTTCCATCACTAAGCAGACAGCAGACTGTCACCTGAAAATAAAAGCTCCCCGAAAGGGGAGCTTTTCGTATTTATTTGGTTTTATCTTCCTCGCTGTCAGAGGATTCCGCTTCCTTATCAGGAGCAGGAGCTGCCTTTTCAGCGGGAGCTTCCTTCTTTTCGGAGCTTGTTCCGATAAGCGGGTCGTTGAACATCGTGCTTTTGTATACCGCGACGTGTGCTCTGTCGCCGTAGCAGTCTATCTCCATTTCCTCGCGTGAGAGCAGGAAGCGTATCATTCCGAACAGCAGCGTAAAGCTGACTGCGTTGGTGATAACGCTGAAATAGACGCGTATGCCGAATATCGCGCCGAGCATACCGAAGAATATCATTCCGATACATATGACCACCGATATCTCGTACTTGGTATTATCGGGGTCGAGCTGCAGGAAAGCGAGACAGGCTGCTCCCGAAATGGCAGCGTGAACTATTGCGAGCCACATCGAATACGGCGCGTAAAACTCAATTCTGCCGCTGTTGAGTTCGAGAACCATTATCAGCGCCTCGAGAACGATATAGGCGGCGTAGCTGATCTTCAGCAGCCTCCGCAGTCTCAGGCTCACCGCCAGCAGCGCAGCGGAGTAGATGAGCAGACCAAAGCCGAGAAATTCCGTGCAGTATGCGGTAACCTCAAGGATACGCGAGAACATGGAATCTACATGGAAGGTCAGGTAGTAAATGTAGCAAATTATGCCGAAGGCAACGAACAGCGCATTGCCGATGAGACCGAAGAACAGTCCCTTTTCAAGCTTTTCGTGCATAGGCTGCTCCTTAACCGAGAGCCTTGAGGGCTCTCTGTCCGATGTCTTTTCTGTAGTGAGCTCCGTCAAAGCTTATTGCCTCAACGCCCTTGTAGGCGGTGGCCAATGCCTGCGGGAGAGTCTCGCCCTTTGCCGTCACGCCGATGACGCGTCCGCCGTTCGTGAGGAAGCTGCCGTCTTCGCCGAGTTTAGTGCCCGCGTGATATACGAAGCAGCCCTCGACCTGTCCCTTTTCGTCGAAGCCGTTCATCTTTATGCCCTTGGGATAACTCTCGGGATAGCCGCCGCTCGCCATTACTACGCACGCACAGCTTCCCTTGTGCCACTTGATGTCCACCTTGTCGAGTGTGTGGTTGTATATCGCCTCGAATATCTCGTAGAGGTCCGCGTCGAGCATCGGGAGCACCACCTGTGTCTCGGGGTCACCGAAGCGGCAGTTGTACTCTATTACCTTGGGACCCTTGGGGGTGAGCATGAGTCCGAAGTAGAGGCAGCCCTCGAAGGTGCGTCCTTCGGCGTTCATTGCGTTCATGGTCGGGAGGAATATCTTCTCCATGCACTCCTTCGCTATGTCTTCGGTATAGCAGGGGTTCGGGGAGACTGTGCCCATTCCGCCTGTGTTCAGTCCCTCGTCGCCGTCAAGTGCGCGCTTGTGGTCCATTGAGGATATCATCGGCACCATTGTCTTGCCGTCTGTGAAGCTGAGGACAGATACCTCGGGTCCCGTCAGGAACTCCTCGATGACTATTCTTGCCGAGCTCTTGCCGAATTTCAGCTCGTCTATCATATCGTGTACTGCCTTGACTGCCTCGTCCTCGTTCTGAGCGATGATAACGCCCTTGCCGAGTGCGAGTCCGTCTGCCTTTATTACTGCGGGATAGCTGTTCTGCTCTTTGAGATATGCGATTGCCTTGTCGCTCTCTGTGAATACCTCGTAGAAGGCTGTGGGGATACCGTACTTCTTCATAAGCTCCTTGGAGAACACCTTTGAGCCTTCGATTATAGCCGCGTTCGCCTTGGGTCCGAAGGTCATGAAGCCTTCTGTCTGTAATCTGTCTACCATTCCGAGCACGAGCGGGTCGTCGGGAGCTACCACTACCATATCGGGCTGAAGCTTCTTAGCGAGCTCAACTATGCCGTCGATATCGGTCGCACCGACATTGAAGCACTCCGCGTATTTCGATATGCCGCCGTTTCCGGGAGCACAGTACAGCTTGCCTACGTGTTTGCTCTCCGCGAGCTTCATTATTATGGCGTGCTCGCGTCCGCCGCCGCCTACTACAAGTACATTTTTCATATCTTTTTCCTCCGTTACTTTATAACTATCGTATCATAGACCTCGCCGAGCTCTGCGGTGAAGTCCTCGAAGCCCTCGTCGGGAGCAAGTATCTGCACCTTGTATACTGTGCCGAGCTCGTCAAAGTAGTATATCTTGCGTTTTAAGTTCATATAGTCCGATTCGAGAACGCACGATACGCATACCGCTTTTCTGCCCAATATTTCAGATTCGCTCACCGCTACGTTTGTTATCTTGTCCTTTGTGCCGAACTCCTCTGCGTCTGCGGCGGAGAGCTCCTGTGCGGTGCTTCCTGATGTGTCGGCAGTTATTTTCAGCGAGCCGTAGTGCTCGGGCGTGGTCTCGGCTATGTTCGGACGCAGTGCCGCCTCGGTATCGCTCTTCGAGTGGAAGAACCAGTCCTTGTCGGCGCTGACGGTGAAGTATTCGGTATCGTGTACTTCGGTATCGGTCTTTTCCGCTTCGCCGAGATAGGTGATGCCTGCCATGATGTCGCTGACCGTCTTCGGCGCCTCCTCGGGCGTATCCTTTGGAACGGTCGTCACGAGCACGAGCAGGTCGCCGTTTCCGTAGCCTATCGCCTCGTGGTAGAATCTGAGCTCGTTTTTCTCCTCGCTCTCCTCATCCGTGAACTCGGCTTCGAGCAGATATGCGGGGCGGCCGCCCTCGGTCATCTCGGTCTCGGTCACGGAGCCGTACAGCTCCCTGTAGTGGTCGATGACCTCTCCGCAGAAGTATTTCGGCGAGATGTGTGCCGCACTCATTTCAAGTATGCCGACTGTCGTGCCCTTTTCCTCGTCTACGAACATGAACTCGAATTCAGAGGGGTATACGCCGCTGAATCGCGAAAATCGGCTGTTGAGGTCGAGTGTGAAGAGACCGTCTTCGGTGGTATATGCGGTCTGTGAGGTGGTCTGCTGAGCTGTCTGTGAGGAAGAGCCCGCGGTGGAGCTCCCGCTGCTGTCAGCACAGCCGCACAGTGCGAGAAGCACTGACGCTGCCGCAAAAGCCGCTGCTATCCTTGAATTATTCATTTCTATCTCTCCAAAAGAACAATATATTTACAGTATACCATAATCGTGCTTTTTTTTCAAGGCTTTGCAGGAAATAATCCTCGCAAACCGCGAAAATTCCAAAATGGGCGGTTACAAGGAGCGGCTTTGACAGCCTGTTTTTTTGTGCATTAATCTGAATTGTTTGTAAATCAGTTGCAATTTTTTTGATTTGTGGTAAAATGTATTTATCCAAATTCGTTAAGGAGGTTTATAATGAACAAGAAAAAATTAATTGCGGGCGTGATGTCGCTCGCTATCGCGTTCAGTTCACTGTCTGCATTCAGTGCAGCGTCTGTAACGTCGTTTGCCGAGGGTCCTGTCGCTGAGGAGCCCGTGGGATCCACCGACGACGATACCGTGACATACCCCATAGAGGCTGAGGTCGACGGCGGTCAGTATTCGGTGTATGAAGACCATGCCATTCTTTCAAAGTGCTCCGACAGTTACGTGGGTGATTTCGTTATCCCCGCAGAGGTACAGGGAGTCCCCATTACCAGGATAGGGGAGCGCGTATTCGGATTCCAGAAGCAGATCGTGTCTGTCACTATCCCCGCGACAGTCACCGAGATAGGCGGTCACCTTGCAGGCTACTCAACACTGCAGAAGTACATTGTCGATGAGAACAACAAGACTTTCTGCTCTGTTGACGGCGTTGTCTTCACTAAGGATATGAAGACTCTCGTGGCATATCCTACGTCGTACTATACCAAGACCTATACCGTTCCCGACGGCGTAGAGACTATCGGAGACGGTGCGGCTTATAACTCTGACATAGAGAGCCTTATCCTCTCTGACAGCGTGACCAGGGTAGACGACTTTGCTTTCACCTACTGCAAGAAGCTCAAGAGCATAAAGTTCACCAATAGTCTCAAATTTATCGGCTACAGCGGCTTCGGCAACTGTGCCTCCCTCGAGAGCGCGGATGTTCCCGCTTCCGTAGAAACGATCGACACAAACGCTTTCGGCTACTGCGCCGCATTGAAAACGCTGACCATAAACAACCCCAATTGCACGATATCAGACTTCAAGCCCAACGACACTGTTGTCATTCGCGGCTATGAAGGCTCTACGGCTCAGGCCTATGCCGAGAAAAACGAGCTCACATTTGAGGCGCTCGGCGGAGAGCCTGCGATAGCTGTTACAACTGCTTCGACAACGGCTGCAACTACAACAACTACTACTCAGACTGCCGTAACCACTACTACTGCGACTGTTAAGTCCGCGGAGACGATAGACCTCAAATTCGGCTTCGCTGAGCCGATAGTCAAGGTCATTGATGCCAAGCCGTATGATATCAAGATCTCAGGCATCTATTCAGTATCGGGCGAAAAGGTGCTCGACGAGACAGCGGACTCCGCAAAGATAGCCGAGATAAAGAATGGCGTTGTTGCGGCGGTATCGCAGACTGTTATGAACAACAATAACATCACTCCCGATAACTATGCGGCTTTTTCTAACGATATAAGACAGGCTGCTTTAGAGTACTTCAATAAGAACTACGCGGTAAATACGGGCTATACGCTGACATCGCTCTCAATAGTCAACTTTACCCTCAAGGAGAAGGCTGCTTCCGTAGTTACGGGCGCAACTACCGCGACCGCGACAACTGCTGCGACAACAACAACTACTACTGTTGCTGAGACTTCGGCGGCTAATACAACAACTACCGAAACAGCTACAACTACATTATCGTCATCGAATATGACATCGGCTACCGCTGCGACTTCAACAGCTTCCGCAGCAACGACTTCTGCGGCTACTGCTGCGACTTCAACTACAACTGAGGCTTCCACAACAGCCTCAGCAACCTCTACCGCGACTGTTACAACTGAGGTTTCGGCAAAGGACTTTGTCGGCACATGGAAGGTATCGGGCGTACGCGATAAGGACGGAAAGTACAGTGATATCACCGGCAACGATTCGATCAAAATCATATTCAATGACGGCGGAACGGGTACCGCTACCTTTAATGGCGGAAAGAAAGTGTATGATATAAACTGGAAGATAAAGGACAATCTCATTGTTATCACGAATCAGGATGAATCAGACACGAGTATAATAGACCTGAACATAGAGAATGCCGGCCAGCTTTCCTACTTTGACGAAGAGGATTCGGAGTCGACATACTTCTCGAAGGACAGCTCCAAGCTCGGCGACGCTAACGAGGACGGCAGCATAGACGCTAAGGACGCTTCGTTCATCCTCGCGGCTTACGCGAAGGCTTCAACAGGTTCGGCTGACGGACTCTCCGATACGCAGAGATCGGCTGCCGATGTCAATGCCGACGGCAAAGTCGACGCTAAGGACGCTTCCTTTATCCTTGCATACTACTCTTACCTCTCGACAGGCGGTAAAGACAGCCTTGAGGCATTCCTGAAAAAATAATGCGGAAAAGCTCCCTTCGGGGAGCTTTTTTGTTGGCGGAGCGTTATGTAAAACTCGGACGACCAATGGGCGCCGCTAAAGCCGGCTGCCGCATGGCACTGTTGCAATAATCAGATCA
>JAGCHA010000098.1 GCA_017649325.1 Ruminococcus sp.
AATTCGGCTTCGCTGAGCCGATAGTCAAGGTCATTGATGCCAAGCCGTATGATATCAAGATCTCAGGCATCTATTCAGTATCGGGCGAAAAGGTGCTCGACGAGACAGCGGACTCCGCAAAGATAGCCGAGATAAAGAGCGGTATCATCGTGTCACTCGAGATGGCAGTAAAAAGCGTTGACTTCACTCCCGAAAACTACTCTGTTGCGGCTGCAAGCGCTATGATAAAAGAGAAGGCTCTCTCGTGGTACAACGACAACTACGCAGCCTTAACAGGCTACAAGCTGACGAACCTCTCGATAAACAGCATTGACATCAAGGAGCAGGCAGCTTCGACGGTAACAACTGCGACAGCGGCTGAGACGACTACGACAACAGCTGCGACGACTACAACCGCATCTGTTTCGACTGCCGTAAGTACAAGCAGCCTAAAGCCAAAATTCATCTATGCGATCACCTTTTGTGACGCTGATACAGGCTCGTACATCAAAGGGGTACAGTTCACTCTCAAGACCAACAACGACGAGGACGAGGATTACGGCACAGTTACCGCGGAAAGCGCTTATACCACGCTCAGAGGCTACGGCAACAAGTTCACGCTCACGATAGTTGGTGTTCCTGAGGGATACAAGATGCCCAAGCCCGACACATTCGCAACGGAAACAATCAGCGACCTTGTAATGACTATCTGCATCTCCAAGGACGGTACTGCCTATGTGAAGCCCCGCGAGTCCTCATCGACAACTGCTTCTGCGTCGGCGGGCTCGACAACTACCACAACTACAACTGCAACTGCTGCGGCAAGCACTACTGCAAGTGCGTCGGGTACAATGAAGGTCTCGACTACGGCAACAGCGGCTTCAACAACTGCTCCCGCTTCTACAACAGCGGCTGCAACTACTGTTACCGAGGTCGTTACAACCGAGATGTCGGAAAAGGACTTTGTCGGCACATGGAGAGCTACGGGTCTGCTCGACAGCGTCGGAGAAAGAGAAGAGGCTCCTTTTGATGCACCTTTCATTTTATCACTGAACGAGGATGGAACGTGCGTTCTTTCCTACGATAGCGATGAAAGACATGATACGATAGAGCTTAACTGGGAATATAAGGATAAAACGTTTAATCTTTTAAATGATGCAGGTAAACCATTGCCGTTAAAGTACGAAAATGACGAATTAGTTTTAGAGCTTAACGGAAATACTTTATTCTTATCAAAGGAAGATTCTTATCTCGGCTACGTCAACGATGACGACAAGATAGACGCAAAGGACGCTTCGGTCGTTCTTGTTGCGTATGCAAAGGCTTCGACAGGCGCTTCTTACGGTCTTACTGAGAAAAAGTGTGCGGCTGCCGATGTCAATCATGACGGCAAGGTCGATGCGAAAGACGCTTCCGCTATCCTTTCGTATTACTCCTACATCTCAACAGGCGGTAAGGAAAGCATCGCAGCTTTCCTCAAGGCTTCAAATTAACAGCGAAAAGCTCCCTTCGGGGAGCTTTTTTGTTGGCGGAGCGTTATGTAAAACTCGGACGACCAATGGGCGCCGCTAAAGCCGGCTGCCGCATGGCACTGTTGCAATAATCAGATCATAAAGCCAAGGAGATGTGCTCCTTGGCTTTTTTGCTGTTTGGGCGGCTGATCGTGCTGCTTGTTTTTGTGCGAGTATACAAAGATGAAATTCCTTTTTTCAATAATCAACGGTTTTTCGTTGACTCGCGGGCTTTTCCTGCACCCTTACAGAGGGGCGTGTAAAGCTCCCCGGAAGGAGGAGTTATGTCAGATAAGGATGAACTCGGAAACAGACAGCGGCGATTCTGCTGCCTGTATGCTGCGCTCGGCGACCCCGAAGAAGCTGCTGTGCGTGCGGGTTTTCATCGCGAGGAGGCTCTCGGGGCTGCGCTGAGACTGCTGAAAAGCAGAGCCTGCCGCAGACGAATAAAGGAGCACAGAGAGCTCCTCGGGGATGGAGGCTCGGTTATGGCGGGGCTCCGCCGCCTCGCTTTCGGCTCGTGCAATGACGCAGTGAAGCTGGCGTTCGCCGATGAGCTCCCGCCGCAGGAGGAACTCGACAGGCTCGACCTCTATAACGTCGCAGAGATAAAGCGCGTTCGCGGCGGCGGTGTCGAGGTCAAGGTGTTCGACCGTATCAAGGCGCTCGAGAAGCTCGGTGAGCTGGAGAGAACTGTGAGTGAGGCGGAGAATGCCGAGGCGCTCATTCGCGCTCTCGCGTCCGACGGAGAGGAGGACGGCGAATGCAGATAGCGTTCAAGGGCAAGCAGAGGACTGTCTTTAAATGGTGGAATATGCCGATGTATCGCGGCAAAGACGCTATTATCTGCGACGGCGCAGTGCGGAGCGGAAAATCGCTCTCGATGTCACTGGGGTTCGTCTGCTGGGCCTGGGCATGCTTCGACCGCGCTGCCTTCGCTATCTGCGGCAAGACAGTCACCTCCCTCCGCAGAAACGTCATCGTCCCGCTGACAAAACAGATACGCGAAATGGGCTTTTCCTGCGAGGAGAGGATAAGCCGCAGCTTCATCGACATCTCCTACTCGGGCAGAACAAACCGCTTCTACCTGTTCGGCGGCAGAGACGAGGGCTCCGCCGCTCTGATACAGGGCATTACCCTCTCAGGCGTGTTTCTCGATGAGGTCGCGCTCATGCCGCGCTCGTTCGTGGAGCAGGCTCTCGCAAGGTGTTCCGTCGAGGGCTCGAGAATGTGGTTCAACTGCAATCCCGATGACCCCTCGCATTGGTTCTACCGCGAGTGGATACAGAAGGCGGACGAGAAAAACGCGCTGTATCTCCACTTCACCATGGACGACAATCCCTCGCTCTCAGAGGAGGTCAGGAAGCGCTATCAAAAGCTCTATTCGGGCATTTTCTACGAGCGCTTCGTACTCGGGAAGTGGACTGCGGCGGAGGGCACGGTCTACCCGATGTTCGACCCCGCTCAGCACGTCTTCAGCGGCGATGCGCCCGAATGCGAGCGCTACGTCATATCCTGCGATTACGGAACTGTCAATCCCTCGTCTTTCGGTCTGTGGGGACTTCACATGGGCGTTTGGTACCGCATTGGAGAGTATTACTACTCCTCAAGAAAAACGGGAGTCCCGCGCACAGACGAGGAGCACTATGCTGCTCTCGAGGAACTGGCAGGCGAGCACGCGATAGAACGCGTTATCGTCGACCCGTCAGCCGCAAGCTTTATCGAGTGTATCCGCAGACATGGAAGATTTACGGCGGCTAAGGCGGAAAACGACGTAGTCACGGGAATAAGACGCGTCGGCGCTGCTCTGAAGGACGGCAGGCTGATGATACATGAGTCGTGTTCGGACATCATCCGCGAATTCGGGCTCTACCGCTGGAAGGAGGGCGCGGGGACCGATGTCCCCGTCAAGGAGAACGACCACGCTATGGACGATATGCGTTACTTCGTGGCATATGTCACGAAGGAGGCGGCTGAGGAGGACTTCTTCTTTGCCATGTCCGTGGGAAGGGATTGAAGTACGCGGAGCGGGCGGTCGTGCATGGGCGGACGTGCGATACGCGTTCCTGCAATGAGGGGGCAATCCGCTCGCGGATCAGCAGACAAAAACAGTCCTGAAATGGAGGAAAAATGAAACTATTCAAGAAAAAACAGACGCGGGCAGCTCCGCAGATGATACTGCCCGACCGCGACTGCGGGAGCTGTCTCACTCTCCCGCCTGAAGCAGGTCCGCTCGAAAAGGAGCTCTTCGACAGGCTCAGATACGCTGTCCCCGTTATCGACGCCGCTATCATGAAGATAATCCGTCTTACGGGCGGGTTCAGGCTCGTATGCTCCGATGAGCGCTTTCAGGAGCAGCTCGACCGCTTCTGCGAGAACGTACCTGTCGGGCTGACAGGTACGTCGCTCGGATGCTTCGCCGACGCCTTCCTCGACAGTATGCTCACCTACGGCAGCGCTGTCGGCGAGATAGTCATCGACGAGGAGGGGCGCCGTATAGCAGGGCTGTGGAACGGCGATACGACTTCTACGACCGTTTCGGCGGGGGCTTCTCCGTTCGAGCGCAGATACGCCGTCCGCAGACAGGACGGCACGCTCCGCGAGGTCGCTCATCCCGAGCGTATTCTCTACGCCTCGCTTACGAACGGGCGCTCGCTCCTGCGAGGGCTCCCCGCTATGAGCTCGATACTGCTCCGTATTTATCAGTGTATCGGGCAGAACTACGACCGCGCGGGAAATGTGCGCTATGCAGTTACCTATAAACCTCAGAACGGCGCGAGCGATATCGCCTCTACCCGCGAGCATGCCATGCAGATAGCCCGCGAGTGGGCTGAAGGTATGAACTCCGCTAAGTGCGGCAGAGTCAAGGACTTCGTCGCCGTCGGTGATGTTGATATCAAGGTCATCGGTGCGGACAACAAGTTCTTTGATACAAATGTGCCTGTCCGCCAGATAATGGAGCAGATCATCTCTAAGCTCAGTATCCCGCCGTTTCTGCTCGGTCTGAACTGGAGCTCAACTGAGAGGATGTCCTCTCAGCAGGCGGATATTCTTACGTCAGAGCTCGAATACTACCGCAGGCTCCTCACGCCTGTGCTCAGAAGCATAGGCGACGCTTACCTCTGCTCGGCAGGCGCGGAGGCGGTCTGCTCCGTCGAGTGGGACAATATCAACTTGCAGGACGAGTCGGTACTCGCCGAGGCAAGGCTCAGAAATGCGCAGGCTCGCGAAATAGAGCTGCGCATCGAAAAAAACGATTCTGAATAATGGAGGATATGTGTATGTATAACGATATCAAGCTTGAAAAGGGTCTCTATAATCTCAGCGGCAAGTCGTTCACTTCCGCCCTCGAAGAGCTCGACCCCTCCGCCGCTTATGTCGGTACGGAGCTTGCCGCCCTTGACGCCTATGAGCGTCAGCTCAAACGCTATAACATCAGAGTAAGCGGTACGGAGTGCGATATGGTCGAGAAGTTCTTCGCCTCTACAGAGACCGCTGTGCTCTTCCCTGAGTTCGTGTCCCGCTGCATTAAGAAGGGATTCGACGATACTGTGCTCAAGGCTGTGACGGCTGTGAGAACTGTCAGCGAGAGCAGCCAGTACCTCGGCTGTGTGCTCGACGACAGCACTGCCTACGGTACTACCGCTCAGACCGTGGCTCTGCCCGCTTCTACAGTGACGGAGGGTACTACTGCCGTGGCTCTCGAGAAGATAGGCAGACTCATTAATGCCTCCTACGAGGCTATACGCAAGCAGCGCCTCGACGTTTTCGGCGTTATGCTCAGAAGCATCGGCATAAAGCTCGCGAATACGGTGGTCGGCAAGGCTGTCACTGCTCTCAAGGCGGACGCTGCAGGCGTTACGACTTCTTCGCTCAGCTACTCCGACCTCGCTGACCTCTACGGCAAGTTCGATAACTTCAATATGACGACTGTGCTCGCTTCTCCCGCGATTGCTGCAAAAATAGCCGCTATGGACCAGATGAAGGACGCAAGAGCCAAGGCTGACGGCAAGATGTTCCTGCCTTTCGGCTCTGAGCTCGTGAAGTCCGCGGCTGTGGATGACGCCACCGTCATCGGTCTCGACAGGGACTTCGCGCTCGAATTCATCACCAGCACGGGACTTGTCCTCGAGACCGACAAGCTCATCGACCGCCAGCTCGACCAGATCACTGTGTCCGTGACCTGCGGATTCCGCAAGGTGACTCCCGACGCGGTCAAGGTGCTCACTATCACTTCCTGATCTGACCGCGTATTTTGCAGGGGCGGCGTTCTGCCGCCCGCATTTTTAAGGAGGAATAAAATGACAAAAGACATTCTCGACAAGATAAACAAGTTCACTCGCCGCGAATTTGCTGCGGATGAGCTCTTCGCCTTCAATGTTATCCTCTGCGATAACGATATCGACCGCGACTGCGAACGTTTCTCCGATAATGCCCTCGAACAGCTCAAGGCTCTCTTCGTCGGCAAAACAGGCATCTTCGACCACGATGCCTCTACCTCCAACCAGACCGCCCGTATCTTCGATACCGAGGTCGTCACTGATACCTCCCGCAGGAATAAGTGCGGCGAGCCCTATAAGTATCTCCGTGCCTCCGCCTATATGGTTCGTACCGACGACAACCGCGACCTCATCGCCGAAATCGACGGCGGTATCAAAAAAGAAGTCAGCATTTCATGTGCGGTCGGCAAGCGCAGATGCTCCGTCTGCGGAGCCGATAGAGCGGTGCAGTCCTGCTCGCACGTCAAGGGCAAGACCTACGGCGGACGGCTCTGTCACGTCGTCCTCGACGTCATCACCGACGCCTATGAGTGGAGCTTTGTTGCCGTGCCTGCACAGGTCAATGCAGGCGTGACCAAGCGCTTCGCGGAGGAGGGGACGGAGAAGTCCGCAAATGCTGTGGCTGCCGAAAATGAGCGGCTGCTCCGATGCGAGATACGCCGTCTCGCTTTCATCTCGGGCGGGCGCAAGGCTGCCTTTGCGGCGGAGCTTGCCGCTCACGGGCTGAACGAGGTGCAGCTCGCGGGTATGAAAAAAGCTTATGAGAAGCTCGCAGGGCGTGCCAAAACAGAGGTGCAGCTCTCGACTGAGCCCGGGACTGAGCCGCAGACCTCGGCTTTCAAGCTCTGAGGAGGCCGCTATGAGTATAGATATTAACAACGTCAAGGCCCTCTTTGAGCTGTTTTCGGGTGAATCTGCCAATTCGGAGTGGTCGCCCGTCATAGTCATGGCTGTGTATGAGGTCAGGAATATGCTCCTCCCCGACGCCGACGATACCGATACCCGCCTCGAATTCCTCGCGGCTTCTGTCGCGAACTACCGCGCGCAGGAGATAAAGTTCTCGTCGGGCAAGCGCGAGTACGAGTATATCGGCAGAATGGACGGCGGCGCGAGGACTTCCCTCGCGGGAGCTGAAACGCTCATGCGCGAGTATGTGCAGCTCTGCCGCGACCTCATAAAAGCCGATACCTTCGTCTTTGAGACGATTCCGACAAAGGAGGGATGATATGCGGGATATTCTGAATGAGCTGAAGTCGGCTCTGCTTGCCGAGGGAAATCAGGACGTTTATCTTGCCTTCGACGCGCTGCCTGTGCGCGGCAAGGGCGGCCTTTTCACTGTCATCGGGATAAAGAGCTTTGAGACTACTGTGCCCGTCTATTCGCTGTCTAACGTGTTCCTGCCGTTCAAGGCTGAGGCTGAGGTCAGTGTGTATGCTCCCGAGGAAGAGGATATGCAGTCGCTTTGCCGATACTTCGAGGAGAGGGTGAGACCCGCTCTTGACGGGCTGGCAAGCCTCACCACACGCATTTGCAGGCTGAATATCAGGCACGACGGCAGCATCAGACGCCTTGTGCTCACGGCGGGAGTGTCCGTAAGCGGCGTGCGCAGAACTGCGAGGGCAAGCCTATGAGTACGATTTGCAGCCGCGAGGCTGTCCCCGTGACGATAGGTCAGCTCACGCTATACTGCGAGAGCTTCCGCGCGGCAGCCTCGACCGTGCTATACGAGCAGCCGACTGTCGTCGGCGGGACGGTCATCGCAAACAGGTGCGTCAAGGCGACGAGGCTCACTCTGGCGGGCAGGGTGTACTGCGGGGCAGGGGATATCCCTGTGCTGACCGAGCTGAATAATATGAACGGTGCGTCGGGACTGACCGTCATTTACCGCGGTGTGAGGTTCGCGGACTGTACCGTGCAGAGCTGTACCGCGGAGGATAAGGGCGATGATATGCTCTATGTCACGCTTACTCTCGCTGCAGCCGCGCAGGCTGAGAATGTGGAGGAGGAAACATGACTGCTACCCTTACGATAAAATCTCCGAATGCGAGCGACAACGTTTTCAAGGTGCTGTCCTTCACTTTCACCAAGGACGTCTATACGCCCTTCACGCGTCTGACAGCCGTGTTCGAGGCGCATACGGCTGTCCCCGAAACTGCTGATATGGCGTGGTTTTACGTGAACGGCACCTTCATCCACCAAGGCTTCATAGACACCTTCCGCATCACGGAGGAGGGCGGCTTCCGACGCGGCGTCATCACCTCGCGCGGGTTCACGGCACAGTACCTCCAGAATCAGCTCGAGCCGGGACTGTATCCGAATTTGTCTCTCAACGACCTCATGGACGGGTATATGCAGCTTCCCTATGTCACACATGAGGACAGCGGCACTTCGAGCTATATCTTCGTAAAAAACGGCTCTACGCAGTGGGACGGAATTGTCAATATCGCGTATAAGGTCTACGGGAAGCACCCCTATATCCGCGGAACGAACTGCGTAATGGTCAACAGGGACAGCTCCGCGCAGACCTTCGCCTACGCTGAGGCGAGCCTGCTTTCGCGCGGCTCCGAACGCGACACCCGAGGTCTCGTTTACTTCTGGAGCATGGAGAATATGCAGGGGGAGTACGGTGACTACACCCTCACCGACTCCGACGCCTATGACAGCTATATCCGCAGATGCCGCTACTTCGAGCTCGACAGGCGCTTCCTCTACGAGCCGCAGAGAGCACTCGAATTCCGCGACAAAATGGCTATGCGCGGCTGGAGACGCAGCTTCTTCACATACCGCGGCTACCGCGGCGAGGACCTCTTCGACAGGGCTCAGGTCGGAGAGGTGACGCGCGATATCACCTCCGTGCGTATCAACGGCGGCAGAAATGGTATCATCACCGAGATAGGTATGTACTCCGATAAGTTCGTCGAGCCGCAGTGACCGTCACCGCTGCGTGTGAATATGATAATAGTGAAGAGTGAATGATAATGGTATCTCCTTCGGAGATGATCTCTAAGATCGTGCCGTCAGGCACACCGCCTCTGTTCACTCTTCATTATTCACTATTCATTATCTCTAAGGTGGTGGATACTATCGCACAGACTGTTCTGAGTTCCCTGCGCGAGGGCGATACCTGTACGGTTTGCAGACTCGATAATCACGGCACTATGCGGCAGAGGCTCGGCGAGCTCGGCTTTGTCAGCGGCGTGCGCGTGACCTGCTTGCAGAGGAGCTTTCTCGGTGACCCTGCCGCTTATTTCGTCAAGGGAGCGGTCATTGCCCTCCGCGATTCGGACGCGCGGTGCGTGGCTGTTGATAAAAAGCAGGGGCGGCATTGAGCCGCCGCGGGGACTCCCCGCAAAAAAGCCGCCCTGTCGGGCGGCTTTCGCTTATTCTACGGAAATAATATAATAGTACACGGGCTGTCCGCCGTTTACAAGCATTACCTCTATCTTGTCGCTCAGCTTCGACTGCAGCAGCTGCTGGAGCTGCTCTGCGTTCTCCTCCGTAACGTCCGAGCCGTATATCACCGTGACGTAGCTCGCTCCGCTCTTGCACAGCTTCTTCGTCAGCTTTACGGTCGCCTTGTTGATGTCCTTCTCGGTGAACGCGAGCTTGCCGTTGTCGAGTGCGAGTATCTCGCCCTCCTTTATGGCGTGTCCCTCAAACTCGGAATCGCGGGCGGCGTAGGTGACAAGGCCTGTCTGGACTTTCTCGAACGCCTTCGTCATATTGATCCTGTTCTCGGCAAGTCCTACGCTCTCGTCGAATGCCATCATCGCAGATATGCCCTGCGGTATCGTTCTCGTCTGGAGCACGCACACGCTTTTGTCGGTGAGCTTGACCGCCTGCTCGGCTGCCATGATGATGTTCTTGTTGTTAGGAAGCACGAATACTGTCTTTGCGGGAGTAGCAAGTATCGCGCGGAGTATGTCGTCCGTGGACGGGTTCATTGTCTGTCCGCCGCGTACTACGAAGTCAACGCCGAGGTCGGTGAAGAGCGTCTCTATGCCGTGACCTGCTGCCACCGCCACAAAGCCGAACTCCTTCTCGGGGACTGCGGGCGCAAAGCCCTTTTCAAGCTGCTCTGCCTCCTTGACCTTGTTGCTGTGCTGTATGCGCATATTCTCTATCTTCGGCTTAGGGTCATTGATGAAGTAGCCGAATTCGAGTCCCTTCTGTATCGCCTTGCCGGGGTTGTCGGTATGTACGTGTACCTTGATTATCTTCTCGTCGTCGACTACTACTACGCAGTCGCCGATAGTCTCGAGGTATGCCCTCAGCATGAAGGGGTCTGGGCAGTTCTCGTTCTTTTCGAGCATAAACTCCGTGCAGTACGTGAACGTTATGTCGTCGTCGTACTGGCTTACTGCCGTTCTGAACGCTTCTATCGAGTTCTCCTCTTCTGCCGGCACTTCAGCGGGCTCTGCTATGCTGCCGCCGTTGAACACCTCGTACATCGCCTTGATGATTATTGTGAAGCCCATTCCGCCTGCGTCTACTACGCCTGCCTTTTTCAGCTGCGGGAGCATTTCCGTTGTCTTTGCGAGGGTAGCCTCCGCCTCAGCGCAGACATCCGACCAGAAGATGACGTCGCTGCTGCTCGAGAGTGCGCTCTCCTTTGCCTTTTCAGCCGCGCATCTCGATACCGTGAGGATAGTTCCCTCGACAGGCTTCATCACTGCCTTATATGCAGCCTTTACACCGAGCTCGAGAGCTCTCGCGAAGTCCTCGCAGCCTGCCTCATTGAGACCTGCGAGTCCCTTCGATATGCCGCGGAATATCAGCGACAGGATAACGCCCGAGTTGCCGCGCGCTCCTCTCAGCAGGGCCGAAGCCGCCGCCGAAGCCACGTCCGACACGCTGACATTGTCGGGCAGCCTTTTCAGCTCCTCGACCGCATTGCCGATGGTCATCGACATATTCGTTCCCGTATCGCCGTCGGGTACGGGGTATACGTTCAGCTCGTCGACCTCACGCTTCCTGTTGTTAAGCGTTATCGCGGCAGAAATAACAGCGTCTCTTAATAAAGCACCGTTTATCACGTTCTATTTCCTCCCAATTGCTCAGCAGCTCATATCGTCGACGTACACGTTGACCTTGCTCACGTCGATGCCTACTGATTCCTCTATCGTAAATGTTATCTTGTGGGTTATGCTGTTTACGGCAGCGGCTATGTTCGTGCCGTAGGTGACCTTTATATGCAGGTCTATTATGAGTCCGCCGTCCTTGTCCGTGCGTACGAGCACGCCCTTGCGCTTGCACATACGTCCTCCCGTCAGCGATGATACCGCCGAACGGAACGTATTCACGCTGCAAACATCGGCTACTCCGAAGCAGTCGCATACTGCATGGCGGATAAGCTCGGTAAGATACTGTTCTGTAACGGAAATTTTGCCGATATGGTTCTCTACTGTTACCATAAAGCGCACTCCCTCTCTTTACATAGTAAGCCGTGCAAAACTGCACACATTATTATTATAGCACAGCTTTCTGCAACTTGCAATAGCTGTATACGAAAATTTTACGTTCTCGGCACAGCTTGTTAATATTATATCAATTAATTTTGTGAGGCGTGCTAACTTTGTGAGAATGAGGCTGCTGCGAGTACCAGCCCCTGTGCTTGTAAAAACACCACTGCACGAAAAAAAGGCGGACAAAGTCCGCCTTTTCGCTGTTTTGTTAAATTCCCGTGATTCCCGAGCGCGCTATGCCCTCGGTGAAGTGTTTTTGCAGGCAGACGTACAGCACCAGTATCGGTGTTATCGAAAGCAGACAGCCCGCTTCCTTCCACACTATCTGCTCGCGCGGTGCTATCTCTACGGTTGCGGACTTGAAAAGCCTTATTTTCAGCTCCGTGTCGAGGTTCGTCAGCATTCGAGCAAGCGTGCTCGTGTTTACGAAGAAGGTCGAGCCGAAATAGTAGTCATTCCAGTACCATACCACCGAGAACAGAAATACCGTCAGGAACGCCGAGCCCGCATTCGGTATCATTACGCGGATGAACGTTTTCAGCGGTCCGCAGCCGTCGATGTAGGCGGCGTCCTCGAGTTCCTTCGGGAGCCCGCGGAAGAACTGGCGGAATATAAGTATCATAAGTCCCGAGCGTATGCCGTTTGCCGTTATCGCGGGAAGGTACATCGTCCACATCGTGTCGATGAGGTTCACCGTGAACAGCCCGCGTATCCCGAACGAGCGGAACTGCGTGTACAGTGGGAGTCCTATGACCTGCGGCGGTACCAGTATCATCATTATGACGATGCCGAAAAGCAGTCCCTTGAATCTGAACTTGAAGCGTGCAAAGCCGTAGCCTGTCACCGAGCACGACAGCACCTGTACGAACGAGCAGCCGATATTCAGTATCAGCGTCGTGCGGAGAGTGTTCCAGAAGTCCATTGCAGTCAGCGTCTCTTTCAGCACGTTCAGTGTGAAATGGCGCGGTATCCACATTACGGTCGGGTCGTTCATATCCGCCCGCTCGCGGAACGTACAGCTCACCATGTAAATGAGCGGGTAGAGTATGACAAAGCCGAGTCCGAACAGTATCACGAAACGGAAGAACGGGAATATTTTGTCCATGACTGCCTTGCGGCGGATGTAGCCGCGCTCCTCGGCGGTCATCGACTGCATTCGGAGCTTCTTCGCCTGTCGGGGAGTGAGTCCGCCGCCTATCTCGCTTTCGCTTTTGACAACGGCGCCTGTTGTATCAGTCATTTCATCGCCTCCCTTACTCTACCTCATAGTAAATGAACTTGTTCACTATGAGCGTTACCAGTCCTATCGCCGCGAGGACTATCAAAAAGTATACCCATGCCATTGCCGATGCTTCGCCGAATTTCCACTCTTCCTTCATCGCGAGGATACGCTCCATGACTTTGTTGGTAGGGCTCGTGAAGGAGTCGATGACGGTGAATATCAGGTTCGCAAGTATGAACGGGCTGACATATGGCAGGGTTATCTTCCAGAAGAACTCCCATGCGGTCGCGCCCTCTATCTGGGCGGCTTCCTTCGCCGACGGCGGGATGTTCTGCAAGGCGCCGAGGAAGAGCAGTATCTGTATGCCGCTCGACCAGACGATGCCGAAGATGTTGTCCGCGACGGTCGATATCACCGTGCTCATATTGTCGCTTATGCCGTATATCCCGAGAAACTGCAGGAGCTCGCCGACGAGGTCGGTCGAGAACATCGTCGAGAACTGCGCCGCGCCCGTGTTGCCCGTAGAGTTCATATCGCCGCTGATTATCTTGTACACGGGTCCCGTAGCGATGATGACGGGCAGGAAGAATATCGCTCGAGCGAGTGTTCTGCCGTGGAATTTCTGATTCAGTATCACCGCAATGAACAGCGAGAATATCAGTATCAGCGGAGTCTTCCACGCTGTTTCGATGAGAGTGTCCTTGAGGATGGCCGTGTAGTAGGGGTCGGCGTTCAGGATGTAGTCGAATTTTGCCAAGCCGACCCAGTCTGTGAGCGTTTTGCCGTCGCCGATAGAGACCTCGTTGAAGGAGTACCAGAACGACTTCACAAGAGGTATGAGGAAGAACATCAGCGTGCCTATCATCCATACTGATATGAAGCCGTAGCCGTAGAGCTGCTTTCGCTTCTCATAGGGCAGTCCGCGGTGCTTTTTTGCGGGAGCTGCCGCTGTTTTTTCAGCTTCTGCCATTTTATCCGATACCTCCTTCCTCAGAGTCTGCGAGCGAGAGCTTCTTCCCGCCGTATTCGACAGTTTTGGCTTCGAGGTCTGTCTTAACAACGGTGCCGTTTGAGAATGTTGTGGTTATGAGGCTGCCGTCATCGCTGACTTCGCAGCCTGTTATCGTGCTGTCGCTCACGCTGCCGAGCAGAGGTGCGAGGAGCTTGTATTCCTCAGCTGCCGTGTCTGCCCAGTAGTGGTAGTTCGCATAGTAGTATTTGTCGTAGTCGGTGTCCTTGAGTTTGTTCGTCTCGTTGTATATCATATCATAGCTGAGACAGCTTCCCGTAGCCGCCGCTCTGAGCAGGAGCTCGGACGGGTCGGCGTCGCCGTTGACGGGAGTGGTCGAGTAGGGGATGAGCCCGTGCATGACTATCTGATAGAACGGCACGTCCTCGTTGAAGATGTCGAAGCGGCTCGACGAAAGCGGTACGTTTGTGATGCGGCTTATGTAAGGGAATGCGTAGGCGTTCGCGCCGTCGGCAATGAAGCCGTTGTCGAGCGAATCGCTGAGCTTGCCGAATGCCTCCTCAGCCATGGTCATAGCCTTGCTGCGGGAGATGTTCTTCTTGCCGTAGTCGCCGTAGAGGGACGATGCTGCGTTGTCCACAGCCGCGCCGCTGAGCCCCGCCTTTGCGTAGCTCTGTGCGATATCGCCGTAGACCTCGCCGAAGTAGCTCGGTGAGAGCAGTGACATATTCTTCCTGAAGCCGTCGGGGATGCCATATGCGCGGTCGTAGCTGACTATGCGCGAGTACGAGCCCGATACCCTCACGCAGGTGCCCGTGAATGAGTAGTAGCCGTTGCCCGAGTAGAAGTCCCTGCTGCTTGAAGCGGGATAAAATTCGATGCCGTTCTCGTCGATGAAGTCGGTTAGCTTGTTGAAATCGCTCTTGCCTCCGAGAGTGCCCGAGGGTGAGGCTCCCGTGTCGACTTTGCGCTCGATGCCGTCGTTCGTCCAGCCGTTGTAGGTGACGACCATGTCGTCAACGCCCTTGTTTTTCAGCTCTGTGAGTATCTCAAGCGCCTCGCCGTATTTGGTGACGGACTGCTTCATTGTCACGGGTATGCCGAGCACTGGCTTTTTCTTCATCGTGCCGCCGTAGAGGTCAACATACATCGCAGCTCCCGAGGGCTTGGGCTCGATGCCCTCCTCCTCGATAAGGTACTGCCTGTATCGTGCCGCGACGTCGACATAGCTCGCGCCCTGCTTGGATATCGGGTAGTAGCGGAGCTCGATGTCGTCGGACTTTATCGCGCCGCTCTCGAATACCGTGAGCTTATCGGCGTTGTTGCCCGACATATAGAAGGTGTCAGTGCCGCGGAGTATGAATGTGAAGTTGCAGAGGTTGTAGCTGCTGTTGGACTGCTTCGACACCTGCGCGGTAAGATAGGCGTTGGAGTCGCCCTTGGAGGCTACTGCCAGCAAGGCGTTGTCCTCCTTGACAATGCCGTATACGGGCAGGTATATCTGCTCGGTGACGGCTCCGCGGCTCGTCGGCACGGCGGTCACGTCATTGCCGTATACGCGCTGCTGATAGGCGTTGTTGTCCATAGTCTTGTTGTTGTTGAAGCGTACGAGAGCTCCGCTGCCGTCGGGTATGACGAAGCAGCCGTCTTCCTTGTCGGAGGCTGCTCCGAAGCTGCTCAGGAGCGTGACCTCGGTCGCTATCTTTTCGTCTTTCGGCTCCTTTATCTCGGAGACTTTCAGCGAGGCTTTCAGGCAGTCCTTTTCAAGCGTGTACTCGACGGGGAAGCTGAAGCCTGCCTTGTAGTAGTAGGTCACCCTGACGCCGTCACTGACGTCGCTGACCTTTATCTCGCAGTCGTCTGTGCCCGAGCGCAGTACGTTGTTGTTCGAGCGCTTTGACGGTATGCCGTAGCGGAGCATATTCGACGAGCGCAGCTCGTTCACGAGCAGGGGAGTGGCTACTTTGTCGCGAGCCGCTCCGAGCGGCGATGACCACCATATGTAGCCCGTCTGCTTGTTCTTGAGCCCGAGGTTGCCGAGACGGTCGTCGACGAGCATGATGTAGCTGTCGTTCTCTGCGCACTGCCTGTACGTGCCGATGACCTGCTTGCCGTCGGCGGTCAGCCATGTGAACGCGGAGCGGTCGTCGGTATAGCAGACCTTTTTGCCGTCCTCGGTGCCGCTCTCGGTAAAGACCGCGAGCACCTTTTTGTAGTCAGAGTCCATGCGCTCGAGAGTTTTTCCGTCTATCGAGCTGAACAGCGTCGGGTCGTCTATCGTCGATATCACGCGGCGTATGCGTATCACGCGGGTGAGGTCGGCGTCGGTGTACAGAAGGTAGCGCTTTGCGCCGCTGACCCACAGCTTGCCCTCGTCGCATTTGCTGCTTTCGCCGAAGTCCGCGAGAGCTTCCTTCTTTTCGGGGTCTACAGCCACGAGGTCGCCGAGCTTTTTGAGGTCGCCTATCATGTCGGCTATTGCCTCCTGAGCCTCGGTGTAGTCGGACTTCTTCTCGGGCTCGCCGCCGTTTTTCGCCCATATCGCGTCCTCGAAGCCCTTGTCCTTGGCGTAGATGTCAATGCCGTCAGCAGAGCCGACCTTGCGCAGATACTTTGTTATATCGTCAAATTCCGCGCGCACCTTCTCCTCGGATTCTTTGAGCTTTGCAGCCTTTTCCTCGGCGGCGGTTTCTCCGTCCCCGGACTCGCCGTCCTCCTCAGTTTCAGCCGCAGTATCGGTCTCATCCTCGCTGTCGGCGTAGATGTTCGCGGATACGGTCATTGTCGATACGGCGAGCAGGCACAGCAGTGTGCGTTTTATCTTGTTCTTCATTATGTATCACCGCCGTTCGTCAGACTCTTATCCTGTAGGAGAGCTCTGTGTATATCGTCGAGATGAAGATGTATACCTGCTGTATCAGCGACATGAACAGCACCAGCAGTATAAGCATTATCAGCATTGCCGCTATCGTCAGTATTATCGCGGCTACCGTCTTGCCAAAGCTGTACTGGTGTACCGACTTTATCGCCGAGAACAGCAGGATGAGCGTCCAGCCCGTGCCGATTATCTCTATAGCCTGCATGAAGACGTATTCGTCACGGATAAGGAAGTGGGACAGGAATACGTTGATGAAGCGCTGGGTGATGAACGGCACAAGGGCGTATGCGCTGTATATGCAGATGTTCCGCATCGTGCCCTCGCCGTCGAAGAGGGTGCATATCGACCAGTTGCCGATGACCCACGCCGCGAATACCACTATCGTCGTGGTGATGTAGGGGATGATGTTGAACACCTTGTCGTAGGTGACGAAGAACTGGAAGCCATACAGCCTTCCGTATGCTATCTCCGAAAGGAACAGCAGGAACACTATCAGAAACGCTATTTTCAGCGAGCCCGACTTCTTCCAGCGCATATCCTCAAAGCCCTCAACGGGGTGTGTGACTGCGTGCCTGACCCATTCAGCGGGTCTCAGGTCCATCATTTTGCTGTTCCTCCTTTCCGTTGCTTTTGTCTGCCGCGGAAGCCTCCTTCGCTGCGGCTATCTCGGCTTTCAGCCGAGCGGCTTCCTCGTCCGCCTTTGTTTCGGCTTCGAGTGCCTGCAATGCCTCCGCCGCCTCTCCGTTGTTGAGGTCGAGACTTGCTATATCAGCGTCCGCGGGAGCTTTTTCGGCTGCCGCAAGAGCACGTCTGCGCTTTTTCAGCGTGTATCCGAGAGCGAACAGTCCCGCAATAATTGCCGCCGCAACGGCAAATACGGTTCCGAAGTGCTTCTTCAGGAACTCCATGCGGTAGCCCTCGAAGGCTTTGTTGTAGATACCGCCCATGCCCGCGAGCTTTGCGTACTTCATCGAGCCTTCATAGTCTCCCTTGCGGAGCAGAGCCGACGCAACGCCCACATTCGCGCGCCAGTAGTTGCCGTCGTGCTTGAGCACCTCCAGCCACGGCTCGAGAGCCTCTTCGTAGTAGCCCGCATTGTAGTAGGCGGTCGCCTTGTGGACTATCTTGCCGAAGTCGGTCTCGGTGAATACGGTGACGGTGTCCTTACGGCTGTCCACGACGTAGAGGTTCTCTCCCTTGGATTCGAGAGCCGCGGCGTGGTCGAAGCCTCCTACCTGCTTGGCTATGGTGCCCGTGACGAAGAGCAGGTGGCAGTCTTCGTCGTACTGGAAGACGCGTCCCGTGGTGAAGTCGAGGCAGTTGATGTTGCCGTCCTCGGCGATGTCGATGTCGACTATCGCGGGAGCGAGAAGTTTGTTCTGCGAGGTGTCGTACATGGGCGCGTAGTCGCCGTAAACAGCGTCATTGCTCGCAAAGATGTTGTTTCCTGCGGCGTTGAGCTTCTTGACGGTATCCGTGGTCTGCGTCGAGGACGCCGTACACGTGAAGATGAAGTCACCGTCGATGTCGAAACTCGTGATGCCCGTCGGAACATTCCTTGTGCGGCGGGCGCGCTTCTCTTCGGAGGTGAATAGGCTCGTGAGGTAGTTGCCCACTATTTCGGCGGTCGGCTGAACGCGGTTCGCGCCGTAGAAGCCGATGAACTCGCCCTCGGGGTCGAACATAGCCGCGCCCGTGGTGATGTTGCCGAGTACGATGTAGACGTTGCCCGCCTTGTCCGCGATGACACGCTGGGGCAGGAATGTGCGCTTCTGGTCGTATATCTCGGATGTGGGCTTGGTTATCTCACGCACGACTCTGCCGTCCTTGCCGCTGATGAGTACGCGTGCGTTTTCGTTGTCGGCGATGTACATGAGGTCGTTTTCCGCGGAGATGAATATGCCCTGCGGATTTTTCAGCTTGGTCTGCGAGCCGTCGGGCATGGTGAAGCTGTCGTATACCTTCACGGCTTCGCGGAAGTCGGAGTCGACAGCGACTATGCGGTTATTGCCCGAATCCACGATGTAGAAGGTGTCGGTGTGGTCGCAGAAGATGTCGGAGGGAGAATCGAACGCTCCCACGCCGAGGTCATAGCCCGAAACGGCACGCTCGGCGATATATCCCGCCTGAGAGGGGATAGCATCTCCCCAGCGGTCGTAGTTGTAGACGTCATAGGGCTCGCGCGCGGAGGCGGTCAGAGACGATATACAGCCGCCGAGCAGTGCTCCCGAAAGCGCAAGGGTTAGAAGTCTGCGTGTAAATTTTTTCATGCGCGCGCCTCCTTAGTCCTTGATGCCCGAGTGCGCCATTGTCTCGATGACCTGACGCTGTGCGAGCATGAATACCACGATAGGCGGTATGAGCATGAATACTGCTGCTGCCGCGGCTACGCCTGCTCTTGCGAGTCCTGCCGAGGCTGCCTGATTCACGACGGTGGGGAGAGTCTTGTACTGCTCCTGAAATACCACGGAGCCTGCCTCTATCCTCCACGCCGCCTGAAATGCGAAGATGATTATCGTCATCAGGGCGGGCTTCTGGTTGGGCATCACTATCTGCCAGCAGATGCGGAAAAGTCCCGCTCCGTCGACCTTTGCAGCCTCTATCATCGCGTCGGGCACCTGACTTATCGACTGCCTCATCAGGAAGAGTCCCATTGGCGAGGCTATCGACGGCAGTATCAGCGCGAGCGGATTGTCTATCAGCCCGAGCTTTGCCATGACTATGTACTGCATGATGTATATGACGTTGGACTGGTACAGCAGTGCAACGACGATTATGCTGTTTATCAGCTTGCTTCCCGGGAACTTGCACTTCGCGAGGACGAATGCCGCCATTGACGCGAATATGCACTGCAATACCGTTACCGACACCGTCACCGCTACGCTGTTGAACACGTATCGCGAGAACGGCACGCGGTTGCTGTTGAGCACCTCGAACATATCGCTGAAATTGTCGAGGGTCGGGCGCATGGCATAGAGCTTGGGCGGGAAAATGAACAGCTCCTCCACGGGCTTGACGGACATTATCAGTATGAGGTATATCGGGAACAGCATGAAAAGTCCGAGTAAGGTCAGGAAGGCGAATATGGCGATAGTTCCGCCTATTTTACGTCCAGCCTGCTTGTTTGAAGCTTTCAGCTTCACGGTGTTGACCTGTGCCAATTTCCCACCTCCTTAGTCCATATATTTGCTGAGCACCTTGCTTATCAGCTTGTTCAGCAGATACATTACGACGAACAGCACCATGCATATCGCCGACGCGTACCCCATTTCGTATCTTACCCAGCCGTAGTCGTAGGCGTGGGTCATTATTGTGTGAGCCTTGTAGTCAGTGCTCGGGAAGCCGACGAGGTTCTGAGCGACCGTGCCCGCCGTGAACGAGCTGACTATCTGCATTACCGCCGCGAACATCAGCTGAGGTCCCATTGACGGGATAACGATGTATATCAGCTCCTGCCAGCGGGTGCGTATGCCCTCGATGGCTCCCGCCTCGTACATCGAGCGGTCGATGTTCTGGAAGCCCGCACGCAGAGCGAGAAAGCCCGCTCCGAGCGATATCCACAGCTGTACCACGATAGTCACGCCGAGGATATAGCGTCCGTCCGTGAGCCACTGGACGGGGGAGTTGATAAGTCCGAGGTTTATCAGGAATGAGTTTGCGTAGCCGTTCATATCGCCGCTGAATATCAGCGTCCACGCCGTGTAGACATTCGCAAGCGACGGCGCGTAGAATATGAGCGTGAATATCGTTTTCAGCTTCGGGTGGAGCTCGTTTATCAGCCACGCCAGCAGGAAGCAGAGTATGTAGCTGACGGGTCCCGTGAAGAGCGCGAACACTATCGTCACGCGTATCGACTTCACGAATATCTTGTCCGAGAGGAAAAGCGTCGTGTAGTTCGAGAGACCGACGAATTTCGGAGCCTGCGCCATATTGAAGTCGGTGAATCCCATCGGGAGGGACATCACAACGGGTATGACCGTGAATACGATGAAGAATATCATGAAGGGCGCGAGCATGAGGTAGCACGACTTGTTTGCCTTGAACGACCGCCACAGCATGGCGCGTTCTTCACGCTTTGTCCTTTTGCCGATATCTTCGGCAGCTATCTGAGCCAAGTGACGTTCCTCCTTCCTTATTTTTTGTCAAGTCCGAGATCCCTGCGCTTTCTCGCTATCTCGTCGTTGATGTCGCGGTTGTACCATATCAGGGTATCGCGCGGATTCTCGTTCTCGTTGACCGTCTCGCGGAATGCGTTCATTATGTTGCGGGTGACGGCGTACGACGAGGGGATGACAGGTATCTCGACAAGCTCCGACTGCTGTGCCGCGAGCCTGCCGTACTCTCCGTGCGACCACGAGAGCTGCGCGAGAGCCTCGGTGTTGGCGGTGTCGAATCTGCCCAAGGTTCCGAGGAGTCCCTCTATCTGTGTCGCATAGCGCACCTGAGTGTCCGTATCGGTGAACCACTTGATGTACTCCCATGCGTTTTCCTTGTTCTTCACCTTCTTGAAGATGACGGCGCCCGCTCCGTTGGAGTTGGCGGCGTGTGAGACAGTGCCGTCCTCGCGGAGAGTTCCGGGTACGGGGCAGAAGTCCCACAGCCCCTTTATCTCGGGAGATGCTACGGCGAGCTGATTGAAGAAGGTGTAGTTGTTTATCACTATCGGGTATTCGCCCGTCCTGAAGCGGCTGAATGCGTCGTACTGCTGGACGAAACTGTACTTGGTGTAGAAGTCCGTCCACTCCTCGAAGGACTGCACCGCCTCTATGGAATCGAATGTCGATGCGGTCTGCTCGGCGTTGTAGTAGTTCACGCCCTTTTGCAGAAGGAGCATCGCGAAGGTGTGTCCCGTTTCGGTGGCGGGAGAGATGTTCGTCGGCGGGAGGATGAGTCCCACGTTCATATAGTTCCTTTGCAGAGCGGGGAGCATATCTATCAGCTCCGTCCACGTCTCGGGCGGAGAGGTGTAGCCCAGCTCTGTGAGGACGTCGGTGCGGTAGAACATCATCGGGAAGGTCTGGCTTATCGGCAGACCGTATGTGCCGCCGCTGTACTGGTACTGCGTCATGGCGTTTTCCTGAAAGCGTCCCTTGACGGTGCGGAAGTCGGAGAACTGTGAGAGGTCGACCGTAAGGTCACGCGCCGCGAGGTTCACGGGGAACTCGCCGCCGAGGAAGAGCGCCACGTCGGGACCCTTTCCCGCGAGCGTAGCCTCAACTACGCCGCCGACTACGAGGTTGACCGATATCGGGATATCGTGCTCCTGCATGAATTCGTTCTCGGTCATCTCCTTGACGACCTGTGCCTGGTCGCGTCCGAGGGATACCCATACTTCGACAGCATCCTCGCCCGTGACGTCGGAGAGGGTGGTGTAGTCCTCAAAGAATGAGCCGATGAACGATTTGAAGCTGAAAGCAATCGACTTGCCGAGCTTCTCCTTGGCTCCCGTGAACTTTTTGCCCTCTGTCGCGAGCTCGATGTAGTCGACCTCGAGCGGCTGGTCACGGTAGTCGCGTTCCCACGCCGATACCGAAGCTATGCTGTCCTTTATCTGCTGCAGGTAATTCGGTATCCTCAGCGGCTTTTCGACGCACTTGTCGAGTATGACCGCCATTGTCTCGAGGGAAGCCGCCTCCGAGCCCGCAGAGCCCGAAAGCCCCTCTATCTCGCTCTGTATGTCCTTGAGTTCGCGGGAGATGCGGTCGAATTCCTCCACGAGGTCGGGTATCTTCTCGTGAACGTAGTAGTCGGTGTACTGGTCGGGGGCGGGACCCGTTATCATCAGCACCTTGCGGTAGTATGTGTTGAGGTCGGTGATCACCTCGTCGAGCCTGCGGAGCGAGTTGCCTATCTCGCCCGGCACGCACTCCATTGTCAGCGTGTGGTCGCGGCCGGCGGTGAGGTAGACGTACACGTCGCCGCCGCTCTCAGCCTTGGGAGTGACTACGTTCCAGTCGGTGTCGTAGTAGAACTTGACCTGGTCGAGCTCCCTGCACGGCACCTCACCGTCTATGTATATCCTCCTGTTGGAGTAGAAGCCGCGCATCTGGTTCTGGCGCGACTTTATGCCTATCCTGTACCAGCCGTCGGAATCTATCTCCTCAGCGGGGACAGTCCACGTCACGGATTGCAAAGCCTTCTTCCAGTTGCCCGAGCCGAGGGTGTTGTAAACGACCTTGCGCGGGTCTGACGGCGATACGAGGTAGCTGGTGTTGTCATAGGTCGGGTAGAGGGTGGAATCTGATTTCAACTCTGCATTCTCGCCTTCTATGCGGATGATGTCAGCGTCGGATGAGTCGGGGATTCCGACTGAGCTGCGGTACTCCTCATACGTCGGGAGCTCCGCGGGAGTGTAGAACTTCAGGCTTTCTATCGCGAGCTCCGCACGCTCGGAGGTGAAGCTTATCTCGTGTCTGCCCTTTTCGAGGTAGAAGAACAGCGGCTCGCCGAAGAGACCGTCGATGTCCCCGAAAGCGCATTCCTTCCACATACCGCGCTGTATCTGCGAGGGGCGCACCTGATTGCCGCGTGAGTCGGTGTGGATATCATCCTCGTTGACCCATACGCGGTTGAGTGTGAGGCGGGTAGCGGTGTCATAGGGTGACTTGCCGTCGATCTGCATGGAGAACTCTATCTGCGTGCTGTTGGACTCCATGGGGAAATAGCTTATCCCGAGACAGTATATGCCTGTTTCCTCGACGTCGATATCGTAGGAGAGTTTGCCGTCGGGGCTCTCCCATATGAGGCAGCCGTCGCGCATATCGCCGTCGGCGCCGAAGCTGCCCGTGGAGAATGTGCCGTCCTCCGCGGACTTGTACGCAGTCGGGCGGATAGCTATCTCCCTGTCGGGACGCTTCTCGCCGCAGTATTGGTCGTAGTAGTCGCTGTATGAGGGAATGCCCGTATCTACGGGCTCGATGCTGAAAAAGTCGTCGTTTGTCTGCTTTACGGACGGGCTGGTGAACGCGTCAGCGGCGGCAGCGTTGACGGTCAGGCTGTTAGCCGCGACAAAGCATGACAATATGCCGAGGGATATCCTTCGGCTGAGCTTGATAATATTCAATTCTATCCGCCTTTCGTGAGGGAGAGAGGTGCGGCAGGCTGCACTGAGGTGTGCAGATATGCCGATTTTACGGGATATGTAGCAGGCTGCCCAAAGCCTGCGGATATGTGAAGCAGTATAGCTGAACTGCATAAAACCTTACAAACAATTATAACAAAAATATTAAAAATTGTCAAGATAAATCGCTATATATAATAGGTACAACGCTATTTTACACATCAATGAGGCGTATGTGCACAAAAGTCGCTTTCTCTGTTGTGCAAAATGCTGAATTTGCAAAGTTTGCTTGGCAAGGTCTTGACAAGTGTACTTGGCAGTGTTATAATACAGTCAAAGCCGATGCAAAGTCAGCTTGGCAGAGGAGGAACAGTATGAACAAAGAAGAGATACTTTCTAAAAGCCGAAGCGAGAACAATTCCGAATATGAGCAGAACACCTACAAGGTCGCGGGAAGCCTCGCGCGGATCATCGGCGGACTGGTCTGCGCGGGACTCCTCGTTGCGGAGCAGTTCACCACGGGACATTTCAACTGCGGCTACTGGCTGATATTCTGCGTTATGCAGATAGTCCACGACGGCTATATCTTTGCGCGGACGAAATCAAAGGTACACCTTTTCAGTGCCCTTTGCTTCATCGGAATAGCTGCGGTAATGGTGTACGGCTACGT
>JAGCHA010000013.1 GCA_017649325.1 Ruminococcus sp.
TGCGCGAGCTTGCCGAAGTGACGAGCAGAATGGGCAGCATGGCAGTTCCCGAGGAAAAGCGCGTTATACTTTGTCAGGAAAGCGTGTCATCGCTCGCATTCTGGCGTAATGTTGCTGTTTCTGCCGTGTTCATGATGTTCAACGTAGTCATTCTCGTGACAATGATAGTCGAGAACAGATTTGAGTTTTAGCATCGGCATTGAATAATGAAAAGCAAAGGCGGTGATACCATGTACGAGGGCTTCTTACCGACAACAAAAAAGGAAATGGACGAGCTCGGCATAAAGCAGTTCGACTTCATATACATCACGGGCGACGCCTACGTTGACCACCCGAGCTTCGGTGCGGCTATAATCACGCGCCTTTTGGAAGCGCTCGGCTTCACGGTCGGTATCATCGCTCAGCCCGACTGGCATACCGACAGGGATTTCCGCCGATTCGGCACTCCGAGGTATGCCTTCCTTGTGACATCGGGCAACATAGATTCCATGGTCGCGCACTATACCGCCGCAAAGAGAAAGCGCTCCGACGACGCATATTCCGCGGGAGGAGCTGCAGGTAAGCGTCCCGACAGAGCGGTCATCGTCTACTGTCAGAAAATTCGTGAATACTTCGGCGATGTGCCGATAGTGATAGGCGGACTTGAGGCTTCTCTCCGACGTTTCGCCCACTACGACTACTGGGACGACACAGTGCGGCAGTCCGTACTTGTCGACAGCGGAGCCGACCTTCTCATGTACGGCATGGGTGAGCACCAGATACGCGAGATGTGCGAACGTTTCGCCGCAGGGGAGAGCATACACGATATGCACGATATCCGCGGCACCTGTTACCTCACCGAGCCCGTGAACACTCCGCTCGGAGCGGCACAGTGCCCTTCCTTCGAGCAGGTGCGCGACAGCAAGACCGAATACGCAAAGGCGGTAAAGATACAGTACGACTGGCAGGACGAGGTCTACGGAAAGACGGTCATACAGCGCCACGGAAAGCAAATGCTCGTGCAGAATCCGCCCGCCCTCAGCCTCACGACGGAGGAACTCGACTACATATACAGCCTGCCGTATACGAGGCAGGTACACCCGTCATACGAGGCACAGGGAGGCGTCCCGGGGATTGAGGAGGTGCGCTTCTCTATCACCCACAACCGCGGCTGTTTCGGATACTGCAACTTCTGTTCGATAGCGCTTCATCAGGGACGGCGAGTAACCGTCCGCAGCGAGGAGTCTGTCCTTGCGGAGGTAGAGCGTATCACGAAAATGCCTGATTTCAAGGGCTATATCCACGACGTAGGCGGTCCGACGGCGAATTTCCGCCATACCTCCTGCGAGAAGCAGCTCAGCAAGGGACTGTGCATGGGCAAGAAGTGCCTTGCCCCGACTCCGTGTCCTGCACTGAAAGCCGACCATACCGAGTACCTTGCAATGCTCCGCAGGATAAGGCAGGTCAAGGGCGTGAAGCGCGTGTTCATACGCTCTGGCATACGCTACGACTACCTTATGCAGGACAAGAACGACGAGTTCATGCGCGAGCTGATAAAGCACCACGTAAGCGGTCAGCTCAAGGTCGCCCCCGAGCATTGCTCGGCGGTGGTGCTCGACAAAATGGGCAAGCCTCACATAGAGGCGTACAAGGCGTTCCAGAAGCGCTTCTACGAGATAACCAAGGGCATGGGCAAGGAGCAGTACCTCGTACCGTATCTTATGTCCTCGCACCCGGGGAGCACGCTGAATGAGGCGATAGAGCTCGCGCTCTTCCTGCGCGACAACCATATCCGCCCCGAGCAGGTGCAGGACTTCTACCCGACCCCCGGTACGATATCCACGGCGATGTTCTATACCGAGCTCGACCCGTATACAATGGAGAAGGTGTACGTCCCTAAGACGCCGAAGGAGAAGGCGATGCAGCGTGCTCTGCTGCAATACTTCCGCCCGCAGAACAGGGAACTCGTGCTTGAGGCTCTGAAAAGGGCGGGCAGATACGACCTCATCGGGTCGTCGCCGAAATGCCTCGTCGAGGACGTGAAGGGCGGTGACAAGCGTTGGCAGAAAAAGGAAGCCGCTCCCGACCGAAGGACATCACACAGGACAGGGAACAGCTCTTCAAGGAGCTCCGCAATGAAGTCAAAGCACGGCGGAAAGAAAGGAACAAGCGGCAAAAAGCACTAAGCCTGTTCTTCATAGCAGTATTCGCAGTATGCCTCTTGCTGACGTTTATCCCGAAACAGCCCGTCTATCCCGCAGAGGGCGAGATGCAGGCACACTTCATAGACGTCGGGCAGGGCGACTGCATATACATAGCCGCAGGTCAGCAGAATATGCTCATCGACTGCGGCGAGGCTGATGAGTCCGCGCGGGCGGTCAGCTATCTGCAAAACATCGGCGTGAGGCGGCTCGACTACGTCATTGGCACGCACCCGCACTCCGACCACATGGGCGGAATGGACAACATCATTGATTCGTTCGAGGTAGGGGAGTTCATCATCCCGCACCTTGACGACGAAGATATCCCCGTGACCTCGTACTTCCTGCGCTTCCTCGACGCCGTTGAGGAGCACGGCGTGAAGCTCACCGAGGCTGTTACGGGGAGCGAATTCTCGGTCGGCGACGTTCACTGCGAGATAGTCGCTCCGAACAGCAAAAAGTACGAGGATATCAACAACTATTCCGTAGGACTTGTCCTGCGGCACGGAAGCGAGAGCTTCATTTTCACGGGCGACGCTGAGGGCGTCGCGGAGCAGGAAATGCTCGACGGCGGCAGGCTCGGTAAAATGAGCGTGTACAAGGTCGGACACCACGGGAGCAGTTCGTCGAGCACGTCAGCTTTTCTCAGTGTGATACGTCCGGAAGCGGCGGTCATATCCTGCGGAGCGGGCAATCCCTACGGACACCCGACCGATGCCGTGATAAAGCGGCTCTCGGCTTACACAGACAACATCTACCGCACCGATCTGTGCGGAAACATAGTTATTACGTCGGACGGCAGCGATCTGCGCGTCAGGACGGAAAGGAGCAGCAGATGACTATTGACAGATTTGAGGGCGACTACGCCGTGCTTGAGACTGACGATGGCATGGTCAATATCCACCGCTCACATCTCCCGAGCTCGGCTCGCGAGGGCGACGTCATTGTCTACAGCAACGGCGGCTATTCAGTTGACCGCGAAGCCACCGACGACCTGCGTGCGGAAGTCCGCGACAGGCTGCACAAGCTGCTGACGGGCGAAGATGACTGATACTATTATAATAGGCGGAGGAGCCGCGGGCTGCATGGCGGCAGTATATGCGGCGCGATACGGCAAGTCGGTGCTGCTGTTCGAGAAAAACGACAATATCGGGCGCAAGCTGCGGATAACGGGCAAGGGGCGGTGCAACGTCACCAACGACTCCCCGACCGAGGAGCACCTGCGCAATATCCCGACAAATCCGCGGTTCATGTACAGCGCGTTCTCGATGTTCGGCGCTGAGGAGACCAAGAGTTTCTTCGAGGAGCTCGGAGTTCCGCTGAAGACCGAGCGCGGCAACCGCGTTTTCCCTGTCAGCGACAATGCTGAGGACATAGTCGCGGCATTCGGCCGCGAGCTGAAACAGCTCGGCGTGAAAATAATACACAAGCGCGTGAGCTCCCCTATCATCGAGGACGGCGCGTGCGTTGGAGTCAGGGCAGGCAGTGAGGAATACCGCAGCGGCAGTGTCCTTATAGCGTGCGGAGGCAAGTCTTATCCGAATACAGGTTCGACGGGCGACGGCTACACCCTCGCACAGAGCGCAGGTCACACGGTCACGGAGCTGAAACCGAGCCTCGTGCCGCTGGTCTCGCCGGATAAATACTGCGCTGAGCTGATGGGGCTCTCGCTGAGGAACGTCACTCTCTCGCTGTATGACGGCGACAAGCGCATCTTCTCGGAGCTCGGCGAGATGCTGTTCACCCACTTCGGCGTGAGCGGACCTCTCGTTCTGAGCGCGAGCAGCCATATCCGCGATATGCAGCCTGACAGATACAGGCTTGTGATCGACCTCAAACCCGCCCTCTCGCCCGAGCAGCTCGATGCGAGGATCCAGCGTGACTTCGCCGAGAACCTCAACCGCGACTTCTTCAACGGCATACGCAAGCTCCTGCCCGCGAAGCTGATACCCGAAGCGGTAAGACTGTCGGGGATAGCTCCCGAGCAGAAGGTCAACGGCATCACGAAGGAGCAGAGGCGGAGCTTCGGCGAGCTGATAAAGGCTTTCCCCGTGAGGATATCGGGCTTCCGACCGATAGACGAGGCGATAATCACGAGTGGCGGAGTCGCCGTAAAGGAGATAGACCCGAAGACAATGGAGTCCAGGTTATGCCGCGGACTGTTCTTCGCGGGAGAGGTCATTGACGTCGACGCCTACACAGGCGGATTCAACTTGCAAATAGCGTTCTCGACCGCATATGCGGCGGCGCTTTATCTGTGAGGTACTATGAAAAGAGAGAGTTGGCAGCGGATCTTCCGCTACATATTTGAATTTGTGGCCGCAGGCTTTTTCGGCTGGGTATACGAGGTCGTGACGGTGTATATACTGTATCACCACTTCGTCAACCGCGGCATACTCCACCTGCCGATAGTGCCTATCTATGCGGTTGGAGCCTTTATACTGCTTGCAATGCTCGGCGAGCGCGACAGACACCCCGTTTTCGTGTTCATATTCTCGGCGGTGGTGACTACCGCGTTCGAGCTCGGAGCCTCGTATCTGTTGGAGTTCATATTCCACAGGCAGTTCTGGACGTACGAGGGGTGGTTCGGTTCGATACAGGACAGGTCGAGTCTCATATCAAGCGCCATATTCGGCATACTGGCAGTCGGGTACTTCTTCTGGCTGCACCCGCTGTCGGGGAAGCTGTGCGACAAGCTCCCGAAGGCGGTATGCATCGGGTTCTCGGTGCTCGCATCGGGAGCGATAGTCACGGATTTTGCGTTATCGGTGACTGAACTGCTGAAAAACAGGTGACGTTTCCCATCAGCTATGAATCCCGGAAGCAGATTTGCGAGCGATAACGCGAATTCGGGTTTCAAGGGACGGCGTCCCACATAAAACATACATATAATAATTGGAGGAAATAAAAATGAAGACAATCAACATAGCTATCGACGGACCTGCGGGCGCAGGCAAGAGCACTATCGCAAAAATGGTATCGAAAAGGCTCGGATACATCTACGTGGACACGGGTGCGCTCTACCGTACGGTAGCCCTCTACATCACCGAGAACAATATCGCAGACGAGGACATCGAGAAATCGCTCGCAAAGGCGGACGTTTCACTTCGTTTCGTAGACGGCACTCAGCGTGTGTTCCTCGGAGACAGGGACGTTTCCGACCTTATCCGCACCCCCGCTATCTCAATGGCGGCATCCCGCACATCGGCCATCCCCGCGGTAAGAGCCTACCTCTTTGAGACTCAGCAGAAGATAGCCCGTGAGAACAACATCCTCATGGACGGACGCGACATCGGCACGGTGGTACTCCCGAATGCGGACGTGAAGATATTCCTCACAGCCTCCGCCGAGGAGCGTGCCAACCGCCGCTACAAGGAGCTTGCGGAGAAGCCCGACTGTCCCACATATCAGGAGATACTCGACGATATCATCAAGCGCGACTACGCCGATATGCACCGCGAGATATCGCCGCTCAAGCAGGCAGAGGACGCAGTCCTCGTCGACACGACAACGCTGAACCTTGAGGAGTCCGCAGAGGCTATCGTCAAGGTCATCGAGAGCAAGATAGGCTGATGAAAAAAGTTGCGTACAGGAGAGCCGTTCCGACGGATAAGCCCGTGATAGAACGGCTTTTCGAGGAGCTTCTCAGGACTGTCGGCGACGACGAAACGGACGGCTTTGAGGACGGATACCTTGATAAATTCTTCGAAGGACACGACCTTATATACGTCGCAGATTCCGACGGCGAGACGATCGGATTTGTCTCAGTGGAACTTTACCCCGATTATGTCTATATCGACGACATAGCCGTAACTGAGCGCTTCCGTGGAATGGGCATCGGCACGAAGCTGATAGGCTTAGCGGAGCGATATGCGGTCGAGAGGGACGTACCCTCCGCGGTACTGCACGTCACGAGGACGAATATATCGGCAAGGTATTTTTATCAGCGGCTCGGCTACACGGTCACAGACGACGAGGAGAGCCGCTTCAGAATGGCTAAACGCATCAGGAAGGAATAAACAGATGTATTATATCGCGAAATTTGTTGTGCGGCTGTTTTTCCGCATCATATTCAACCTGCATTATGAGGGCAAGGGAAACATCCCACGCGGCGAGACAGTTATCTACGCCAGCAATCACCGTTCCAACGCAGACCCGCCCCTCCTCGGTGCGGGAGCTGTCGGCAAGTTCGCCTTCATGGCGAAGGAGGAGCTCTTCCGAAAGAAGCTGTTTGCGTGGCTTATACGCACGCTCGGAGCTTTCCCCGTATCGCGAGGAAAGGGCGACATGACAGTCATCGAAACGGCGATAGACAGGCTCCATAACGGCAGGAGCCTCATGATATTCCCCGAGGGGACGCGCTCCAAGGACGGCAAGGTCGGACGCGGACATTCGGGAGCGGCACTCATCGCCGCGCAGGCAGACCGCAGGATAGTCCCCGTGGGTATCGTATACGGCGAGAAGCTGAAATTCCGAACGAGGGTAACGGTCAAATTCGGCAAGCCCATTGACCCGAAGGACTACGTCGAGCCCGCCGACGAGCCGAACCCTCGCCAGCTCGTGAAGCTGAAAAACCGCTATATGGCGGACATAAAGGAGCTTGTTGAGGGAGCTCCCGAGCCAAAGGACAAGGAGGAGAAGGACAATGCGTGAGGTCACAGTAGCGAAGTCGGCAGGTTTCTGCTTCGGTGTTGACAGAGCCGTAAAAATGGTATACAACGAGCTTGAGAACAACTCGAAGGTAGCAACGCTCGGACCGATAATCCACAATCAGGACGTCGTTGATGATATGAAGTCGAGGGGGGCGAGGGTCATCGACTCGGTAGACGAGCTCCAGCCCGACGAGACAGTCGTTATCCGCTCGCACGGAGTCGGCAGGGAAGTATACGAGCAGATAGAGGCAAAGGGCAATCATATGCTTGACGCTACCTGCCCGTTTGTATCGAAGATACACCGCATCGTAGCCGAAAAAACGAAGGAGGGCTACCTTGTCCTCATCGCAGGAGACGTAAATCATCCCGAGATACAGGGAATCATAGGTCATTGTAACCAAAATTATTACGTATTCAAGGATAACTTTGAGCTAAAACACCTTTTTGAAAAAAATGATAATTTTTTGGGAAAAAAGCTTGCATTTGTCGCGCAAACGACGTATAATATAGTAGTATGGGAAGAGTGTTTAAAGGTGATCCCCAAGAACGATCCCGATATTGTTATATTCGATACTATCTGCAATGCGACCGATACAAGACAGTCAGATGCGGCTGAGCTCGCTAAGAACTCTGACATCATGATCGTTGTAGGAGGAAGACATAGCTCCAATACCGTAAAACTGTACGAGGTGTGCAGCAGGTACTGCAAGACGTATCACATAGAAAATTCGGACGAGCTTTCATCTTTGAAGCTGCCCTGTGCGGGCAGGATAGGCATCACAGCAGGTGCTTCTACTCCCGCATATATAATCAAGGAGGTACAAACCACTATGACAGAGAATGTAAATCTCACAGCAAACTCGGATGAGGAGATCGATTTCGCGCAGGCGCTCGACGAATCATTCAAAAAAATACATACAGGAGAGAAAGTAAAGGGTATCGTTGTAGGTATCGACAATGCAGAGATCACAGTTGACCTCGGCACTAAGCATACAGGCTACGTAAAGCTCGAGGATCTCACAGACGATCCTTCCAAGAAGCCCGAGGATATCGTTTCTGTAGGCGATGAGATCGACCTCATCGTTGTCAAGGTAAACGACGCAGACGGCACAGCTGCTCTTTCCAAGAGAAAGGTAGACGAGCAGGCTGGCTACGACACTATCGTTAAGGCTAAGGAAGATGGCGAAGTTCTCGAGGGAACCGTTACACGCATCGTCAACAAGGGCGTTATCGTCAACTACCTCGGCGTAAGAGTATTCATCCCCGCTTCACAGACAGGTCTCGCAAGAGGCACAGACCTTGAGCAGCTCAACAAGCAGAAGGTACAGTTCAAGATAAAGGAAGTTGAAGAGGGCGGCAAGAAGAGAGCAGTCGGCTCCATCAAGGACGTTGACAGCGCAAAGAAGGAAGAGGCAAGAGCTAAGTTCTGGGAGTCTGCCGAGGTTGGTCAGACATTCACAGGCAAGGTAAAGTCTCTCACAAGCTTCGGTGCATTCGTTGATCTCGGCGGCATCGACGGTATGGTACACATTTCCGAGCTCTCATGGAAGCGCATCAAGCACCCCAGCGAGGTCGTAAATGTAGGCGACACTATCGAAGTATACATCAAGGACCTCAACCGCGAGGAGAACCGCATATCCCTCGGCTTCAAGAAGGCAGAGGACAATCCTTGGGAGGTATTCCTCTCGAAGTACAGTGTAGGCGATGTAGTTAAGGCTACTATCGTATCTATCACAAGCTTCGGTGCATTCGCTCAGATAATCGACGGCGTTGACGGTCTTATCCACATCTCACAGATAGCTGACAAGAAGGTAGAAAATGTCAAGGATATCCTTACAGTCGGCGACGAGGTAGACGTTAAGATAATCGACATCGACGAGGAGTCGAAGAGAATAAGCATTTCTATTCGCGCTCTCCTTGAGGACGCTGAAGACGCAGCTGACGAGGAGGCTCCCGCTGAGGAAGCTCCTGCTGAGGATGCTGAATAATTAAGCAGAACGATAATGGAGGGCGTGATTCATCACGCCCTCTAATTGCATAACAGGAAGTGATAACATGGACGGAAAATTCTGCGTCGAGTGCGGCGCGAGGATAAGCATTGACGCCAGCTTTTGCCGAGTGTGCGGCAGGAGACAGCCCGAGATAACGATACCGCCCGAGCTGATGGCAGCCCCCAAGCCCGCGCCTGTCATGGCTGAGGAGAAGGCAGCTGCCGCAGCGGAAACGGTCGCTGATACGGCTGAGACAAAGGCGGAAACGGCGGAGGAAAAAGCAGCTGAGCCGGAGAAGACGGCAGACTTTGAGCCCGAGACCGAGGCGGTAAAGCCGCCCGAGCAGCCGGCACCTGCGCCCGAGCCAAAGCCTGTCCCCGATTTACAGAGCTATCTGAATAACGGCGGCCCTCAGCTTCAGAGTGTGAACGAGATACCCGAGCCTAAGCACAGGGACGGCATCCACCCCGCATATATCCTGTTGATAGGCAGCGTGCTGTTCATTGTGGCACTGCTTGTCTGGGCAATATTTGCGACGAATAAGTTCACGATGACACACCAGACAAAGCACAAACCGTCGTCGAGCGTGTCTGTAGTCAAGCCAACCGAACCTCCCGAGACCTCCTCCAAGAGCGTGGACAAGGACAAGAGCAGCTCTTCAAACAGCAGGAGCGAGTACAGCGGCGTAAACGGCAAGTCAGCCGAGTACATAGAGAGCGGCGATTATAAGGTAGGCGAGGGGATAGACGCAGGCGAGTACATCTTCGTTTCTGAGGATAAGTATTCACTTGCCGAAGAAGACGACTCCCCCCACTACGAGAGCTTCTATGCGGGCGTTTCGAGCTCCGCGAGCGAGGACGACGATGTTTGCTTCGGTTGGTTCCAGTGTTCGACGTATATGAAGCTCGAAGAGGGACAGTATCTCCACTTCTCGTGGGCGAAGGCATATCCTGTGGACAGCTACCATGGCGAGAACGATCCGTTCGAGCACCCGGGGCTGTTCCTTGTCGGCAGGGACGTCAAGCCGGGCACCTACAGCTTTGACGTGCTCACCGACCAGGGCTACGAGAGCTACGCCGTCTTTGACAGCATTGACGAAGTAATGGCAGATGACGGCTTTGACGGACACAATTACGGCATAGAGAAGGGCGAGAAGGTAGAGCTCGAGAAAGGGCAGTATATCCGCCTTGAATGGTGCAAACTGAAAAGGCAATAAAAAATAAAGGCTGCGTGACCGAATGGTCATGCAGCCTTTTGCATTCATATATTGATACTGCTGAGGTTTGTCCAGCCTTTCATCGCTTCTTCGGACTTATGGTACCAGCCGTTCTCGAAGAACAGGCATTTCGTTACATCAGAGCCGAAGATGTCCCACTCCTCGGGAGCGAACAGCAGTCCGAGAGCGGGGCAGCCTCCGCCGCAGTATTTGAAGTATCTGCACGCGTTGCACTTTGAGTTGTTCTTTCGGCGCTTGTGGACATTCGCACACGCCGTCTGCTGGTAGAAACCGTCGCTGAGGAGCTCGGCAAGAGGCGTAGAATGGAGATTCCCCATATGTATGCCGTGCTCCTCGAAGTAGCCGGACATTTGCAGACATGGGACAACATCGCCTCCCGATGTCACACCGATCATTCCGCGCACGTCCCTGCAGATAGGCGCAGTCGGCTTGTACTCGTCATCACCGAACATAACAGGGATCAGCGAGTAGGTCTTGTCGTCGGGATAGACGTTCATAAGCTGCCACGCTATCACCTTCATCTGCATACCGCTGTCCTTGTAGACGCGCATAAAATCGAGTATTTCCTTGTAGTATTCCTCGATACCGAGACAGCTTTTGGGTGAGTTCTTTTCCCAGCGCGGAGCCTCGGTAGTCCTGATGAAGCGCAGAGTCGACACGCCGATATCGTTGAGCTTCCTTGCTGTGGGCATAAGGGAGTCCAGATTGCGGCGGTGTACCTGAGTCTGCGACATCACACGGAAGCCATTTTGCGTACAGAGCCCGATAGCGGCGAGAGTGCGCTCTTCCGCGCCTTTTCTGTCTCTCATCCAGTCGTGACAGCCAATGCCGTCGAATGATATCTTGATGTGCGGACAGCAGCCGATAGCCTTGAACTCGTCGAGGATCTCCTGCGTAATGAAATAGCCGTTGGTATTAAGCTCGTCGATGAACATATCCCGCTTGTATATCTCGCAGACGATGTCCATGAAGCGCGGGTGGAGCATAGGCTCGCCGCCCGTGATAGTGAGACTGTGGATACCGCAGTCTCTTGCCTGGTCGAGCAGGTCTATCAGCTCATCGAACTTCCACTCCGTCATCAGCGGAGCATTGTCCGCGGCATTGAAGCAGTGGAGGCAATTGAAGTTGCACTTGCCGGTTATCATGAGGTTCATCTTCGGAAAATAGCGGTGCGGATAGCTCTTATGGCGCGACCACTCCGTCATTTTCTCACCGCACTCACATTTTCTGATGAGGCGGCGGTTTTCGAGGCTCTCGGTCAGCTCAGAGGGCTGGATATCGTGTTCGCCGTCGCAGAGTAAAAGGAGCTCGAATTCCTCACTGGTGAGCCCCTGTGCGAACGGATCATTTTTAAAGTAATACGCCTGCGGAACGAATTGCCAGCTCCGCAGGGCGATGTTTTCAGATAATATGTAGTACAATGGTATTCACCTTTTTGCCTTAAGCTCGGGGAACAAGATTGATGTAGTTTTCCATATCATTGTTAGACATATGAAAATTGTTTTTTTATTTCGGACCTCTTATCTTTTTTCGATGTGCCAGTCTGTGGAGATAAGCACCTTCTTGCACTTGGGACAGTACTTGCTTGTTCCCGAGGGCTTGGGCAATCCTGCGGGTACCTCTGTAAGTGTCGTGCCGCACTTGTTGCAGACCTCAACGTTCTTCTTGCTGCTGGTACCGCAGCCGCCTGCCACGTATTCGAGCGCATCGGTAGGCAGCTCGATGTTGTTTTCAGCCACAAAGGTGTTGAACTCCTCGATAGACTTGCAAGACCTAGCCTGTTCCTGCAATTCAGCGGGTAATTCACTGATGATCTTTTCGATGTCGGTGTTCATGGGATAATCCTCCTTAAAATAATAAATGATTTTTAGCGTTTTTCGATGTGCCAGTCTGTGGAGATCAGCACCTTCTTGCAGTTGGTGCAGTACTTGCTCTTTCCCGAGGGCTTGGGCAATCCTGCGGGTACCTCTGTAAGTGTCGTGCCGCACTTGTTGCAGACCTCAACATTCTTCTTGCTGCTTCCGCATCCGCCGCCCGCAACACCTTCAAGAATTTCCGTAGGTATTTCAAGATCGTTCTCGGCAGCGAACCGGATCAGTTCGGTGTTCGACTTGCACGCGCGAGCTTTCTCCTGTAATTCGGGAGAGAGGGATTTAACATAGTTCTCCATTTCGATGTTTGACATGGCCGATTCCTCCTTTACGTATAAAATAGAGATAATGCGTATGGTATCATACATATATTATAGCATAATCGTAGAAAGAATTTGTGAATTATCAATTAATAATTAATCCGCTTTCGAGCTCTTTCAATAGTAATACCTTCGTGATAACGGAATGGGTGCAGTGACAGCGATTATTTTTCCATCCTTTCCGGGGGCACATTTTTTTCTTGACAAATCTTGATTAATATTGTATAGTTAAGATGTATAGGTGTGGGGAGAACCGCACCAAAAAAATGAGAGGGGTAATCTAAAATGAAGATGAAAAAGATCGTAGCCGCTATCTCGGCTATGACGATGTCGGCTACTATGCTGACCTCCGTCCCGACAGTCGACGCCGCAGGCAGCAAGTACAACTATGCGGAAGCCTTGCAGAAGTCGATGTTCTTCTACGAGGTACAGCAGTCGGGCTCGCTTCCTGATTGGAACAGCGTTCCGTGGAGGTCTGACTCGATGGTCGACGAGAACGGCAAGGACACCGATAAGGTGCCGGGCGGCTGGTACGACGCGGGCGACCACTACAAGTTCACGCTGACTAACGCGTATTCCGCTTCGATGCTTGCATGGGGCTACATCGAGTACAAGGACGCCGTTGACAAGGCTGGTCTTGGCGAGTCGTACAAGAACAACCTCAAGTGGGGCCTCGACTACGTCCTCAACTGCGACGTTGGCGGCGGCAAGATGGTAGGTACTATCGGCGATAACGATGACCACGTTGTGTGGTGCAGCGCAGAGGTATACCTCCGCAAGCATCACCTCAAGACAGGCGACTGGGAGCGTCCTTATGATACTATCTCGGATTCGAGCTGTCTCGCTCTTTCGGCTGCGGCTCTTGCAGAGGGCTATATCATATTCAAGGACGAGAACTACCTCGACCACGCGAAGAGTTTGTTCAAGTCTGCTGACGCTACAAGAAGCAACAAGGATCAGGGCGCTCAGAAGAACTTCTATCCCACGACTTCATGGGTGGACGACTGTATGTATGCGGCTTGCTGGCTTTATAAGGCAACAGGCGACGAGTCCTACCTCGCTAAGATCAAGAGCGACTACATTCCCGAGTTCCCGCTCGAGAACCAGTCCACTGACAGAAAGTACACATGGGGTCTCTGCTGGGACGATACCTCTCAGGCAGCGGCTTTCCTCTATGCACAGATAACGGGCGAGCAGGAGTGGATAGACCACGTTGCTCACCACCTCGATTACTGGGGACCCAACGGCTACGGCGGCAAGAAGATAAACTACACTCCCGACGGTCTCGCATGGCTCTTCAACTGGGGCTGTCTCCGTCATGCTACAACTACTGCTTGGCTTGCTGAGCTTGCAAGCGATACTCTCTTCAAGGACGACGCAACGCTCTCTGCCAAGTATAAGAGCTGGGCTGAGGGTCAGATGAATTACTGCTTCGGCGACAACGGTCAGAAGCTCAGCTACGTCCTCGGTATGGGCGACAAGAACCCGACTGCTGTTCACCACAGAACCGCTTCGGGTATCCACGATGACCACTGGAACGACCTCGGCAAGGCGTCAGGCGGCAGCGAGGGCTGGCAGACCGAGTATGCACATACTCTCTACGGCGCGCTCATAGGCGGTCCCGACCAGAGCGGCAGCTACGATATGGACAAGATAGGCGTAAGCGACTACCAGTACTCTGAGGTCGCTATCGACTACAACGCTGGCTACACAGCTTGCCTCTGCGCACTCATCGACGACTACGGCGGAACTCCTCTTGCGAACTTCCCCGTTCAGGAGGAGCCCAAGTGGGCTGAGTGGGAGGTAGCTGCTATCATCAACGGTACAGCGGGCACTTCCTACACTGAGGTAAAGGCGTGGGCTATGAACCATACAGCATGGCCTACACGAGTTGCCAAGGACATCGAATTCAGATACTACTTCGACATCTCTGAGGCTATTGAAGCGGGACTCTCCGTTGATGATATCAAGGTAGAGGGCAAGTCCCAGCAGTACAGCGCAGGCGAGCAGGGCTATGCTACGGTAACAGGACCTTATCAGTACGACGGTAATGTCTACTACGCAAGCATCAAGTTCGAGGACGGCCGTGCTATTATGCCGACAGGTCAGTCCGAGCACCGCGATGAGGTACAGTTCCGTGTATCTATCCCCGATGCTGTTGACGGCAAGCCCACAACAGGCGCATGGGATACGTCCAACGACTGGTCTTACGAGGGTCTCGAGAAGGCGACTGACCTCAAGAAGGCTGATTCGCTCAACAAGCATATCCCGATGTACGTAAACGGCGTGCTCGTATGGGGCGAGGAGCCTGACGGCACTGTTCCCACCAAGTCCGACTACGTTCCCGAGAGAACAGGACAGGGCGGCGCAGGCACAACTCCGACACAGCCCACAACTACTACATCAACTGTGACTACTACAACTACGACTTCCACGACTGCTTCAACAACACAGACAACGACTACTTCCTTTCGCCAGTCCGAAACGACGTCGAGCACCGCTGGTAATGGTACTACTGTCTCCGCTGGCCACGATAATATACTCTATGGCGACGCGAACTTAGACGGCAAGGTAACTGTTGCTGACGCAGTAGCTATCCTCCAGCACATCGCGAACAAAGATAAGTTCGAGCTCAAGCCGCAGGGTAAGATAAACGCCGACGTTGACGGCGTTGACGGTATAACAGCGAGCGATGCTCTGACTATCCAGAAGAAGGACGCAGGAATAATAGATAAGTTACCTCATTATGCAGGATAATAACAGCTTGCGAGCAATAAGATAGCTTTTTTGGAACAAATTCATATTTCATTCACAAAGGGAGATTCGTCTCCCTTTGTGTTTTTTATGTCTACTGGCAAAATATACAAATTTTTACGCGACGCATTATGGAAATACACGAAATTACGGAAAGCTATTTACTTTTTTAGGCGGATATAATATAATATGAATGATGGATCAGTGCAGCAATTTATCCGCGTAGGGATTGGATCTGTCGCAGTTTTCACACGATATAACCGCAATACGTGCACTGGTATTGCGTTATAAACATTTTTATATTTTTTATTTTATCAGGGAGGGTATAAAAAATGCACAAGAAATTTGCAAAGGCTCTCACAGGAAGCATTATGGCAGCAGCCATGGCAGCTACATCCGTAGCTGGTGTTCTTTCTCCTATGAGCGCGAGCGCTAAGGCTGAGCTTCTTGGTGCTACTGACTTCGAGGATGGCGTAGGTCTTCCTTGGCACACCTGCGAAACTAACCCCGCAAAGCAGAAGTTCGACATCGTTGACGGCGCTTACACTGTTAAGATCGTTAACAACATGGGCGGTAACGGCAGATGGGATCTTCAGCTCCGCCACAGAGGTCTTCAGCTTAAGAGTGGTCATACATACCACGTTCATGCTGAGATCACTCCTTCGGCTGACGGTGAGATCTACTCCAAGATCGGTAACTATGCAGGTACTGCTGAGTACTGGAATGACACAGGTAACGGTAACTGGCAGGTAAGCAAGGTAACAAAGGGTCAGACATTCGAGATCGATACTGAGTTCGTAGCAGGCAGCGGTCCTTCTCCTATTGAAGAGGGTCCTGCAGAGTGGGCTTTCCACTATGCTTGTCACGCAGGCACTGACGGTGCTTCTCTTTACGGCGGCAGCGATAAGGGTATGCCTAACGACTCTACACTTACATTCGACAATATGTCTCTCGAGGATCTCACAGGTAATGAGGGCTTCGATAAAACAAATGAGTTCGGCGTTATCAGACCTCAGTCCAACGTTCGTCTCAATCAGGTAGGTTACTACCAGGGCCTCAAAAAGAGAGCTTCTTATACATCAGACTCTTCCGAGCCTCTTGAGTTCGACGTTTTCGATTCGTCCGGCACATCTGTATACAACGGCACTTCCACAGTTATCAGCGGCGACTACGATTCGGGTACTCCCAAGACTATGGATGCTGTAACAGATGGCGGCGTTAAGACAACAAAGTATAAGGACAGCGGTGAGTATGTTCACATTCTTGACTTCACAAAGCTCCAGAAGGGCGGTACAGGCTACTATATCGTAGTTAAGGACAGTGTTGGTGTTTCCAATACACAGTCAGGTATCCTCAAGGGCGCTTACGATACAGAGGTATCAGGCGGCAAGGTTATGTGGACAAACTGGAAGACAGGTAAGGAATATCAGATGAACAAGTCTCACGAGTTCAATATCTCTGATACTCTTTATGACGGACTCCTCCGTGACTCCATGAGCTACTTCTATCAGAACCGTTCAGGTGTCCCGATAGAGGGCGAGTACATAAAGAACGGCGATGCTGCTTCTCTTGCTCATACAGAGTGCGGTCATAAGGAAGATAAGGCTTACGTTCAGCCTAAGTGGATAAAGGCTTACTCAGGTAAGTTCGACGGTGATGAGAAGTATCAGATAACTGCTTCGGGCGGTTGGTACGACGCTGGTGACCACGGTAAGTACGTTGTTAACGGCGGTGTATCTATCTGGACTCTCCAGAATATGTACGAGATGTCCAAGCACATCGGCGAAGAGGACAAGTGGGCTGACGGCAAGTCGATGCTCATTCCTCAGAAGTATAACGTAAACAGCGGAGAGATCAGCTTCGACGGTACAGGCTCACCTGATGTCCTCGATGAGGCAAGAGTTGAGCTCGAGTGGTTCTTCAGAATGATGGTCGACTCCAAGGATCCTTACTTCGGCAAGGACGCAGGCATGGTTTACCACAAGCTCCATGACCACAAGTGGACAGGTCTTGCTATCCACGCTTGGAAGTACGAGGGCTTCGAGGATATGTCACGTATCGTTAAGCCGCCTACGTACGCAGCTACACTCAACATGGTTGCTTGTGCTGCACAGGCTGCTCGTCTCTGGGAAGGCATTGATGACACATTCGCTAAGGAGTGTCTCGAGAACGCTAAGATCGGTCTCGCAGCTGCTGAGAAGAACAAGAGCAACTGGTACGGCAAGAACGGTACATCCGAGCAGCAGGACGACGTTAAGGGCACAAACGCTAAGAAGGGCGACGTTTACTTCGCTCCTCTCGATCAGGCTATCGGCGGTGGTCCTTACGGCGATACATATGTAACAGATGACTACTACTGGGCACTCTGTGAGCTCTTCGCTACAACAGGCGATAAGGAGTACTACGACAAGCTCATGGATTACAAGAACGACAATGACTCTACAGGCGCTGACAAGGCTCTCAGTGTTACATCTAACCTCGGCGGCGGCGAGAACAAGGGTTCATTCAGCTCGTTCAACTGGGGCTGTACATCAGGTATGGGTACTCTGTCCCTCTACCTCAACAGCGACAAGCTCAGCGATGCTGACGCTAAGACCGTTAAGGATTCTATCGTTAAGGCTGCTGATAACTACATCGAGCAGGAAGATAAATCAGGTATGGGTATTCCTTACGTTGGCTCTACATTCACTGATGAGATCAACATCGGTCTTGATGACAACGGCAAGCCTATCGAGGTAAGCGGTTATGAGTGGGGTTCAAACTCCTTCGTTGCAAACAACGCTATCGTAATGGCATATGCATACGATGCTACAAAGGTTCCGAAGTACCTCAGCGGTGCTACAACTGCTATGGACTACATCTTCGGACGTAACGGAAATGACTTCTCATACGTATCAGGTTACGGTGACGTAACTCTCCAGTGGCCTCACCACAGACTCTGGGCTAACGGCGTAGATCCTTCATTCCCGAAGGCTCCTGCTGGTGTAATGTCCGGTGGTCCTGGTGCTGGTATGCAGGATCCTTACGTAGGCGGTCTGGGCTTCAAGAGAGGTACTCTCGCAAGCCAGAAGTGCTATGTTGACTCTGCTGAGGCTTGGTCTGTAAACGAGATCACGATCAACTGGAATGCTCCTCTTGCTTGGATGACATCTTACCTTGAGGACGTAGCTCCCGGCGTAGTAGACGACGGTTCTGACAATCCTTCAGTATCCACTGGTGCTACTACAGCATCCACAACAAAGTCTACCACAACTGCCAGCGTATCAGGCGACACTCTCTGGGGTGACGCTAACTGCGACGGTAAGGTAACTGTTGCTGATGCTACAGCTATTCTCCAGTCTATCGCAAACAGCGATAAGTTCGCACTCAAGGCACAGGGCAAGATCAACGCAGACATCGTTGACAACGGTGAAGGCGTTACAGCTAAGGATGCGCTTGCAATCCAGATGATGGATGCTAAGCTCATTGATCAGAAGGACTTCCCTGTATCTTCTTCAAAGATCGATTCACTTTCCAAGTAATCGTAAATAACGAAAGGGCGCTCAATTGAGCGCCCTTTTTTTAGGTCGATTGACATTTGTTTATTCTTGTGCTATAATTAGATATAATATTTTATCGGAGGGATGATATGGACAATCTACATTTTCCGAAAGAAGTCATACTTGGAGCGCTATCGGAGGGAATCCTCGCGGTATTGTTTCCAATAGTACTTCTGATAATCTGGAAGCTAAAGACAAAAGCGAAGCTGGTGCCGTTCTGGGTCGGGCTTCTGGTATTTCCCGTGTTTGCGCTTTTGTTAGAGGGGGGATGTGCGTTTGTCATCACTCTCATCGACAAGAAAACGCTTGGTCTGCTCAGTGAGCCGCTTCCGCTCTACATCTTTTCAGCGGCAATGGCTGGAATATTCGAGGAGACAGGACGCCTCGTCGGCATGAAGACGCTTATGCGCAAGTACAAGGACAAGTGCGACGCCGTAACTTACGGCATCGGTCACGGAGGCATCGAGAGCATACTGCTCATTGGCGGAGCAGCCGCTCTGACGCTGTTCATCGCGCTTTTCACGAATGCAGGAATGCTTGAACTGTTTACCGCGAACTACAACGATGAGCTGAAAGAGACCTTTCTGACGAGCGTCAGGACGATGACAGAGAATCATTTTTCGACGTATATGCTTGGCTTTTTCGAGCGCATTTCCGCGGTGATATTACACGTATCGCTGTCGGTCATCGTCTTCACGGGAGTCCGCATCAAGGGCAAGCTGTGGCACTTTCCACTGGCGATATTCCTGCATTTTGCGGCAGACTGCACAGTCATTCTCCCGCACGTGCTTGGAACACCGCTGTGGCTGTTTGAGCTCATATTCTTCGTAATAAGCGTAGCACTTGCTGTTGTGACCGCGATATACTACAGGAGCCTGCCTCAGGTGCTCGGTGACGAGCCCGCACCTGTTGCGTAAGCAGCTCAGCTTATAATAGAAAATCAGGCATAACAAAAAGGGCGTTCGTGATGAACGCCCTTTATTATTGCGATTATCTTAAATCAGACACCGTACTTAGCAGTAGCAACGGGAACTCCGGGACCCATTGTAGAAGTAACTGTGCAGCTCTTGAGGTAAGTACCCTTAGCAGCAGCAGGCTTAGCCTTTACGATAGCCTCCATAAGAGTTGTGAAGTTCTCGTCGAGCTTAGCAGCGCCGAAGGAAGCCTTACCGATAGGGCAGTGGATGATGTTGGTCTTGTCGAGACGATACTCGATCTTACCTGCCTTAGCCTCTGTAACAGCCTTAGCGACATCGGGAGTAACAGTACCTGCCTTCGGGTTAGGCATAAGTCCGCGGGGACCGAGAACCTTACCGAGACGACCTACAACGCCCATCATGTCGGGAGAAGCGATAACAACATCGAA
>JAGCHA010000099.1 GCA_017649325.1 Ruminococcus sp.
CTCCGCATCGACCAGCGCCGTATCCTCTTCAAGAGATGTATGGACATGAACGACCGCGCTCTCCGCAATATTGTTGTCGGTCTCGGCGGAAAGGCTAACGGTGTTCCTCGCGAGGACGGTTTCAACATCACCGTTGCGTCTGAGATAATGGCTATTCTCTGCCTTGCGACCGACCTCGGCGACCTCAAGGAGCGCCTCGGCAATATACTCGTTGCATATGACCTCGACGGTCAGCCCGTATTTGCAAATCAGCTCGGCTGCACGGGTGCTATGACCGCTCTGCTCAAGGACGCGCTCAAGCCCAATCTTGTGCAGACTCTCGAGAATACTCCCGCTTTCATACATGGCGGTCCTTTCGCAAATATCGCGCACGGCTGTAACTCCATACGCGCTACAAAACTTGCACTCAAACTCGGTGAATACTGCATCACCGAGGCGGGTTTCGGCTCTGACCTCGGCGCCGAGAAGTTCTTCGACATCAAGTGCCGCTACGGCGGTCTGACTCCTGCGTGCGTTGTACTCGTGGCGACTATTCGTGCGCTCAAATACAACGGCAGAGTTCCCAAGACGGAGCTCGCAAAGGAGAATATGTGGGCTCTCGAAAAGGGTATCGTCAACCTCCAGACTCACATCGAAAATATGCATAAATTCCATGTTCCCGTTGTTGTCGCTATTAACCGCTTCGAGAGCGACACCGAGAAGGAGATCGACTTCGTGAAGAAATTCTGCGCTGATATGGGTGTTGAAGTTTCCATGTGCGAGGTGTTCGCGAAGGGCGGAGACGGCGGTAAAGACCTTGCGAACAAGGTCTGCGAGACTATCGAGCTCACGCAGGGCAGCGACGAGAGGTTCCGTCCGCTCTATGCCAAGGAACTCTCCATAAAGGACAAGATCGAGAAGCTCGCTCGTGAGATATACCGCGCTGACGGTGTTACCTACACCGCCGCCGCCGACAAGGCTATCAAGGAGATAGAGTCTATCGGCTTCCGCGACCTGCCTATCTGTGTCGCTAAAACGCAGTATTCACTGTCGGACAATCCTGCCCTCCTCGGCAAGCCGAAGGGATTCAATATCACCGTACGCGATGCAAGAGTGTCCGCGGGTGCGGGCTTCGTTGTCATCTATACGGGCGATATCCTCACTATGCCGGGTCTGCCGAAGGCTCCGTCGGCTCTCAATATCGACTGCGATGTGAACGGCAATATTACGGGTCTTTTCTGATATGAAAATAATCACTCATTCTCCTGCGGAGACCATTGAAGCTGCAAAGAAGCTCGGCTCGCTGCTCCGTGCGGGCGACATGATCGCATACAAGGGCGGTCTCGGCGCGGGAAAGACTACCTTCACGCGCGGACTTGCGATCGGGCTCGGGCTCGGCGACAATGTCAGCTCGCCGACTTTCGCACTCGTCAATGAGTACCGAGGACGCGATATCACACTTTACCACTTCGATATGTACCGCATCAATACCGAGGAAGGGCTCGAATCTACGGGCTTTTACGATTACGACTTTGATAATAATGTGGCAGCGGTGGAGTGGTCTGAGAATATCGCTGATTTCCTGCCAAAGGATACTATTTATATTACGATTGATACTCTCGGTGACAACGACCGGGAAATCACGATTGAGGACGGTGGACGCTTTGCTTCTGCTTGGAATTGATACTTCGGGTAAGACGGCTTCCGCCGCGCTGTTTGACTCCGACAGCGAGGTTTTCCTCGCGGAGTCGACTCTGTATACTCAGAAAACGCACTCGCAGGTCATTATGCCTATGGTAAAAGAGATCCTCGCTCAGACGGGCAAGTCGGTCTCGGATGTGGATGCTGTCGCTGTCGCGGACGGTCCCGGAAGCTACACGGGGCTGAGAATTGGCGTTGCGGCGGTGAAGGCTATGGGCTTTGCGCTCGGCTGCAAGTGCTGCGGAGTCTCTACACTGGAGGCTCTCGCGTATAATAATATCGCTTTCAAGGGCACTGTCTGCTCTCTGATGAAGGCGAGGGGAGACCTCGTCTATACCTGCTCGTACAAGAGTGACGGCTATGCGCTCGATGCTCTCTGCGATGAGCAGATAATAAGCCGCGATGAGCTCGCGCAATTCCTCGCTTTCAACGGGACTGAGGCTCTGCTCTGCGGTGACGGTGCGGCGGATTTCTTTACGGACTACCGCTCACCTATGCTGATAATAGCGCCGCCTATGGGACGGCTGCAAAATGCCTGCGGGGTCTGCCTCGCGGCGATGTCAAAGGAGTTTGTTTCTGCCGACGAGCTCGAAGTCTCGTACCTGCAAAAGGTGAAGGCTGAGAAAGATCTGCAGGATAAACTCGCAAAACAGGAGGGATAATCATGATAGCTATCGGCTGTGATCACGCCGGCGTGGAGCTGAAAAAGGATGTCATCAAGTATCTGACGGAAAAGGGCTTTGAGCTGAAAGATATGGGTACTGACGGAGAGCCCTGTGACTACCCGAATATGGCTAAGACCGTTTGCGGTCTGGTTACATCGGGGGAGTGTGAAAAAGGTATACTCATCTGCGGTACGGGTATCGGTATGTCCATTGCCGCAAATAAAATAAAGGGTATCAGGGCGGCTGTGTGCTCGGATAGCTTCTCGACCAAGTTCACCCGTCTGCATAATGACAGTAATGTTATGTGCATGGGCGCACGTGTGCTCGGAAGCGGGCTTGCCTGCGAACTTGCCGAGATATTCGTCGCTACCGGCTTTGAGGGCGGTCGGCATCAACGTCGCATCGACCTCATAACTGAAATCGAAAACAATTATTAAGGAGGCTTTACTATGGCTTTACATATTATAGATCACCCGCTCGTTCAGCATAAGATATCTCTGCTGAGAGATAAAAACACTGGTACTAAGGAGTTCCGTGAGCTCGTTTCCGAGATCGCTATGTTCATCGGCTATGAGGCTACGCGCGACCTTCCTTTGAAGGAGATTGAGCTTGAGACTCCTATCGCTGTTGCGAAAACTAAGGTTATCTCAGGCAAAAAGTTAGCTGTCGTTCCGATTCTCCGCGCGGGTCTCGGTATGGTAGACGGTGTGACTTCTCTCGTTCCTGCCGCTAAGATTGGTCATATCGGTATTTTCCGCGACCCCGGTACTCATGACGCTGTAATGTATTACTGCAAGATGCCCGAGGATATCAATGAGCGCGAGGTCATCGTTGTTGATCCGATGCTCGCTACCGGTAATTCCGCTACAACGGCTATTACTGAGATAAAAAAACTCGGTGTCAATAACATTAAATATATGTGTATCATTGCTTCTCCTGAGGGTGCGGAGGCTGTTCAGAAAGCTCATCCCGATGTTGATATCTATGCAGGTGTTATTGACAAAGGTCTTAATGAGGATAAGTACATCGTTCCAGGTGTTGGTGACGCAGGCGACCGTATCTTCGGTACTAAATAAAATAAGGCTGACCTTTACGGTCAGCCTTATTTTTTATTCCTGTGGGAACTTTAATCCCCATTTGCTGCGCAGGAAGTCCATTATCTCCATAACTTCAAGAGTGCCTTGGTGCGGGATCAGTGAGCTGTCGGTCAGTCCCGAGCTTAGGCAGCGATGTACCTCTTCTATCTCATACTCGTAGCCGTTCACACGGGCAGGGGCGTTGTACTGTTCAACAAGTCTGCGCTCCTTATCATAAAGCGATATCGTGTCTGTACAGAAGAAGCAGTCGTCGAATACGATGCTACCCTCAGTTCCCGAAATAACAGCGTTATTGCGCAGTCCTATCTCGAAGCCTGATTCGATAGAGGCGAATACTCCGTCTTTATATCGGAGTATGAGCGAATCGCTGACGTCAACTCCGCCGCTGAGATTCGCGGCACTTTGTATTTCGTCAGGCTTGCCGAGAAGGTCGTGAATGAGGGTGAGGGGGTAAACAGTCACGTCAAGAAGAGCTCCGCCGCCGCAGTCCGCACGGAAGAGGCGATCTTCCGAATTATATGGGACGAAATTACTGAAATCTGCCTTGATGTATCGAATATCACCTATTTTTCCGCTGCCGAGCCATTCCTTCATTTTAAGGTGGGTCGGGCGGCACTTCATCCACATCGCTTCGCAGAAGAACAGTTTCTTTTTGTCCGCAAGGGCGAGTATATCGCGGAGCTGTACTGCATTTAGTGTCACGGATTTTTCGCAGAATACGTTTCTGCCACTGTTTAGTGCGGAAATACAATTGTCGTAGTGTGATGCCATTGGCGTGGCTATGTAAACGATGTCGATATTATTGTCGGAAAGAAGCGCGTCGTAGCTCCCGTATGAGTGTTTAAAGCCGTATTCCTGTGCAAAATCGGTCGCTTTTTCGGCGTTCCGTGAACCGACTGCGTATAATTCAGCATCGGGTACGGCTGCAAGTGCAGTCACGAAGGCACGGGCGATACGTCCTGTTCCGATGATGCCCCATTTTATCTTATCCATATTACACCTCGAGTAATTATTAAATTGTAACAAAGCGACTCCAAAACAGAAGCCCTATTCGATGTAAAAATTATATACTATGCCAGTCTGTTTGTCAATAGTGTGATTATAAGACATAAAAAACTGTCAAAATGCACAATACAGTGCCCCTTGATTTGTCCGTACACACAAATTTTTAAGACAATTCTTAAAGTTGTATTTACAAAGTCTGAAATTTGTGTTATCATAAAGAAAAACCGAGATGTTTTCGGGTGGAGGAGGATTCGATGGAAGATTATAAGTATTTGAATATCGTTGAGTGGGCTAAGGATTACATCGCTTCAAACGGATTGAAGCCGAAAGATCGCTTTCTCACTGAAAAGGAACTCTGCGAGATACACGGAGTGAGCAGACAGACTGTCAGACAAGCTCTCATGTGTCTCGAAAACGAGAACGTTATCAGCCGTGTCAGAGGCAGCGGTGCTTTCGTGTCCGCAGGCTCCGCGCAGCCGGATCTGCCTTCGCAGGTGAAAAATATCGGTGTTATCTCTACATATTTTACTGATTATATCTTTCCTCAGATAGTTACGGGCATTGAAAGCGTTCTCAATGATTCGGGCTATTCTATGCAGCTTGCAATTACTCATAATAAGGTGTCGGAGGAACAGCAGGCTCTTCAGAGCATGATATCAAGCGGCGTACAGGGGCTTATTATCGAGCCGTCAAAGAGCGCTCTGCCTAATCCGAATATGGAGCTCTACGACGAGCTCCGCAGAAAGAATATCCCCGTCGTGTTCTTTAATGCGAAATATCCGTGGTCGAGTTACCCGTGTGTGTCGATAGACGATGAAGCCGCAGGCAGACTGGCTGCGGATTACGCGTTCGGTTGCGGTCACAGAAGAGTGGCGGGCATCTTCGCTCTTGATGATATTCAGGGACACAAGAGATACAGCGGATTTACCAAGAGCTGCATTGCTCACGGACTCAGAAACGCAGAGGAGAACGTCCTCTGGTTCGCGACTTCCGATAAAAACTCGGTATTCACTTCGGGCGAGAACAATCTGCTCGTGTTGCTTAGCGAGACTACCGCTGTTGTGTGCTACAATGACAATATCGCTGTAAAGCTCCTCCAGTTCTGCAAGGAGCATGACATCAGTGTTCCCGATGAGATATCCGTTGTCGGTATCGATGATTCAAAGTATGCTTCGATATGTGATGTTCCGCTCACTACGGTCGCTCATCCCAAGCGCAGACTCGGCGAGGCTGTTGCGGAAAAGCTCATTGACCTTATCTGCTCGCCCTCAGCTGACAATAACGACATCATTTTCACACCAGAATTAAAGATTCGTGACTCGGTTAAGAAACTTTGATTTTTGACGTTTGCGCTGAACGGCATGATCGTGTGGGGTAATGGATATGAAAGATAAAAGTGATATGATGCAGGACGTCAAGCGCGTTGACATCAGAAAGGTCGAAGACCTTTTGCAGAGCGGAAAGCTCGAGGACTGCACCGATAAGCTCGACTCCATACTTGAAGAGGTAGATTTCTCAAGCATCGGTTCGCTCGTGATACGTTTGTATGTCTGCATGGACATATATGTCGCAGCTCATTCCTTCGCTGAGAAGATCGGCGTAAGCAATGAAGCTTTCTGCGAACGTTTCGGTATCGCTGATGACATTGGCTCTAAACTGATGGATACAGAAGATACTGTCGAATTCCTTCGTAAGATGATATACGACTGCATAATGTGGCGTATCGGTTCTGCCAAGGAGAGCGGTAAAAGTATCGTCTCCAAGGCACGTGACTACATTGATATGAACTATATGAATGATGAGCTCTCGCTCCTCGTGGTCGCTGAGGCTGTCGGTCTCAGTCCGTCGTATCTTAGTACGCAGTTCAAGAAAAAGTACGGGCAGAACCTCTCTGAGTATATAGCTGCCGCTCGCATTGCACACGCAAGAGAGCTGCTGTGCTGTACGTCGAAGATGATATATGAAGTTGCCTATGATGTGGGCTTCAGAGATTATCGGTATTTCAGTCAAATATTTAAAAAGTATACAGGGCAGACGCCCAGACAGTTCCAGACGAACGCAAATGTCTGTCCGTGATTTATACAAATTATTACATTCTAAAAATAATAAACATTTTGTGCATTATTTTTAGTATCAATGTATGTACAAATTGGTTATAATGTAAGTACAAGTTAACGATATGAACGTTAATAAATAAAAAAACGAGATGGAGGAATGTTATTATGAAAATCAAAAAGGTTCTTGCAATGGCTACAAGTATGCTCCTTTGTGGCGCTGTTTTCGCAGGCTGTGGTTCTGAGGGCGGCTCATCGTCTTCCAAGGAGACAAAGAAGGGCGATAAGCTCATTTCTGTCGGTATCATTAACAACGACCCTAATGAGTCGGGATACCGTACCGCAAACGTAAACGACCTCAAGGCTACTTTCACCAAGGAAAACGGCTATGACGCCAAGTTCGCTTACAGCCTTAAAAATGAAGAGCAGATCAACTACGCTCAGAAGTTCATTCAGGATGAGGTAGATTACCTCCTTCTCTCCGCTGCTGATACAGCCGGCTGGGATTCAGTTCTCAAGGACGCTAAGGACGCAGGCGTAAGAGTTATCCTCTTCGACCGTACTATTGATGCTGATGAGAGCCTTTATGAAGCTTCTGTTGTTTCCGATATGGACAAGGAAGGTGAGCAGGCTGTTGAGTGGCTCAAGAATCAGAAACTCACAAGTTATGATATCGTTCACCTTCAGGGTGTTATGGGCTCTGCTGCTCAGGAGGGACGTTCCGGCGCTCTCACAAAGACTGCTGATGAACTCAAGTGGAACATCGTTGCCGAGCAGACCGCTGAGTGGAGTTCGGAAAAGGCTCAGCAGATAGTTCAGTCTGTTATCGATGCTGACAAGAAGTTCAACGTTATCTACGCTGAGAACGACGATATGGCTAAGGGCGCTGTTGCTGCTCTCGATAAGGCTAATATCTCCCATGGCGTTGGCAAGGATGTTGTTGTTATCGGCTTCGACTGCAATAAGTGGGCTCTCGAGGAACTCAAGGCCGGCAACTGGAACTACGATGGTCAGTGCAACCCCTTCCAGTCTTCTTACATAGTTGACATCATTGAAAAGCTCGAAAACGGCGAGACTCTCTCTCAGAAGACTATTATCATGGACGAGAAGGGCTTCGATGCTACTACTATCACTGACGCTGACGTTGAACAGTACGGTATCTGATAACACAGGACATTGAATAACTAAATAAGTGCGGTGACACGTTTGGATTTGTCAATTGTCACCGCACTAATTTTAAAAGTTTTTTCGCTTATTTTGGCGAATTTTACTTAGGAGGAAAGGCAATGCAGGATAGATCATTGCTGGAAATGCGGGGCATAAATAAGTCGTTTCCAGGCGTTATGGCGCTTAGAAATGTCGATTTTACGCTTCGTGAGGGCGAGATCCACGCGCTTATGGGCGAAAACGGCGCGGGTAAATCTACTCTTATCAAAGTCCTCACAGGCGTCCATATCAAAGATAGCGGAGATATTTTTATTAAAGGACATAATGTTCCCGTACACATTCACTCTCCGCAGGAAGCTCAGAATTTAGGCATTAGTACAGTTTATCAGGAGATTTCGCTCTGTCCGAATCTCTCGGTCGCCGAGAATATTTTTATCGGACGCGGTAAGGGCGCGACCGTCAACTGGCGTGAAATGAACCGCAAGGCAGACGAACTCCTCAGTTCTCTCGATATCGGCGTAAAGGCTAATCAGCAGCTCGCAAGCTGCTCTATCGCTGTTCAGCAGATGGTCGCTATCGCTCGTGCAGTTGATATGGAGTGCAGTGTGCTCATTCTCGATGAGCCCACCTCGTCTCTCGACGAATCAGAGGTAGCTAAGCTGTTCAAGCTCATGCGTGACTTGAAAGCCCGTGGTGTTGGTATAATTTTCGTAACCCACTTCCTCGACCAGGTCTATGAGGTCTGCGACAGGATCACCGTTCTCCGCGACGGTCAGCTTGTTGGTGAATATGAGATCGAAAAGCTGCCGCGTGTTCAGCTCGTTTCCAAGATGCTCGGCAAGGAGCTCGACGATATGGCAGATATCAAGAACGATTCTCCCTCATTCAACGAAACGAAAAACGAAATAGTCTATGAGGCGGAGAACCTCTGCAGCTCGGAGGGTATCAAGCCCTTCAATTTCCGTATACGAAAGGGCGAAGTTAACGGCTTCACAGGTCTTCTCGGCTCAGGTCGAAGCGAGTGCGTACGAGCTATTTTCGGCGCCGATAAAGTAACAAGCGGTACAGTTTGGGTCGACGGCAAGCAGGTTAATATTTCCAAGCCTATCGACGCGATGAAGAACGGTATTGCTTACCTCGCTGAGGACAGAAAACGCGACGGTATCGTCGGCGACCTTTCAGTGCGTGATAATATCATTCTCGCTTTGCAGGTCAAGAAGGGTTTCTTCCGTCCGTTCTCAAAGGCGCAGGCGACTAAGTTCGCTGACGAATACATAAAGCTGCTCGATATCAAGACAGCTTCTGTCAATACACCTATAAAGTCGCTTTCAGGCGGTAATCAGCAGAAGGTCATTCTCGGACGCTGGCTGCTCACTCACCCGAAATATCTCATTCTCGATGAGCCTACCCGCGGTATCGACGTCGGTACAAAGGTCGATATCCAGAAGCTTGTTCTTAAGCTTGCTTCCGAGGGTATGAGCATTACCTTTATTTCGTCCGAGACTGACGAGATGCTGCGTACATGCTCAAGACTGCTCGTTATGCGCGACAGAAAGCTCGTAGGTGAGCTAAAGGGCGATCAACTTACTCAGAATACTATCATGAATACTATTGCAGGAGGTGAGCAGAATTGAACTCAGCATCAAAATCAAATACATCAAGCTCGATAATCTCTGCAATGTTCAGAAATCAGATATTTATCCCATTAGCCGCTCTGCTCATACTTGCTGTTTTTAACTTGATCATGGACCCCTCGTTCTTTAAGGTTACACTTGGTCATAACAGCAACGGAGATCCTATCCTTTCGGGAAATATCATCTCTATCATCGACTGCGGCTCCGAGCTTGCGATACTCGCTATTGGTATGACTCTCGTCACCGCTGCTTCACGCGGACAGGATATCTCAGTCGGTGCTGCGATAGCTATCGGCGGAAGCGTCGTGCTCAGAGTTCTCTGCGGTACAAATTCTCGTCCCGATGAGATCCAGGCTCCCATTATTGTGGCTTTTCTTGTATGCTGCTTAGTGACTATGGCCTGCGGTGCCTTTAACGGTATACTTGTATCGATTTTCAAGATACAGCCAATGGTTGCGACTCTTATCCTCTTTACAGCTGGTCGCTCTATTGCTGCATGGATAAATAACAACGAACTTCCCGAGGTAAGGGATGCAACTTTCTCCTACTTCGGAGGTCTTATCCCCGGAATTCCGATTCCTACGCCGTTTTTCATCGCTATAGCGTGCTTTATTCTGATATTCCTGGTCCTCAAATTTACTACCCTCGGACTGTATGTTCAGTCTGTCGGTATCAACGAGCAGACCTCGCGCCTTAACGGTCTCAACCCCGCATTCATCAAGTTCATTACCTATGTCATACTTGGTCTTTGCGTTGCGGTCGCGAGCCTTATAAAGGTCAGTCGTCTCGGTTCCATAAATTACTCCGTAATTGCTAAGGACATCGAAATGGACGCTATCCTTGCGGTCGCTCTCGGCGGTAATGCTCTCGGCGGCGGTAAATTCAATATCTCAGCTTCTATCCTCGGCGCATACGTTATCCAGTTCCTTACTACAACGCTCTACAAATTCCAGGTACAGTCGGATGCTCTCCCTGCTTATAAGGCAGTGGTAGTTATTGCACTTGTTGTGCTCAGCGCACCGATAGTAAGAGAAAAGATTGCGTCTCTCTTCAAAAAGTTTCGCCCTCAAGGCGCGGAACTGAAGAGCTGACAAGCGTTTGAAACGGAGGAATAAACTATGTCGCAGAAGTATCTGACTGCCGATAAGTCGCGGCGGTCTCTTCTCGGAAGCCTTTCCGATACAAATCTGCTGATGTCCATAACTATCATCGTTTTCTTTGCGATGTATCTGTTTGCGGTATTTGCTCTTGGCTCGGGCTTCCAGAAGGCTCAGACTTTCTTTAACATTCTCAATGCCAATGCCGCTCTAATCATACTTTCCTGCGGTATGACCCTCGTCATGATCACAGGCGGTATCGACATTTCTGTCGGCGGTATGGCTGCACTCGTTAGCATGTGCTCAGCTGTGTATCTCGATATGCACAGCGGTAGTGTCATCGGTGCAATGCTCATCTCACTCGGCATCGGTCTGGCTTTTGGTCTGGTGCAGGGCTACCTGATTGCTTATCTTGACATTCAGCCGTTCATTGTTACACTCGCGGGGATGTTCTTCGCACGAGGTATGACGACTATTGTCAATACGAAACCATTCAATGTTCAGAATGAAGCGTTCGTAAAGCTCAAGGAAACAAGAATTATTATCCCGGGATTGGGTTCTTACAACAAGAGAGGCGAATACATTGACGCTTACATAGAGATCGGCGTTATTGTTGCTCTCATCGTTGTTGCCGCTCTCTTCGTCTTCCTTAAATGGACAAAGACAGGTCGTAATTTCTACGCTGTCGGCGGCAACAAGCAAAGCGCACTTATGCTCGGAATCAATGTTAAGAGAACTACTTTCCTTGCATACCTCATGTGCGGAATCTTAGGCGGAATTGGCGGATTTGTTTACTTTATGCACGTAGGCTCGGGTTCGGCTACTCATGCCGCAGGCGCCGAAATGAACGCTATCGCTTCATCTATCATCGGCGGTACTATGCTTACGGGCGGCGTCGGAAATATCATCGGTACTCTTTTCGGCGTCCTTTCTCTCGCACTTATCCAGAATATCGTATCATCCATTGGTCTTGATCAGGCTTGGTGGACGGGCATCACGAATGCTTCGATGCTCTGTATCTTCCTTATAGTTCAGAGTGTTATCATCGCCCGCCGCAAAAAAGCCAATCTCTCATCTTCAAGACCCGCTGAAGTTAAAGGAGCGAAAAAATGAACGGTGCGGAGATAATAAAAAACGGCAGAGCTGTTATCGGTATCGAATTCGGCTCTACCCGTATAAAAGCTGTGCTCATTGACGACAGTCATGCTCCTCTTGCTACGGGCATTTTCGACTGGCAGAATGAGCTCCTTGACGGCATCTGGACTTATTCTCTGGATAACGTGAAAAAAGGTTTGCAGGAATGCTTCGCCGACCTCATGAAGAATGTTGAGGATAAGTACGGCGTTAAGCTTGAATCTGCAGCGGCTGTCGGCATTTCGGCGATGATGCACGGTTACCTCGCCTTTGACGAAAATGACGAACAGCTCGTGCCGTTCAGGACTTGGCGCAATACAATGACCGAGGAGGCTGCTGAACGCCTCACAGATGCTTTCGATTTCAATATCCCTCAGCGATGGAGCGTTGCTCACCTGTATCAGGCTGTCCTTAATAAGGAGCCTCATATTGGCAGAATCGCTTTTATGACTACGCTTGCCGGATATGTACACTTTCTTCTCACCGATGAAAAAGTCATCGGTGCAGGTGATGCTTCGGGAATTTTCCCGATAGACCCGTCGACCTGTGATTACGACAGGGCGATGATGTCGAGGTTCGATACTCTTACAGCCTCAACTGAACTCAAACGTCGTCTCTCCGATCTCTTGCCGAAGATTATTCAGGCAGGCGAGTGCGCGGGCAGACTTACTAATTCGGGAGCTTTGCTCCTCGACCCGTCAGGTACTTTCCGCGCGGGGGTTCCGTTCTGTCCGCCCGAGGGCGACGCTCAGACGGGGATGGCTGCAACTAACAGCATAACTCCAAAGACAGGTAATGTCTCCGCGGGAACGTCTATATTCTCGATGATAGTCCTCGAGGAGAAGCTTAAAGCTGTTCATCGCGAGATCGATATCGTGACAACTCCCTGCGGTGCTCCCGTGGCTATGGTACACTGCAACAGCTGTACCTCCGACCTCGATGCGTGGTTCGGATTGTTCGGAAGCTTCTTAAAGGAAGCGGGAGTCGATATGCCAAAGTCTAAGCTCTACGATATGCTGTACGGGCTGGCGGCTGAGGGCGTTCCCGACTGCGACGGTATCATCTCCTACAACTACTATGCGGGGGAGCCTGTAACAGGCGTCAGGGACGGCAAACCACTTCTGTTCAGAAGCCCTGATTCCGAATTCAATATTCGCAATCTTGCGCGTTCGCTCGTTTATTCCTGCGTTGCGGCGCTTAAAGCGGGTATGGATATCCTCACTGAGCAGGAGCACGTAAAGCTCGAGCGTATCTACGCGCACGGCGGTTTCTTCAAGACTCCTGTGCCGAGCCAGAACTTCCTCGCGGCAGCTCTCGGTGCGGATGTTACACTCATGCAGACAGCAGGTGAGGGTGGCGCATGGGGCATTGCTCTCCTTGCGGCTTACATGGCAAACAAGAATGTCGGTGAATCACTCGAGACCTATCTCGGAGGCAGAGTTTTTGCCGATATGAATGGCAGTACCGTTTCTCCCAAACAAGAGGACATCGACGGTCTGAACATTTATATGAAAAAATATATTTCGGGGCTCTCGACTGAAAGAGCGTCAGTTTCCGAATGACGAAAGGAAAGATGATAAATGAAATTCTGGTTTGTAACAGGTTCTCAGTTCCTGTACGGCGAGGAAACGCTCAGACAGGTTGAGGAGGACTCGAAGAAGATTGTTGCCGGGCTTAAACTGCCATTCCCTGTTGAGTACAAGCTCACGGCAAAGAAGGAGTCTGAGATAACAAGCATTATCAAGGAAGCTAATTATGACGACGAGTGTGCTGGTATCATAACTTTCTGCCACACGTTCTCGCCTTCCAAAATGTGGATAAACGGTCTGAGATGCCTTCAGAAGCCGTGGCTCCACTTCCATACTCAGTTCAATGACAATATCCCCAATGAGGATATTGACATGGACTATATGAACCTTCATCAGTCCGCTCACGGTGACCGCGAGCATGGCTTCATCGGGGCGCGTCTGCGTATGCCGAGAGCTGTTGTTGCGGGGCACTGGACTGACCCTGCCGTTCAGGAGAAGATAGCTGACTGGATGCGTGCGGCTGTAGGTGTGCAGTTCAGCAAGAACCTCAAAATAGTCCGCTTCGGTGACAATATGCGCGAGGTTGCTGTTACCGAAGGCGACAAGATAGAGGCACAGATCATGCTCGGATGGCAGGTCAATACGTTTGCTGTCGGTGATCTTGTCGGCATTATGAATGAAGTGACCGACGCTGAGATCGACGCTCTTATGAAAGAGTACGCTGAGCTCTATGACTTCGATAAGGCTGATGAGGAGTGTATCCGCTATCAGGCTCGCGAGGAAATTGCTATCGAGAAGATACTCGTCCGCGAGGGCGCTATGGCTTTCTCGAATACTTTCCAGGACCTCCACGGTATGAAACAGCTTCCCGGTCTCGCTACACAGCATCTTATGCACAAGGGCTACGGCTTCGGTGCGGAGGGCGACTGGAAGACCGCTGGTATGACAGCTATCGTCAAGGCTATGTATCCCGACGGTTATACCTCTTTCATGGAGGATTACAACTACGACTACAAGCACGAGCTCATTCTCGGCTCGCATATGCTTGAGGTTTGCCCGTCCATTGCGGCTGACAGACCGAGAATAGAAGTTCATCCGCTCGGTATCGGCGGCAAGGAAGCTCCCGCCCGTCTCGTTTTCGAGGGCAGGGCAGGCTCAGCAAAGGCACTGTCTCTTATCGATATCGGCGGCAGACTTCGTCTTATCGCTCAGGATGTTGAGTGCGAGAAGCCTTTCCAGACTATGCCGAATCTTCCCGTTGCAAGAACGATGTGGAAGCCCGCTCCCTCTTTCCTTGAGGGTCTGGAGTGCTGGATAGTTGCAGGCGGTGCTCATCACACTGTTCTCTCCTATGATATCACTGACGAGACTGTCCGCGATTTTGCACGCATCATGGGTATCGAGCTCGTTGTCATCAACAAGGATACCAAGAAGTATCAGCTTGAACGCGATATGATGTTAGGAGACGTTATCTATGGACGTTAAGGAGCTCAAGGAACGCGTACTCAAAGCGAATCTGCTTCTTCCAAAATACGGCCTTGTTACTTTTACGTGGGGCAATGTCAGCGAATATGACCGTGAATCCGGGCTCGTGGCTATCAAGCCGAGCGGTGTTGAGTACGACTCGATGACAGCCGATGATATCGTCGTTCTGACTCTGGACGGCGAAAAGGTCGAGGGGAGTTTGTCACCGTCGAGCGATACCCCCACTCATCTTGAAATTTACAGAAATTTTGACGGTGTTTGCGGTGTTGTGCATACTCACAGCCGCTATGCGACCTCCTTTGCGCAGGCTTGCTTGGGCATTCCACCGCTCGGGACGACTCACGGCGACTACTTCTACGGCGAGATTCCGTGTACCCGCGAAATGACTGATGCAGAGGTCAAGGGTGAATATGAGCTCGAGACAGGCAGGGTCATCGTCGAGTGCTGTAAGGAATATGCGAATATCCCTGCTGTCCTCGTGGCTAATCACGGTCCTTTCGTATGGGGCAAGGACTGCATGGAGGCTGTGCATAATTCAGTCGTTCTCGAGGAGCTCTCGGCTATGGCGTGGATAACGAAAACTCTGCGTTCGGATACTCCGAATATGCCGCAGAGACTGCTTGACAAGCACTTCTTCCGCAAGCACGGCGCCAATGCCTATTACGGACAAAAATAGTGTCCGCGTTTATCAATTGATTTAGAATTTCCCTCCAATACCAAAAAAGCAGACTGCGCAGACTTTACCTTGCGCGGTCTGCTTTTTATTCTCCGCAATGCTTGCTATTCGTGTATATTTGTGTTATAATTATTACATTGAAAACGGAGGTGGTATTATGAAACTGCTTAGCTGTAAGAACTGCGGCGCTCCCATGGTGATCGAACCCTCGGGGGCTACGGCGCTCTGCCCCTACTGCCGTTCAAAATATGTGCTCGACCACAGCGATACCGATTACTACCGCGACTTCTATGAGCATATGAGAGGCTTCTTTGCTCTTTCCAAGAATGCTCAGGAGAGGCGTGCGCGTGCAGATGAGCTCTGGAAAAACGCTTCGGAGGAGATCTTTGAGTGCTTGGACGGTCGAAGGATAGACGTCAGGAGCCTTCATATGCATTCCGATAAGGAGGCGGCAGTTTATACCGCTCGTCAGAATGTCATATTTCGCTTCGAACCGATGAATACACCCAATGCCGATAAATTCCGCGCGGCTGTGTCTTCGCTTGACTATCCGTCAGCCGACACCAAGAGCCTTTCTGATTTCTTTCCCGTGATAAGCGGCGGTTACAGGCTCGCTGACGGGGCTGCTCTGCTCGCTGTAAAAAAGAGTGAGGACGAGTACCCACTTCGGCTCTTCGGCAGGCTCGGAGGACGTCACGCCGCATGGATAGTCAGCCGACTTGAGAATCTCTGTTGCGTGCTCGAATACAACAGTCTTGTTCATACCGAGCTCGGTATTGATTCTGTATACATAAACCCCTACGACCATACTGCAAGCCTTTACGGGGGCTGGCACAGAGTAGTCCGCAATAATACCGCTCTCGAGGGCAGGGTGCGTACAACGCGCGACAACCTCATTTCCCTTCGTGAGACTGCGGCTGCAGTGCTCGGTTTCTCTAAAAGGGCGGAGGTTCGGGCGTCAGATGAGCTCCCGCAGCCTTTTGCCGACTTCCTGAAAGGTACTCCAGAGAGCAACGCCTACGATGATTTCGCTCTTTGGGACGATGTGCTGATTAAATCGTACGGCGAGCGCAGGTTCATGACTATGGACACTGACGACGAGCAGATCTACGGAAAGAGGTAGGCTATGGGACGCGGAAGCTATACTGCAAGCGACTGGACAAAGCTGCGCAGCTCGTTGGGTAAGGAGCGCAGCGCTGAGAATATTTTTTCTGCCCGCGCTCAGAATGCGACGACGACTGATCTTAGCGGAGTTTACCGCGAGGCTCGCGACAATGAGGATTCGCCCGTGTCAACGCCTGTTATCATCGGCTTTGACGTCACTGCTTCTATGGGGTATCTCGCCGAGGAGCTCGCGCTGAATTCGCTGAATAAGGCGATAATGTATATCTACAAGAATAAACCGATTCTATGCCCGCAGATAATGTGCTGCGCGATAGGTGACTGCAAATCGGATAAAATACCCTTGCAGGTAACTCAGTTCGAGAGCGATATCCGAATTATCAGGCAGCTCACAAGTCTCTGCCTTGAGGGCGGAGGCGGCGGAAACGGCGGCGAATCCTATAATCTTGCGTGGTATTTTGCAGCTAAGCGTACTCTCACCGACCACTACGAAAAACGCCGTAAAAAAGGTGTTCTTATTACTATCGGCGACGACTGCTGCCACAATGTGCTGACTCGTTCAGAGATAAGGCGCGTTTTCGGTGACAACGCCGATTACGACCTTTCAAGTGAAGAACTTATAGCCGCTGCCGAGGAGAAGTATCACGTTTTCCATATCTGTATAGACAGAGGTGCTCCCGAGGACGTACGAATTTTTGCTGACTGGCGCTCACTCATGAAGGGGAGGGCTGCTTCCGTAAACAAGCGTGATATATCGTGCCTTTCGGAGCTTATATATGCGCTTATATCCGTTGCCGAGGGGCGTACTCCGAACGAGGCGCTCGCTTCTGTTGACCAGCGCGCTGCGGAGATAGCGGCTCGGTCACTCGCTTACATATCTATTTCTGATAATAATAACATTTCATTCTAAGGAGGTTTTTTCAAATGGGAAGAGGAAGCTATAGTGCGGCTGACTGGAACAAACTCAAAAACAGCAAGGGTATCACCGAGTCGTCTACTGCCGATGATATTTTCAGCGGGAATAAGGTCAACGAGAAGTATCTGCCGCAGTTCATCAATGTCCGTGAGTCGCGTGACAGCGAGGATTCGCCCGAGTCCACACCGATAATCATTGGTTTCGATTCCACGGGCTCTATGGGGTATCTTGCGGCTGAGATAGCAAAGAATTCACTCAACAAGACGGCAACTATGATACTTGAAAAGCGTCCCGTCACTGACCCGCATATCATGTGCGCTGCGTTTACATCGCCGAATTCGTCCCTGCAGTATCCCTCACTTCAGGTAACTCAGTTCGAGGCTGATATCCGCGTGGTGGAGCAGCTGCTTGAATTCACGCTCTGCGGAGGCAACCCGTACAGCTACGATTCACTCGTGTGGTATTTCGCGCTCAAGCATACCTCAACCGACTGCAACGAAAAGCACGGCAGGAAAGGTTTTATTTTCTGCATCGGTGACGAGGTCTGCGACGGCGGCAAGGACGATATCCTCACACCTACATATATAAAAGCTGTCTATAACGATGATGTTGAAAAAGGTTACCGTACTGCCGACCTTTTCAGACAGGCGAGCGAAAAGTACAATATCTTCCACATCATTACGGGCTCACGTCCGAGAGAGGCGTATATGACGTGGGAGAAGGTCGTTCCCGGCATAAATATGGTTGTTCCGTCAGAGAAGATAGAGTACCTCGCTGAGGTTATGATATCGGTAATGCAGTTTGTCGGAGGCATGACTAAAGAGGAGACTGTTTCGCAGTGGAGCGGCGAGGCAAGGAATGTCGTGGAGGAAGCATTGACAACGTTAGGCACCGATATGCCGATAGACAGTGACGATAAACAGGGCTTTTTCTCCAAGCTGTTCAAATAATGAAAGCAAAAATAATAATCGGTAAGAACTTTGGCGACGAGGGCAAGGGGCTTGCGACCGATACATTTGCGCTTGAGGCTGTATGCGGCGGTATGTCCGCTGTATGTGTACGGCATAACGGCGGCGCACAGGCAGGGCATACTGTTGACCTGCCTGACTGTCGGTTCGTATTCTCACAGCTCTCGTCGGCTTCGTTTCGCGGTCTTGACACCTACTGGGCTGACAGTTTTATGCCTGACTTATTCAAGCTTACGGATGAGATCGATAGATTTCGCGGCGTGGGCGGTCTTGTGCCGAATATATACGCCTCGCCTTTGTGCCGCTGTACCTATATCGGTGATGTGCTGATAAATATGATACTTGAGTCTTCACGCGGTGAAGCTCGGCACGGCTCGTGTGGAATGGGGATAAATGAAGCTGTTGTACGCTCGCGGACTGTGCCGATCCTGCTCAGAGATGTAATCGGGAAGGATGCAGATACTCTGTTTGGGATATTGGCAGAGACTGCACATGATTATACCCCTAAAAGGGTAGAAGAGCTTGGGCTCGACCTCGGCAGAGCAGGGGAATACGGCGAAATGCTGAAGGATATGAACGTCCTGCGAAATGCTGCGGAGGCAATGTGCCGTGGAGCTGAGTTTGTGAAGCTTCGGGGAAATGATTTTCTCTCGAGTTTTGATGAGATCATTTTTGAGGGCGCACAGGGGCTCTTGCTCGACGAATTCAACCTTGAATATGCTCCGCACCTCACTTCTTCACGGACAGGACTTTACGAGCCTGCAAGGATACTGCGCTCCGTTTTTGGGGATGATATGATCAATACCGAGGTCGTGTATGTGACGCGTTCCTATGTGACTCGTCACGGTGCAGGTTTGCTGCCGCATGAGAATTTGTTCGACCCGCTTGAATATGGTATCACTGACAGCACGAATGTTCCGAACGAGTGGCAGGGCTCGCTGAGATTTGCTCCTCACGGCTGTACAGACGAATTTTTGAGTGCTGTGGAACGCGACTTGTCCGCGTGCTGTATTAATGCAGGAAAATCTCTCTTCGTGACTCACCTCAACGAGACTGACGGATGCATCGTGACAAACAGGGGGAGCGTTCCCGTTGAAGTCTATTGCCGTGATGAGAACATCTGCTCTGTTTTTGACAGCTTCCGTCTGTCGTTTACTCCGTTCGCCAAGGATGTTATCACCCGCTGAAAGTTGTTTTTAATCCCCGATTATACATTTATGTATTGATTTTGTGGGAATAAGCGGCTATACTAAATGCCTGCTTTTTCAAAAAAATTTCAAAAAAACTATTGACAAACCTTAAAATGCGTGCTATAATTCAAACAGTAAAACCGTTGACGCGGAGATAACGGTGATGATGCTTCCACAGAGAACCCTGTTGCTGAGAATGGGTGAAAAACAAGTCATCAAATGGACCGCTGAGGGCGCAGTCAAATGCCTTATGGCAGAGTATTCTGCGACGTGCTGACATACGTGAGTTGTCGGGGGTATGATAGTATCCCGCTAAGTGCGCAGTTTTATGCTGCGAATCAAGGTGGCACCGCGGATAAGGTTTATTCGTCCTTGACAGAGATGAAAGTCTTTGTCAGGGACTTTTGTTTTGTCCGACTTTATTTGGAGGTGCAATCATGAAATTCTACCCAACTCTTGAGACAGCCAAGGAATATGCATCACAAGGAAAATACGACATAATGCCGGTGAGCTGCGAGCTCCTCTCTGATATCTGCACGCCTATTGAAGCTGTGAAGATCCTGAAAAATGTTTCCTCGCACTGCTATCTGCTCGAATCGGCGCACGACAGAGAGCGCTGGGGACGCTATACTTTCCTCGGCTACAAGCCTGCTCTTGAGCTTACCTGCTCGGACAACAAGATTACGATAGGCGGCAAGGACATCGAAACTACTGACCCGACCTCACACATACGCGAGCTTCTTGCGAAGTACAGAAGCCCGCGCGTTGAGGGTCTCCCGCCTTTCACAGGCGGTCTCGTCGGCTACTTTGCATACGATTTCATCGGCTACAGTGAGCCGACGGTGAAGCTGCCCGTTGACGACAGCGAGCACTTCAAGAATGCCGACCTTATGCTTTTTGACAAGGTCATCGCTTTCGACAACTACCGCGGCAGGCTCGTGCTTATCGCGAATATGAAGCTCACCGATATCGAAAACAGCTATAAGCGTGCGTGTATGGAGCTGGAGCAGATGGCTGAACTTCTCAGTAACGGAAAACCCTGCAATGAGCCGAACGGCCGGCTCAGGAGCGAGGTCACTGAGCTGTTCTCCAAAGAGGAATTCTGCTCGATGATAGAACGTGCAAAGAAGCATATCTTCGACGGAGATATCTTCCAGATAGTGCTCTCGAACCGCCTCTGTGCCGAATATGACGGTAGTCTGCTCAATACCTACCGCATTCTTCGTACAACGAATCCCTCGCCGTATATGTTCTACTTCTCGGGTACGGACGTTGAGATAGCAGGAGCTTCTCCCGAGACTCTGGTCAAACTCGAAAATGGCGTGCTTCATACGTTCCCGCTCGCTGGTACTCGTCCGAGAGGAAAGACCGACGAGGAGGACATCGCTCTTGAAACCGAGCTCCTTGCTGACGAGAAAGAGCTTGCTGAGCATAATATGCTTGTCGACCTCGGACGCAACGACCTCGGTCGTATAAGCAAGTTCGGAACGGTAAGCGTTGAGCAGTACAAGAGCATTCTCCGTTTCTCGCACGTTATGCATATCGGTTCAACTGTACGCGGAGAGATACGCGATGACTGCGACGCTCTCGACGCTGTTAGTTCGGTGCTTCCCGCAGGTACTCTCTCGGGTGCCCCAAAGATTCGTGCCTGTCAGCTCATTGCAGAGCTTGAGAACAATAAGCGAGGTCTCTACGGCGGTGCGATAGGCTACATCGACTTCACGGGCAACCTCGACACCTGTATCGCTATCCGTTCGGCGTTCAAGAAGAACGGTAAGGTCTTTATAAGAAGCGGTGCGGGCATCGTAGCTGATTCCATTCCCGAAAATGAGTACCGCGAGTGCCGCAACAAGGCAGCGGCAGTGGTTGAGGCTCTAAAAGCGGCAGAGGAGGTAGAATAATGATACTTCTTATTGATAATTACGACAGCTTCTCCTATAACCTTTTTCAGCTCGTGGGAGAATTAAGTCCTGACATCAAAGTTATACGTAATGATGAAATGACAGTTGAGGAGATACGCAGACTGGCTCCCGAGAAGATAATACTCTCGCCCGGTCCGGGGCGTCCCGAGGACGCAGGTGTCACGGTCGAGACGGCGGCAACGCTCTCACAGGAGATCCCCACGCTCGGCGTCTGTCTCGGACATCAGGCTATTTGTATGGCATACGGCGCGGAGATTGTCCACGCGAAACAGCTCATGCACGGCAAGCAGAGCATAGTAAAAGTTGATAATTCGTGTGTGTTGTTCCGCGGACTTCCGGAAATGACTGAAGTAGCGAGGTATCACTCGCTCGCGGCGGTGGGACTTCCGGACTGTCTGAAAGCGACAGCTGTCACCGATGACGGCGAGATAATGGCTGTACAGCATGAAAAGTACCCGATATTCGGTGTGCAGTTCCACCCTGAGTCGATACTGACTCCGCTCGGAAGAGAAATGCTGAAAAATTTTGTTGAATTATAATTGGAGGTAATTACAATGATTGACCAGGCAATAGTAAAGATCGTCGACAAGCAAGATCTGACATATGATGAAGCATACGAGGTAATGAGCGAGATAATGTCTGGCAAGACAAGCGCTACTCAGAATGCGGCTTTTCTTGCGGCTCTTTCCACAAAATCCACGAAAGCTGAAACGACTGAGGAGATAGCAGGCTGTGCGGCTGCAATGCGCGATGCAGCTTTAAAATTCGAGAACGATGACGACCTCCTCGAAATAGTCGGAACAGGCGGAGATAACGCTCATACATTCAATATCTCGACCACCTCCGCTATGGTCATCGCTTCTGCCGGGGTTAAGGTCGCTAAGCACGGAAACCGCGCTGCTTCCTCACTCTCGGGTACTGCCGACTGCCTTGAGGCTCTCGGCGTCAAAATAGATATGAGTCCAGAAAAGTGCCGACAGATGCTCGACGAGACTAATTTCTGCTTCTTCTTTGCTCAGAAATATCATACCTCGATGAAGTACGTTGGTCCTATCCGTAAGGAGCTCGGTATACGCACTGTATTCAATATCCTTGGTCCTCTTACTAATCCGTCAAGTCCGAAGCGCTTCCTCCTCGGTGTGTACGACGCGTCGCTGGTCGAGCCGCTTGCACAGGTTCTGATGAACCTCGGTGTCAAGCGCGGTATGGTCGTACACGGGACAGAGAAGCTTGATGAGATATCCGTTGCAGCTCCGACAAAGGTGTGCGAATTCAAGGACGGCTGGTTCAAGAGCTATACTATCACTCCTCAGCAGTTCGGTCTTACGGGCGGTAAGCTTGAGGACATCCGCGGAGGCGACCCTGCTCAGAATGCCCAGATAACACGTGATATCCTCAACGGTATCGAGAAGGGCGTCAAGCGCGATGCTGTGCTCTTAAATGCGGGAGCTGCTCTCTGCGTTGCTGAGATGGCTGACGATATCGCAGGCGGTATCAGGCTTGCGGCTGAGCTCATCGACTCGGGACGCGCGGCAGAGACTCTCGAAAAAGTCGTTGCCGTATCTAATAAATAAGGAGCTCTTATGACTATACTTGACAGGCTCGCAGAACACGCAAGAGAGCGCGTTGAGGCGGGTAAAAAATTAGTTTCCGCAGACGAGATGAGGGCGAGGGCTCTTACTCTGCCGAAGGGCGGATTCGAGTTCGAGAAAGCACTTGCAAAAAAGGGGCTTTCCTTCATCTGCGAGTGTAAAAAGGCAAGTCCGTCAAAAGGTATCATAGCCGAGGATTTCCCTTACCTCGACATTGCAAATAAGTATGAAAATGCGGGGGCGGACTGCATATCAGTCCTCACCGAGCCAAAATGGTTCCTTGGCAGCAGCAACTACCTCCGAGAGATAGCCGCAAATGTGAGCATACCCTGCCTGCGCAAGGATTTCACGGTAGATGAGTATATGATATATGAGGCTAAGAACCTCGGAGCTAAGGCTGTCCTGCTGATATGCTCGATTCTTTCAGCCGCACAGATAGAACGATATATCGGCATATGCGACGACCTTGGGCTCTCCGCTCTTGTTGAGGCTCACGATGAGGACGAGGTCAGGACGGCTGTTTCGGTCGGTGCTCGTATCATCGGTGTGAACAACCGTAATCTTGCTGATTTCAGCGTTGATACTGACAACAGCCGTCGTCTGCGGGAGCTCGTTCCCGAGGGTGTGCTGTTTGTGTCCGAGAGCGGCGTTACCTCACGAGAGGACACGGCTCGGCTTGAAGCGGCGGGCGCTGACGCTGTGCTGATAGGTGAGGCGCTTATGAGAGCTCCTGATATAGCTGAAAAGCTCCGCGAGCTGAAAGGTTTGAGCGTATGACTCGCGTGAAGCTCTGCGGGCTGAGGTCTGAGGCAGATGTTCGTGCCGTACTGGAGCTTTGCCCCGATTATGCAGGATTTATTCTTTCGGAAGGGTTCAGACGCTCCATTACACGCGGGAACTTCGAGAAGCTGTCGGGAATGCTCTCGGGAAGCGGTATACAGCGTGTCGGCGTTTTCGTGAATGAGCCGCTCGATTCGCTTGTCTGCTTCGTCAGTGCACTTGACCTGATACAGCTACACGGAACTGAGGACGATGACTATATCAGCTTGCTGAGAAGGTTCACTGATAAGCCGATAATCAAGGCTTTTACGGTGAAGACTGAAGCTGATATCGAAGCCGCTCGTGTGAGTTCCGCTGACTATGTTCTGCTCGACAGCGGTACGGGTACGGGCACTGCGTTCGACCACTCGCTAATAAAGGATATCGGTCGCCCGTTTTTCCTCGCGGGAGGTCTTACGTCCGAAAATGTCGGCGGGGCGATCGATCGTTTTGAGCCGTTTGCGGTCGATGCGAGCAGCTCACTTGAAACGAACGGTGTGAAGGATAAAACGAAAATGTCGGCGTTTGTAATAACTGTAAGGGGAAACTGAAATGGACTATCTCGAAAACTATTACAACAGCTTCGATGAAGATAAGAGGCTGCTCTCAAAGCACGGGCAGGTCGAATATATCACGACGATGAAGTATATTCACGAATACCTGAACGGCGCGAAGAAAGCTCGTATCCTTGAGATAGGAGCCGGTACGGGACGTTACAGCATTGCTCTTGCGCGCGAAGGGCATTCCGTTTCCGCGGTCGAACTGATACAGCATAATATCGACGTACTGATAAGCAAGCTGACAGGCGTTGAAGACCTCGAAGCTGTTCAGGGAAACGCTCTCGATTTGTCACGGTTTGCGGACGGCACCTTTGATATGACGCTTGTACTTGGTCCGATGTATCACCTCTACACGAGGCAGGACCAGTTTACCGCTCTGTCAGAGGCAGTGCGTGTCACAAAGAAGGGCGGCATAATCATGGTCGCGTACTGTATGAACGAGACCGTTATAATTCGCTATGTTTTCGGTAAGGCGAACCTGCGCGATACTATTGATATGATAGACGAGAACTGGCACTGCAAGAGCACGCCAAAGGAGCTTTTCGAGCTCGTACGAACGGAAGAGATAGCAGAGCTTGACAGCCGACTTGACGTTGAGCGTTTGAAGCTTGTAGCTACTGACGGCTCGACAAACTATATCAGAGATAAGATAGACGAAATGGACGGATATACATTCGGAAAGTGGACAGAGTACCACCTTGCCACCTGTGAAAGACAGGACATTATCGGCATTTCCGACCACACGCTTGATATACTCCGAAAGAAATAAATGTAACGAAAGGAAAAGATAATATGTCACAGTCAAAAGGACGCTTCGGCGTACACGGCGGACAGTACATTCCCGAGACGCTCATGAACGCCGTTATCGAGCTCGAAAAGGAATACGAGCACTATAAGAAAGACCCTGAGTTTAACCGCGAGCTCGACGACCTGCTGAAAAAATATGCGGGAAGACCTTCGCTCCTCTACTATGCGGAAAAGCTCACGAATACGCTCGGCGGTGCGAAGATATACCTCAAGCGTGAGGACCTCAACCATACGGGCTCGCACAAGATCAACAACGTTCTCGGACAGGCTCTGCTCGCGAAGAAGATGGGCAAGACCCGCCTTATCGCGGAGACAGGTGCGGGTCAGCACGGTGTTGCGACGGCGACTGCGGCGGCTTTGCTCGGTATGGAATGCGTGGTTTTCATGGGCGAGGAGGATACAAAGCGTCAGGCTCTGAACGTCTATCGTATGCGGCTTCTCGGAGCTGAAGTTATCCCCGTTAAAAGCGGTACGGCTACACTTAAAGATGCTGTTTCTGAGGCTATGCGCGAGTGGACTTCACGTATTGACGATACTCATTATTGTCTCGGTTCTGTAATGGGACCGCACCCGTTCCCGACGATTGTCCGAGATTTTCAGGCGGTCATCTCAAAGGAAGCCCGCGAGCAGATCCTTGAGTACGAGGGCAGGCTCCCCGATGCGGTCATCGCGTGTGTGGGCGGCGGCTCCAACGCGATAGGCAGCTTCTACAACTTCATAGGTGACGAGAGTGTCCGACTCATTGGCTGCGAGGCTGCGGGCAGAGGTATCGACACATTCGAGACTGCGGCTACTGTCAACACTGGCAGACTCGGTATCTTTCACGGTATGAAGAGCTATTTCTGTCAGGACGAGTACGGTCAGATAGCGCCCGTTTACTCCATTTCAGCGGGGCTTGACTATCCCGGAGTTGGTCCCGAGCACGCTTACCTCCATGATATCGGTCGTGCGGAGTATGTACCGATTACCGACGAGGAGGCGGTTAATGCTTTCGAGTTCCTGTCGCGTACCGAGGGTATCATTCCTGCGATAGAGTCGGCTCATGCTGTCGCTTATGCGATGAAGCTCGCTCCTACTATGGATAAGGACAAGATAATCATTGTGACCGTTTCGGGCAGAGGCGACAAGGACTGTGCCGCTATTGCCCGCTACAGAGGGGAGGATATCTATGAGTAATATCGCAAGTGCTTTCAAAAACGGTAAGGCTTTCATTCCGTTCATAACCTGCGGTGACCCCGACCTCGAAACAACGGGGAAGATAGTCCGCGAAATGGCTGCAAAGGGAGCTGACCTCATTGAGCTCGGCATTCCGTTTTCTGACCCGACTGCGGAAGGTCCGATAATACAGGAGGCTAATATTCGCGCTCTTGCGGGAGGAGTCACAACCGATAAGATTTTTGATTTCGTAAAGGAGCTCCGACGCGATGTGAAGATCCCGCTCGTGTTTATGACTTATGCCAACGTTGTTTTCTCGTATGATGCCGAGCGCTTTATGGCGCGGTGCTGTGAGACAGGAGTGGACGGAATCATCCTCCCCGATCTGCCGTTTGAGGAAAAAGATGAGTTTCTGACCGTTTGCAGACAGTATGGTGTTGACCTGATTTCACTGATAGCTCCTACCTCCGCTGACCGTATCGCTATGATCGCGAAGGAGGCTGACGGCTTTATTTACATCGTTTCAAGTCTCGGTGTTACGGGGGTTCGTTCAAAGATAACAACTGATATTTCGTCGATTGTTAAGGTCATACGTGAAAATACGAACGTGCCGTGCGCTGTCGGTTTCGGTATATCAAACCCGGAGCAGGCTGCAAAAATGTCTGAGTATGCGGACGGTGTTATCGTCGGTTCGGCTATTGTCAAGCAGATAGCCGAATACGGCAGAGAGGCGGCTGCACCTGTCGGCGAGTTTGTCGCCAAGATGAAAGCTGCACTTAAATAAAAACAACGCACCAGAGGGCTTCTTTGGTGCGTTTTTCTTTTATTTGAAAAGTGCTTTGAATCTTTTCATCGCTTCGCTTGTGTTCTCGGCGTTGTTGAATGCTGTCAGTCTGAACCAGTTATTGCCGTTTTTGCCGAAGCCTGCGCCGGGTGTTCCTACAACGCACGCTTTTTCAAGCAGATGATCAAAGAATTGCCAGCTGTCCATACCGAACGGACACTCGAACCATATGTACGGCGAATTGATACCGCCTGTGTAACGTATACCGAGTTCTTCCATTGTGTCGGCGATTATGCGTGCGTTTTTCATATAGTGAGCTGTCATCTCGCGGGCTTCCTTCATTCCTGCGTCGGAGAATACAGCCGCTGCTGCTCGCTGTACAACGTAGGGAACACCATTGAATTTCGTACACTGACGCCTGTTCCACATCTTGTTCAGATTCATCTCCCTGCCGTCAGAGGTAGTTGACGTCACTGCTTTTGGGACTATCGTATATCCGCATCGTGTACCTGTGAATCCTGCTGTTTTTGAGAGGGAGCAGAACTCGACTGCGCATTTTTGGGCGCCTTCAATTTCGTAGATGGAGTGGGGGAGACTCTCGTTGGATACAAAGCTCTCATATGCCGAATCAAAGAGTATTACTGCGTCGTTTTCAATTGCATAGCTTACCCATTCGCGAAGCTGATCTCTGTTGTAGCACGCTCCTGTGGGATTGTTGGGCGAACAAATATAGATGATATCTGCATGGATGCTCCTGTCGGGCATTGGGAGAAAATCGTTTTCGGCTGTGCCGTTGATATATACGATGTTTCTGCCGTTCATTGTGTTTGTGTCAACGTATACGGGATATACGGGGTCGGGGATAAGTACTGTATTATCACGCGAGAAGAGGTCGGTGATATTGCCGGTGTCGGACTTTGCACCGTCAGATACGAAAATCTCGTCCTCATCAAGCTCTACGCCAAAGATTTTGTAGTGTCCTGCGATAGATTTTCTCAGGAAATCGTAGCCCTGCTCGGGTCCGTAGCCGCGGAAGGTCTCCGCTCTGCCCATTTCATCAGCGGCAGCGTGCATTGCCTCGACCACAGTCTTGCCCAGAGGCAGTGTTACATCTCCTATTCCAAGCCTTATAACGTCCCTGTCGGGATTGTTTTCCTTGAATGTGCTTACTCTTTTTGCGACCTCGCTGAAAAGATAACTCTCCTTGAGCTCCAGAAAATTCTCGTTAAACTTTGCCATTGCTTCCTCCAGTTATATTTCTCCATCAAATACAAATTCAGCGGGACCTGTCATATATACGTGACCGTCAGACTCGCGCCACTCTATCGTAAGCTCTCCGCCGAGAAGTTCGACTCTCACGGGCTTGCGTGGACTTAATCCGTTCAGGCAGGCGGCAACTACCGTCGCACATGTACCTGTGCCGCAGGCAAGCGTTTCTCCTGCACCGCGCTCCCATACACGCATTTTCAGATGCGTGGGTGAGATTATTTCCGTAAATTCGATATTGGCTTTTCGCGGGAAGTGTTCGTCACGCTCGAAGACTTTGCCGTATCGTTCTGTATCAAAACTGCTGACGTCTTCACTGATGAACGTTACTGCGTGGGGATTCCCCATTGAAACACAGGTGAATATGAAATCTTTACCGTATGCCGTCAGAATAAGGTCGGTCACCGGGGAACTGTCGGATATAACAGGTATGTCTGCCGCTTCGAGCACCGGAGCTCCCATATCAACGGTCATTGTGCGGGCAATATCATTATCGTCAGTCGTTATCGTAATGTATTTTATTCCCGCAAGTGTATCTATCGAGATGCTCTTTTTGTGCATGATATCACGGTCGTATACGTACTTTGCTACGCAGCGTATAGCGTTTCCGCACATCTCGGATTCGCTTCCGTCTGAGTTGAACATACGCATTCGGCAGTCTGCTTTATCGCTTGGACATATCAGAACAAGTCCGTCTGAACCTATGCCGAAATGTCTGTCACTTACAGTTTTTGCTGTCTGCTCGGGAGAGCTTACGCTCTCCTCAAAGCAGTTGACATAGATATAGTCATTGCCGCAGCCCTGCATTTTTGTAAATTTCATTTTATCACACTCCGAAGAGAAGTTTGTCATATGTCGGGAAGGGATAATAGTCCTCGGCGGTCATCGTTTCTGCCGTATCGGCTGCTGCACGGAGCTTATCCATGGCAGGTATCATCTTGTCGCGGACGAATTCGGACTCCTTTTTGATGTCACCTATTGTTTTGAGCTTGGCTACTGTAGCTTCAAGCTTTGTAGTTGCATCGTCCATTTCGTCAATGAGAACTGACAGCTCCTCAACGAGCTTGGTCTCATACTTGCAGACTGCCTTGGATACGCTCTTCTTTACTGCTACGGCTGAAGCTGTATCAGAAGCAAATCTCGCAACGGCGGGGATTATCTCCTTGCGCGACATATCTACCATTGTCTGTGCCTCGATGTTTACGGACTTGACATAGTTTTCAAGCATGATGTCGCAGCGTGAGTTTATCTCTGTCTCTGTGAAGATACCGTGAGAAGTCAGCATCTCCACATTCTTTTTGTCGCATATCTTGGGCATACAGTCAGCTGTGGTACGCAGGTTGGAAAGACCGCGTTTCTCGGCTTCCTTTACCCATGAATCGTCGTAGCCGTTGCCGTTGAAGATAATACGCTTGTGCTCCTTGATAGTCTTCTTGATGAGGTCGTGGAGGGCTTTGTTGAAGTCTTTGGCGCCTTCAAGCTTGTCGGCAAACTGCCTGAGTTCCTCGGCTACTGCGGCGTTAAGGTGGATGTTTGCACAGGATATGCTGTTGGACGAGCCGAGCATACGGAACTCGAATTTATTGCCTGTGAATGCAAAAGGAGAGGTGCGGTTGCGGTCAGTGGTGTCCTTGCTGAACTGAGGAAGCACGTCTACACCGAGCTTCATTTTTTCCTTTGTTGTACCGCCGTAAGGCTTGTCGGCTTCGATAGCTTCAAGTATTGCTGTTAGCTCGTCGCCGAGGAAGATAGAGATGATTGCAGGCGGAGCTTCGTTTGCTCCGAGACGGTGGTCGTTGCCTGCTGTTGCAACGGAGAGACGAAGTAGATCCTGATAGTCGTCGACTGCCTTGATGACTGCTGTAAGGAAGAGCAGGAACTGTGCGTTCTCGTACGGAGTTTCACCGGGCGAAAGGAGATTTACGCCTGTATCGGTCGAAATAGACCAGTTGTTATGCTTGCCCGAGCCGTTCACGCCTTCAAAGGGTTTCTCGTGAAGCAGGCATACAAGTCCGTGGCGCTCGGCGACCTTTTTCATTACTTCCATAGTGAGCTGGTTGTGGTCAGCGGCGATATTTGTGGTCTTGTATATAGGTGCGAGCTCGTGCTGTGCAGGAGCTACCTCGTTGTGCTTGGTCTTGGCGAGGATGCCTAATTTCCAGAGCTCCTTGTCAAGGTCTGCCATATACTCGGATACTCTTGACTTGATCGAGCCGAAGTAGTGGTCTTCCATTTCCTGTCCCTTGGGAGGCATAGCACCGAAAAGGGTGCGTCCTGTCATTATCAGATCTTTGCGCTTCTTATACATCTCGCGGTCAACGAGGAAGTATTCCTGCTCGGGTCCGACAGAGGTGCGGACGCTTCTTACGTTCTCGTTGCCGAAGAGCTTTAGCACGCGGAGTGCCTGCCTGTTGAGCGCTTCCATTGAGCGAAGGAGCGGAACTTTCTTGTCAAGCGCTTCTCCCGTATACGAGCAAAATGCTGTCGGGATATAGAGTGTGCCGTCCTTGATGAATGCATATGAGGTCGGGTCCCACGCTGTATAGCCGCGAGCTTCAAATGTTGCGCGCAGTCCTCCCGAGGGGAAAGATGAAGCGTCAGGCTCGCCCTTTACAAGCTCCTTCCCTGAGAATTCCATGATCACTCTGCCGTCAGGGGCGGGTGTAATAAAGCTGTCGTGCTTCTCTGCGGTAACACCTGTCATCGGTTGGAACCAGTGTGTGTAGTGAGTTGCGCCTTTTTCGATAGCCCAGTCTTTCATTGCTGAAGCTACTGCATTAGCTACAGAGATATCAAGCGGTGTTCCTCTGTCTATTGTCCTTTTGAGGGACTTGTAGACCTTCTCCGATAGAGTGGCTTTCATTACTCTCTCGTCAAATACCATTGAGCCAAAGTATTCTGTTACCTTTACCATTTTTAATTCCTCCGTTTATATTTTATTAGCAAGCGATGCTCTTATAAAATCCGCAAATAGCTTCTGCGGTTTGTTCGGGCGTGATTTGAATTCGGGGTGGAATTGAACTCCTATGTACCATGGGTGGTTTTCGAGTTCCACTATTTCTACAAGCTTTTCGTCAGGGGAGAGTCCTGCTATTTTCATTCCATTCCCGACAAGTACCTTGCGGTACGCATTATTGAATTCGTAGCGGTGACGGTGACGCTCGTATATGAGCTCCTCGCCGTAAATACTGCGGCATCTTGAGTCCTCCGCGAGCTTGCAAGGATAAAGACCGAGCCTCATTGTTCCGCCTTTTTCGGAGATGTTCCTCTGCTCGTCCATAATGTCTATGACAGGGTAGGGGGTATCGCCGAACTCTGCTGAATCTGCACCCTCAAGTTTGCAGGTGTTTCTTGCGTATTCTATGACAGCCATCTGCATTCCGAGACAGATACCGAAAAATGGTACGCTGTTCTCACGGGCGTAGCGTATAGACTCTATCATGCCTTCAACTCCGCGGTGACCGAAGCCTCCGGGAACGATTATTCCGTTACATTCAGCAAATACCTCTGCGACATTATCGGCTGTTACGGATTCGGAATCTATCCACTTGATCTCAACTGCTGCGTCATTGACGATGCCTCCGTGACGAAGTGCCTCCGCGACCGATAGATATGCGTCATGAAGCTCGACGTATTTTCCTACAAGTCCGATTGTAACGTTCTGATGTGCATTCTCTGCACGGTGTACCATGTCCGTCCATTCTGTAAGGTCGGGAGCGTTGTCAGTCAATCCGAGGTGGCGGCAGACGGAGTGTGCAAGTCCTTCATTTTCGAGCCACAGCGGTACCTCGTACAACGACGGAGCTGTCAAGTTCTGGATAACGTCTTCCTTGCGGATATTGCAGAAGAGTGCTATTTTCTCTGCCATATCATCAGGTATGCGCTTTTCCGTGCGGCAGACTATTATGTCGGGCTGGATTCCTATCGACAGCAGCTCCTTTGTGGAATGCTGAGTCGGTTTGGATTTCAGCTCCTCCGAGCCTGCGATGTACGGTACAAGCGTTACGTGTATGTAGCAAACATTTGAACGTCCCTGCTCTGTACCGACCTGTCGAATCGCTTCAAGAAAAGGCGTGGATTCGATATCTCCGACCGTTCCGCCTATCTCGGTGATGACAACATCTGCATTCGCTTCGTTAGCTGCACTATAGACTCTCTCCTTGATCTCGTTGGTGATGTGTGGAATAACCTGCACTGTTCCACCGAGATAATCGCCGCGGCGCTCTTTGGTTATCACATTCCAGTATATCTTGCCTGTTGTGACATTCGAGTGTACCGAGAGATTCTCGTCTACAAAACGCTCGTAATGTCCGAGATCAAGGTCGGTCTCGGCACCGTCATCTGTGACGAAGACTTCTCCGTGCTGAAAAGGCGACATCGTTCCCGGGTCTACATTGATGTACGGGTCAAATTTTTGAATCGTGACCTTATAGCCGCGCTGCTTGAGCAGGCGTCCGAGAGAGGCTGCTGTGATGCCTTTGCCGAGTCCCGACACAACACCTCCTGTGACGAAAATGAATTTTGACATTACCTTTATGCTCCTTGAATTACATTTATGAGAAAGGCATTCCGCAGACAGGTGGAGAATTCATCCTATATTTTAGATGTATCTGCGGAAGCCTTAGTCAACATTTGAAAGTGGCTTCTAACTATATAAAAAAGGGGTGTACGATGCCTTATCGACATCATACACCCCTTTGTGTATGGATATAGCAAAAAAGAGCCGAGAACTATGCCGTTCTCAGCTCCTTTGCTGCTTATGTTTTTATTATATACTTTGCGATTCAATTTGTCAAGAGTGTATTGATTTTTCGACTTATCGCATATTTATTGTTAACTGTTAGTTATCAATAAATGTTAAAAATAAACGAAAGAGTAAAAATTAAGTTTTTTTCTCTTGACATTTCCGCTTTAACGTGCTAAGATTAATAAGAAACAAGGACGTTTGAACAGACTACGTGTCTGCGCAGGCGTCCTTTTTATTATGCGATGCAGATCAATGGTGCTCTGTATCGGAAAGGCAAGTGAACTTTATGGATAATTTCAGAAATGATTTTCCGTATGAACAGCAAGGTCTCTATGACCCACGTTTTGAACATGATAACTGCGGTATCGGTGCAGTTGTGAACATCAGCGGCGAGCAGTCACGTTACGTTGTGGATAGCGCACTTACTATCGTTGAAAAGCTCGAACACAGAGCGGGTAAGGACGCCGAGAGTAAAACAGGCGATGGTGTCGGCATACTTGTACAGATGCCGCACAGTTTCTTTATTAAAGAGGTGGCTAAGCTTGGTCATGATATCGGAGCGGCAGGCGATTTCGGCGTCGGTATGTTTTTTTTCCCGCAGAATGAACTCAAGCGCAATCAGGCTAAGAAGCTCTTTGAGATGATATCTAAGAAAAATGGCGTCGAATTTATATGCTGGCGCGAGGTGCCGACAGATCCTTCTATTCTCGGTCACAAGGCGCTCAGCAGTATGCCTCACATAATGCAGGCATTTGTAAGACGTCCTGCGGACTGCGAACAAGGACTCAGCTTCGACCGCAGGCTGTTTGTAATAAGACGTGAGTTCGAGCATTCAAATGAGAACACGTATGTTTGCTCTTTTTCAAGCCGAACAATCGTATATAAGGGTATGTTCCTCGTTAACGAGCTGAGAGGATTCTATACGGACCTGAAAAGTGAGGATTTCAAATCTGCTATCGCTATGGTCCATTCACGCTTCTCGACCAATACCAATCCAAGCTGGCAGAAGGCTCACCCGAATCGCTTTATAGTTCACAACGGAGAGATAAATACTATCACGGGCAATGCTGATAAGATGCTTGCACGCGAGGAAACAATGACCTGCGATGCTCTGAAAAATGATATGCACAGAGTGCTTCCTGCGATAAATGTTAAAGGCTCCGATTCTGCTCGTCTTGATAATGCTCTCGAATTTATGGTAATGTCGGGTATGCCTCTCCCGCTGGCAGTCATAATAACCATTCCCGAGCCGTGGAAGAACGATAAGTCCTTTTCAAAGGCTAAGTACGACCTCTATCAGTACTATGCGACCATGATGGAGCCGTGGGACGGTCCTGCATCCATACTCTTCTCTGACGGTGATGTTATGGGTGCTGTCCTTGACAGAAACGGTCTTCGTCCGTCGCGTTACTGCGTGACGAGCGACGGCTTCCTTATACTCTCCTCCGAGACGGGCTGCATTGATATTGCTTCGGAGAAGATAGTGAAAAAAGACAGGCTTCGCCCGGGTAAGATGCTCCTTGCTGATACGAAGCAAAAACGCATCATCGAGGACGATGAAATCAAAGCTATGTACGCTTCTCGTCAGCCATACGGCGAATGGCTCGATGCGAACCTCGTTCGTCTTCATGACTTGCATATCCCGAACAAGGGAGTGCCGTCATATGGTAAGGACGAGCTCGCAAGATTGCAGAAGGCGTTCGGTTATTCTTATGAGGATATAATGAACAGTATCCTTCCGATGGCGGAGAAAGGTGCCGAGCCTATCGCTTCTATGGGCAGCGATATTCCGCTGCCGCCGCTTGACAAGCAAGCTCCGCCTCTATTCAACTATTTCCGTCAGCTGTTCGCGCAGGTAACTAACCCGCCTTTTGATGCGATTCGCGAGGAGATAGTGACCGACACGAGTGTTTATATCGGCAAGGACGGCAATATCCTCGAGGAACGTCCCGAAAACTGTCATGTACTGAAAATCGAGAATCCCATACTCACCGAAACCGATATGCTCAAGATCAAGAGCCTGAATTCCGACGGGCTGAAAACAGCAGTCATCCCTATAACTTATTACATCGGTACTTCTCTGGAAAAAGCTATCGAGCGTCTTTTTATCGAGGCTGACAAGGCTTACCGTGACGGTGCTACCATTCTCATTCTTTCGGACAGAGGCGTTGACGAGTACCATTGTCCGATACCTTCGCTCCTTGCTGTAGCCGCTCTCCAGCAGCACCTCGTATCCACCAAAAAAAGGACGGCTGTGGCGATGATCCTCGAGTCGGCTGAGCCCCGTGAGGTACACCATTTTGCGGCTCTTCTCGGCTATGGCGCCTGTGCTGTCAACCCCTATCTCGCACATGAGACTATTCGTTCCCTCATTGACGAAGGAAGCCTCGACAAGGACTTCTATGCCGCTGAGGACGACTATAATTCCGCTATCCTTCACGGTATCGTCAAGATAGCTTCCAAAATGGGTATTTCTACGATCCAGTCGTATCAGGGCAGTAAGCTGTTTGAAGCAGTCGGTATCTCTCAGGAACTTATCAACAGCTATTTTGAGGGAACTGTAAGTCGTATCGGCGGTATCGGTCTTGCAGATATTAGCAAGCGTACTGAGGCGCTGCATACTTCAGCTTTTGACCCGCTCGGACTTTCAGTCAACGAGAATATCGGCAGTGCCGGCAGCCACAAGCTCCGCAGCGGCAAATCCGATCACCTCTATACTCCCGAAACGATACACCTCCTCCAGCAGGCGGCATGGACGGGCAACTATGATACTTTCAAGGCTTATACTGCTGCTGTTACCCGCGAGGATAACGAACTCACACTGCGCAGTCTGCTTGATTTCAAATTCCCTGATAACGGTGGTATACCGCTTGATGAAGTTGAGCCTGTCGAGGAGATCTGCAAGCGCTTCAAGACGGGTGCGATGTCATACGGCTCTATTTCGCAGGAAGCTCACGAATGTATGGCTGTCGCTATGAATAGTATCGGCGGACGGTCGAACAGCGGTGAGGGCGGAGAAAGTCCTGAGCGTCTGAAGTCAGATAAATGTTCAGCTATAAAGCAGGTCGCTTCGGGAAGATTCGGAGTAACATCCGAGTATCTCGTTTCCGCTAATGAGATACAGATAAAAATGGCTCAGGGTGCAAAACCGGGTGAGGGCGGACATCTTCCATCCGGTAAGGTATATCCGTGGATAGCCAAGACCCGCCATTCTACGGCAGGTGTGGGACTCATCTCTCCTCCGCCTCATCATGATATCTATTCTATCGAGGACCTGGCTCAGCTGATTTATGACCTCAAAAACGCCAATTATAAGGCGCGTATCTCCGTTAAGCTCGTGTCAGAAGCGGGTGTTGGTACGGTAGCTGCGGGTGTTGCAAAGGCAGGTGCTCAGGTAATTCTTATTTCGGGCTATGACGGCGGTACGGGTGCGGCTCCAAAGAGCTCCATTTACAATGCGGGTCTGCCTTGGGAGCTCGGTCTTGCCGAGGCTCATCAGACACTCATGCTCAACGGTCTGCGTTCAAGAGTTCGTATCGAAACTGACGGAAAGCTCATGACGGGTCGCGACGTTCTTGTTGCTGCACTGCTCGGAGCTGAAGAATTTGGTTTTGCGACTGCTCCACTCGTTACTATGGGCTGCGTGATGATGAGAGTTTGTAATCTCGATACCTGTCCTATGGGCATCGCTACACAGAATCCCGAGCTCCGCAAACGTTTCCGCGGTAAGCCCGAGTACATCATAAATTTCATGCATTTCATCGCACAGGAGCTTCGCGAGTACATGGCTAAACTCGGTATTCGTACAGTCGATGAGCTTATCGGACGTACAGACCTGCTTTGTTCAAAGAAGTGCGCTGACGAGAAAAATATTGATTTCACACAAATACTCTCGCAGATATCCACTAGCGAAAAGCAGCATTTTGACCCTGATGATATTTTTGATTTTGAGCTTGACAAGACAGTTGACAGGAGTGTTATAATAAAAAAGATAGGAAGTGCGCTCAAGAGCGGCGCTTCCAAGTCAATCTCCATAGATGTGGTCAACACCGACCGTTCGGTAGGTACGCTTTTCGGCGCGGAGATAACACGAATCCACGGTGATAACTCACTTGCCGATGATACCTATACAATTAAATGTACGGGCAGCGGCGGTCAGAGCTTCGGCGCGTTTATCCCCAAAGGTCTTACGCTTGAACTAGTCGGAGACAGCAACGATTACTTCGGTAAAGGTCTTTCGGGCGGTAAGCTGATACTTACTCCGCCAAAGGCTTCGACTTTCAAGGCTGATGAGAATATCATCGTCGGAAATGTTGCACTCTACGGTGCTACTTCGGGCAAGGCGTTTATCTGCGGCGTTGCCGGCGAGCGTTTCTGCGTCAGAAATTCGGGCGCTGTCGCTGTATGCGAGGGCGTTGGCGATCACGGCTGCGAGTATATGACGGGCGGTCGAGCGGTTATCCTCGGTCGCACAGGTAAAAACTTCGCGGCCGGTATGTCAGGCGGTATCGCTTACGTTCTCGATGAGGCACACGACCTCTACACACGTCTGAATAAAGCTCTTATTTCACTTGAAACAGTCGTGAACGAGGAGGATACTGCTGAGCTTAAAGCGCTCATTTCCGAGCACGCAGAGGCAACAGGCTCCGAAAAAGCAAAGCTTATTCTTGCAGATTTTGAGCGGTATCTACCATGCTTTAAGAAGGTCATTCCCCACGATTACGCAAAAATTCAAAGCACTGTCAGGGAACTTGAAAAGTCAGGTGTCTCACACGAACAGGCTGAAATCGAGGCTTTCGAGCTTATCAGAAAGGAGGCGTGAGCAATGGGAAAGTCAACAGGATTTCTGGAATTTACAAGGACTGATACGTCCGCTAAAGAACCTACTGAGCGTATAAAGGACTTTAACGAGTTCCATGTGCCGCTCAGCGACGAACAGCGCCGCGAGCAGGCTGCTCGCTGTATGGACTGCGGTGTACCGTTTTGTCAGAACGGCAAGATGCTCTGCGGTATGATATCGGGCTGTCCGCTTAATAACCTCATTCCCGAATGGAATGACCTGGTCTTCCGCGGACAAAAAGAGCAGGCTCTTGAACGTCTGCTCATGACGAACAATTTCCCCGAGTTCACGTCGAGAGTATGTCCCGCATTGTGCGAAAAGGCTTGCATCTGCGGTGTCTACGACAACCCTGTTACCGTTAGGGAGAACGAGAACTCCATAATCGAGTACGGCTTTGAGAACGGTCTTATGCCGCCGCATATCCCTGCTGTAAGAAGCGGGAAAAAGGTCGCTGTGATTGGATCAGGTCCTTCGGGACTTGCGGCTGCTGATACGCTCAACAAGCGTGGTCATCGTGTTACCGTTTTCGAGCGTTCCGACCGTATCGGCGGTCTGATGATGTACGGAATCCCCAACATGAAGCTTGAAAAGCACATCATTCAGCGCCGTGAGGAGCTCATGCGCGCTGAGGGTGTTGAGTTTGTGACCAATGCTAATGTCGGACAGGATGTCTCCGCTGACGAGATAATGAGTAGTTTTGATGCTGTTGTGCTTGCGTGCGGTTCTTCGAATCCGCGCGATATCAAGGCGGAAGGACGCGACGCGCAGGGAATTTACTTCGCTGTGGATTTCCTCAAGGCTACGACAAAAAGTCTGCTTGATTCCGAGCTTTCAGACGGGAAGTACATCTCCGCAAAGGGTAAGAATGTCGTCATCATCGGCGGAGGTGACACGGGTAATGACTGCGTCGGCACCTCAATGCGTCATGGCTGCAAGTCGGTCATTCAGCTCGAAATGATGCCGAAACTTCCCGATGAACGTGCCGAGAACAATCCCTTCCCGCAGTGGCCAAGAGTTTGCAAGACGGACTACGGTCAAGAAGAGGCGATAGCTGTATTTGGTCATGACCCGCGCATTTACTGCACGACAGTCAAGGAGTTCATCAAGAACGATAACGGTGAGCTCTCGGGCGTAAAAACGGTCAAGCTTGAATTTGTAACGGACCAGGCTACAGGCAGAAGAGTTCCTAAAGAAATCGCAGGAAGCGAAGAGACATTGCCATGTGAGCTCTGCCTTATCGCAGCGGGATTCCTCGGCTGTCAGAGTTATGTTGCCGAGGCGTTCGGCGTTGAGCTTGATGCTCGCACGAACGTTAGAACAGCGGCAGGCTCTCACGCAACAAATGTTGAGAAGGTCTTTACAGCAGGCGATATGCATATCGGTCAGTCACTTGTTGTACGTGCTATTCGCGAAGGTCGTGACGCCGCTTCGGAGGTCGACAATTATCTTATGGGATACACCAATCTGAGATAACGGAGGATAAAATGGTTTATACTGAAAATGAGATATTACAGTATGTCGAGGAAAATGACGTCAAATTCGTCAAACTTACTTTCTGTGACCTTTTAGGCAAACTGAAAAACATCTCCATACTGTCGTCTGAGCTCGCTGTTACTTTCGAGCACGGAGCACGCATAACAGCAAAGAAGATCGCAGGCTTTGAAGCAGCAGGCGGACGAGATCTTTTTCTCTTCCCGGACGCACAGACTATGACTGTTCTGCCGTGGAGACCGCAGCAGGGGAGGGTAATAAGAATGTTCTGCTATATCAGATACGCGGACGGAACTCCCTTTGAAGGTGACGGCAGATACTTCCTGAAAAAGGCAATGAAGGCTGCGATCGCGGCAGGTTATTGCTTCCGTTTCGGGACTTCGTCCGAGTTCACATTGTTCAGGAAAGACGACAACGGGCTTCCGACAAAGACCCCTCATGACTTCGCAGGGTACTGCGATGTCGCTCCCGACGATAAGGGCGAGAATATCAGACGTGACGTTTGTCTCACCCTTGAGCAAATGGGCATTCATCCCATTTCGTCGCGGCATGAGAGCGGCTGCGGACAGCATGAGATAGATTTTAACACTGCCTCGGCTCTCAAAGCGGCAGATACTCTTCTCAGCTTCAAATCGGCTGTAAGGTCTGTTTCCGATACTCATGGCGTATATGCGAGCTTTATGCCCAAGCCGCTCCGTAATGACTGTGGCAACGGTATGCATATCAGCTTCAATATCTTCCCTGACAGTGATATGCTAGAGGAAACGCCCTCTGACGGGAATGACCTTCTGAAATATGCGGCTGCAGGCATTATGAAGCATATTCGCGAATTCACATTCTTTACCAATTCGACCGTAAATTCGTATGAGAGGCTTGGCGAGTTTTCGGCTCCTCGTGATATAATCTGGTCTGATGAGGAAGGCTCTCAGCTTATCCGTATGGCTCCCGACAGCGATAATACCTGCGTTGAGCTCCGCGCGGCTGACTGTGTATGCGAACCCCATTTCGTAATCGGACTCGTTATTTATTCCGCTCTCGACGGGATAAGCGAAAAGCTCGAACTCCCGCCTAAGAACAGCGGTTCCGAGCGGCTCCCTTCAACGCTTGAGGAAGCAATGAACTGTGCAGAGGCTTCTCTGTTCGTAAAAAAGCATATACCTGCAAATATCCTCGAGGTTCTGCTTCGATACAGACGCGAGGAATGGCGCGAGTATACTACGGCTTATGATAAGGAAGCTTTTGAAGATAAAAAGTATTTTTACAATCTCTGACGGAGGTAGGCTTTGGAAAAAATTCTTGTAGTTTCAAGCAATAAAAGCGCCTCTGAAGCTCTTGTAGCTTTCCTTCGGGATTCATTCGGGTGTACCCCGAATCACGTCGAATCCGCTTATCAGGCAAAGGTCTTCCTCGACTCCGAGCCTTCCGTGGAGCTCGCCGTTATCAATTCACCGCTTATCGACGAATCGGGTTACGAGCTCGCTGAATACATCATCGAAAAGACTGCCGCTAACTGTATCTTCATGATAAAGGACGAGCAAGCCGAAAAAATCATGGGCAGAGCTGAAAAATGCGGAGTTATCGTGGTCGGTAAGCCTTTCAGCAGAACGCTCCTTTACCAGCTTATCAAAACTATTGACATCGCTGTGAACCGTTCGTTGAAGCTTTACCGCGAGAATATAAGGCTAGAGGAAAAGATTTCGGAGATACAGACCGTCGACAAGGCGAAATTCATGCTCATGCAGTATAAGGGCATGACCGAGGAGGAAGCTCACGCTTACCTTGAACAGTATGCGATGAACAAGCGCAAGAAAAAAAGTCTTGCTGCTCTTGCTATAATTGACAAGATAAGCGAGCAATACCTATAAGTGAGGCGTTGAGAATGTTTGACAGTATACATGAGGAGTGCGGAGTTTTCGGCATATACGAAGGAAAAAATTCCGATGTTGCCGCTTCGGTATATTTCGGGCTTTATGCGCTCCAGCACCGCGGACAGGAGAGCTGCGGCATCACTGTCTGCGATGACGGTGTGTTTCGACATAAACGGTCTGACGGTCTTGTTTCCGAGGTGTTCACCCGCGATGAACTCGACAAACTCGGAAGCGGAAATATGGCGGTCGGACACGTGCGCTATTCGACTACGGGCGGGCACAGCCACAACAATATCCAGCCGCTCGTAATTCGCCATATAAAGGGAAATATGGCTCTCGTTCATAATGGTAATCTCGTCAACGCTGCCGAACTGAGACGTTCGTTCGAGATGTCGGGAGCTATATTTCACGGCACATCCGATACTGAGGCTATTGCTTATTCTATCGTTCGTGAGCGTCTTACAAGCTCTTCTACTGAACAGGCCGTCGAGCGCGCTATGCCCTTCATCAAGGGGGCGTATTCCTGCATTCTTATGACTGCGACCAAGCTGATAGCTTTCCGTGACCCTGACGGCTTCCGACCGCTGTGTATAGGCAGAACGGCTGACGGCGCTTATGTTGTGGCTTCCGAGTCGTGTGCGCTCGAAACAGTGGGAGCTGAGTTCCTGCGCGACGTCGATGCAGGTGAGATAGTGGTGATTAGTCAGAACGGCTTGCAGTCGATACGCACCAACTGCAAAAACAGGCGTAATATCTGCATTTTTGAATATATATACTTTGCGCGCCCCGACTCGGTCATTGAGGGTGTTTCTGTTCACCGCGCCCGCATTACCGCAGGAAAGCTGCTTGCAAAGCACAGTTCCGTTGAAGCTGATATCGTCATTGGAGTTCCTGATTCGGGGCTCGATGCTGCTCTTGGCTATTCAGCCGAAAGTGGTATCCCTTATGGCATCGGCTTTATCAAGAACAAGTACATCGGGCGCAGCTTCATTCAGCCTGAACAGCATCAGCGCGAAAATGCCGTGAAGATAAAGCTCAATGCTGTTCGCGAGACGGTCGCGGGCAAAAGAGTGGTAATGATAGACGATTCTATAGTCCGCGGCACAACAAGCGCGAGGATAGTCAAACTCCTGCGTGATGCGGGAGCAACTGAGGTACACGTTCGTATCTCTTCTCCGCCCTTTCTTCATTCGTGCCATTTCGGTACGGATATCGACTCCGAGGAGAACCTCATTGCGGGCAAATACAGTTCAACAGAGGAAATAGCCAGATTTATTGATGCTGACTCTCTTGCTTATCTACCTGTAGACTGCCTCGGCGAGCTTGTTGATAATAAGTTCGGATACTGCAAGGGGTGCTTTACAGGTAATTACCCTGTGGACATTTCGGGTGCGGGAAGCAAAAATAAATTTGATGAAAAAATCCATAGCGCGTAATCCGCGCTGACAACTTCGCGTGAAGTATAAATGCCACAGAAGAGATAAATCAGCATTAGAAACCTGATAATTATTATATGGGGACTTTATTCGCAAGTTTGAAAAAGCTGCACATCAATGACGATGTACGTTGCTTAATATACCTATTATTCGGAGGAATATACTATGTGTACGATAATGGCATACTGCGGTATTGGCGGTATGGAAAAGGTCACGGAGGGACTGAAGGCTACGGTCTCACGCGGTCCCGATGATCAGAGGATCATTCAGGTTGGAGACGGAGTCCTCGGATTTCAGCGGCTTTCAATAATGGGACTGACTCCCGAGGGAATGCAGCCCTTTGAGCTAAACGGGGACTATGCGGTCTGCAACGGCGAGATATACGGATTTCGTCCGCTCCGCGAGAAGCTCGCAAAAAAAGGCTATACTTTCAGAAGCGACAGCGACTGTGAGATTCTTCTGCCGCTTTACAGAGAATACGACACAGATATGTTCGCGATGCTTGACGCAGAATTTGCCTGCGTTATTTACGACAGCAAAACGAGAGAGTTCATAGCTGCGCGAGACCCTATTGGCATTCGACCTCTTTATTACGGCAAGTCCGACGACGGAACCATCGCCTTTGCGAGCGAACCTAAAAATCTCGTGAATATATGCAAAAAAATCATGCCTTTCCCTCCCGGTCATTTCTATAAGGACGGAGAGTTTCACTGTTACTGCGATATAACAGCGGTCGATGTTGTCGTACACGATGACCTTGAGACAGTATGCGGCAATATACATGATAAGCTTGTCGCAGGAGTGGAAAAACGCCTCGATGCGGACGCAAAGGTCGGATTTCTCCTTTCGGGCGGACTTGATTCTTCACTAGTCTGTGCAATTGCTCAGCGCCGGAGCGAAAAGCCCATACGTACATTTGCTATCGGTATGAATACCGACGCTATTGACCTTAAATACGCTAAGCAGGTCGCAGACTATATCGGCAGTGACCATACAGAAATAATCATCACCAAAGATGATGTTATCGCGGCGCTCGATGAGGTCATCCATATGCTCGGAACTTACGATATAACAACTATCCGCGCAAGCATGGGTATGTACCTGCTCTGCAAGGCTATCCATGAGCAGACCGATATCCGTGTTCTGCTCACAGGTGAGATATCAGATGAGCTTTTCGGCTATAAGTATACCGATTTTGCGCCTTCTGCCGATGCTTTCCAAGAAGAATCGGTAAAGCGTGTGCATGAGCTGCATATGTATGATGTTCTCCGCGCCGACCGCTGTATATCTGTAAATTCGCTCGAAGCAAGAGTGCCCTTTGGTGACCTCGACTTCGTGAGGTATGTTATGTCGATTGATCCCGAAATGAAGCTGAACAAGTACAATAAGGGCAAGTACCTTCTCCGCCATGCTTTCGAGGGTGATTATCTCCCGCATGATATCCTCTACCGCGAGAAGGCTGCTTTCTCGGACGCAGTCGGTCACTCAATGGTGGACTATCTGAAAGAGTATGCTGCAGATTTCTATTCGGACGAGGAATTCGAGCTCAAATGCACAAAATATTCTCATGCAGCACCGTTCACAAAGGAGTCTCTTCTTTACCGCGAGATCTTCGAGAAATACTATAGCGGCAACAGCGAGATGATCGTCGGGTTCTGGATGCCGAACAAGGAATGGGAAGGCTGCAACGTCAACGACCCGTCAGCCCGTGTCCTATCCAACTACGGAGAAAGCGGAAAATAAAAAGATAACAGCCATAACGTGTGTTATGGCTGTTTTGCTTTGTTTTCGGACATATAACGGGCGTATTTTTTTAGTGCCTCGTAATCGTCGCGGTATATGGGATAATTGGTCGTCGTGTTTGTTTCGCAGTTGTAATAGCTTAGTGCAAAGTTATATGCGAAAAACACCTTATCATAGCGCTCAGCAGCGTCAGACTGGAGCACTCTTACCACTTCTGCCCAGTTTTCAACGGTGGCTGACAGAGGAAGAGCGTCCATTACCATTATCAAACCAAGCCTGTTTATGCCGCGCTCCTTATAGCTGCTGAGCTTGGCAAGCTTTTTGCGGAAGATTTCTTCGAGTGATGCAAGCTCGTCGTTTGAGTCGACCGATGGTAGGATATAGAATTCCTCTCCTGCACGCGCTCCGCGGTATTCTGCCTTGTTCTTGTATCGTACATCGCCTGTTTCCCAGTAGTGGAGACAGTCGCCGACAATTGCTTTGTTCAGGCTTATCGCAAGCTCCGTTACCTCTATACCTGCGTTTCTGTCCTTGCTTTGAAGGTCGGGAGCGTCGGATACTTGCCAGTCATCATAGCGGTCAAAACAATACCGAAGTACAGTCAGAGCGAGATGCTCGGTATAATATTTCATCTCTTCAGCCTTCAGCGGCTTCGGGAAACGCATTTCCCTTATTTCATCGGTCAGTATTATGCTCATATGTGACCTCTTCTGAAACCACGCATATTTTACTGTTTTTTTTACAGTAGTATCCTACAAGATAAACGCAGACTGTCAGTATGCTGAATGCTAAAAGAAAAGGCACCTTGACGAATAAAAAAAATGCGGAAAGTCCGAAAACAAGAAATAATATGACTGTGTTTGCTATCAAAGAGATCTTTTTTATACCTTTTATTTCCATTTGTCCGTCTCCTTAAAAAGATATCAGCTTTATTATAACACGAGTTATAGCAAAATTCAATCATTAATTATGAATAAAAAACAGTCTCCGTTTTGGGCTGCTTCCCTTCGGAGACTGTTTTTTACTTTTTAAGAAGCGAAAGTAGCGCTTTGGTGTTTTTGCGCTTTACAGTGCAGGTCTGGTCCTTGCAGTTTGCACACTTCAATACCTGATTGGAGCCCTCCCAGAAGCGCTCGGGGTGTAAAGTCCATTCAAATTCCCACGCAACTATGACTGCCGTTCCCATAATGAAGAGCGTCCAGCCAAAAAAGGTGTTCAGGAACAGACACGGTGTGAACATAAAGAAATGTCCCCAGTCGTAAATTCGGCAGTTGACGCAGCATTTGTCCTTTTGTCCGAATGTCTGGAACGGACAGAAGAGAAGTATGCATATGTAATCGCACAGGAAATATATCGCCGTCAGAAGTACAAGTTCGGGTTTTCCGATAACTCCCGTAAAAAACAGTATCGCAAAGATCGAATTAAGCACGAACCATGCCAGCATCGAACGCCATGCCTTCTTATTCTCGTTCTGTACGTATCTGAGGAGCTCAAGCTCGGAATAGCCCTCAACAGGAACATAATTGACTTTTCGTTTCTTGCCTGCGCCCATTGTCATAAACCTCGGCGGTACGATATGCAGCGACATCAGTCCCATGAATACGAGCCACATCAGATGCATGAAGTTAAAGCCGCGCTTTACAGGGGTGATCGTGTATTCGTAGAATATCTCCTTATCACGGAGATAGAGGTATACCATTATTATAACGGCAGCGAGGCGGAATGCGAATTTTATAAAGTATACTTTCATTTTCCATGTTTTGAAATACTTCATAATCCGTCACCTCCAAACATAATTATTTAATATACTCATTATACAACAATTTTTTTCGAATGTCAAAGTATTTTTTGTGACTTTTGGTCAGTTTTTTGGCTGTATTGCGTTATTTTACCGATTCGACAACTTTCGCATGCTATTGACAAGTTTTTCATGCTGCTGCCGTTGACAAAACTTATTCTTTGGTATATAATTAGTAAGTACACATGAATAGTGTCTTATCGGGGGCGTAAAGGTTTCGACGGGGTACTTGAAGTGTGATAAGCGAGCGGAGTACGGCGTGAGCTCCATAACCGTCGCCACGTTTAAATATAAACGCAAGAAATAACATTACAGTTTCTAGAAATAGCGAACTGGTAGCTGCTTAAGTCAGCTACTGTCCACCGAGAGAGTACCGCGGCTCTCGCTTGGGCATTGATTAGCGGTGAACGTCGTGCGGAAGTGTCCGTGTCCGCATGATGTATACGGACTACTTTGTCTCTCAGCCCGACTATCGGCGGTCTGACAGGGGAAACATAATAGGTAGGATACGCTCGTAGAAAGTTGCATGGATGGTGTTTCGGACAGGGGTTCAATTCCCCTCGCCTCCACCAGCGGGGAAACCCGCGGACAGGTTCGCGCTTCACTTCTTGTGGGGCGCTATTTTTATGCCTCGCATGAAAGTC